>NZ_CP026100.1:600000-900000 GCF_003722335.1 Caulobacter flavus
CTACCAGGAGATCGAGACCCGCTCGTACGACTACAACACCGGCGTCCGCAACGGCGCCTATGACGGCGACGCCACCACCCCCGCCGTGGCCGTGGTCTACAAGCCCAGCGGCCAGATCTCGCTCTACGCCAACTACGCCGAGGCCCTGATCCCCGGCAAGACCGCCCCCGGCGCCGTCAACGGCGTGGCCGTGGCCAACGCCGGCGAGATCCTGTCGCCCTTCCGCGGCGAGCAGACCGAGCTGGGCGCCAAGTACGACGCCGGCTCGTTCGGCGGTACGATCAGCCTGTTCCGCACCACTCAGCCCAGCGAGTATTTCGACGTCGCCAGCCGCACCTACGGCGCTGGCGGCGAGCAGAAGAACCAGGGCGTCGAGCTGACCGCCTATGGCGAGCTGACCCCCGGCCTGCGCCTGATCGGCGGCGCGACCTGGCTGGACGCCAAGGTCGAGCGGGCCCTGGACGCTTCGGTCGAAGGCAAGGCCCCGATCGGCGCGCCCGAGTTCCAGACCAACCTCAACGTCGAGTACGACGTCGCCGCGCTGGCGGGCCTGACCCTGGAGGGCCGCGCGGTCTACACCGGCTCGCAGGCCGCCAACGCGACCAACACGGTCAAGCTGGGCTCGTGGACCCGCTTCGACGCCGGCGTGCGCTACGCCTTCGAGGCCGCCGATCGCCCGATCACCCTGCGCGCCCGCGTCGAGAACCTGGCCGACAAGAACCAGTGGGTGGCCGTCGGGGGCTATCCCGGCGCCAACTACCTGACGCTGGGCGCCCCGCGCACCCTGCGCCTGTCGGTCACCACGGACTTCTAAGGCCCGATGAAGTCGTCGACGCTTCGCGCCTGGTCGTGGGTCCACAAGTGGTCGAGCCTGGTCTCGACCCTGTTCCTGCTGATGCTGTGCGTCACCGGCCTGCCGCTCGTGTTCACCCACGAGATCGAGGAGGTCGCGATGCGCCAGGCGTGGACGCCGGCCCATCCGGACGGCCCGAAGCTCAGCCTCGACCAGGTGCTGGAGACGGCGCTGGCCCGCAAGCCGGGCGAGGTCGCCGCCTTCATGAGCTTCGACGTCGAGCGGCCGGTGGTGAACGTCACCACCCTGACGCCAGGCAAGACCGGCTACAGCTTCCAGCCGATCGACCAGACCAGCGGCGATCCCGCGCCGTCGGTCGCCGGCCATCCGGTGATGGAGTTCCTGCTCCAGCTGCACACCGACATGTTCCTGGGCCTGCCGGGCATGCTGTTCCTGGGCGCCATGGGCCTGCTGCTGGTGATCGCCCTGGTGTCGGGCGTGGTGCTGTACGCCCCGTTCATGCGCAAGCTGCCGTTCGGCGCGGTGCGGGCCCGCAAGGCCGCCCGCACCCGCTGGCTCGACTATCACAACCTCCTGGGCGCGGTGACCCTGGCCTGGCTCCTGGTCGTGGGCGTCACCGGCGTGGTCAACACCCTGGCCACGCCGATCATCGACTACTGGAAGAACACGGCGCTGAAGGAGCTGACCCAGGCCTACGACAAGCCCGCGCCGTCGAACGAGCGCAGCTCGCTGGCGGCCGCCGTCGAGCGCGCCAAGCTGGCCCTGCCGGGCAAGCAGCTGCAGTTCGTGGCCTTCCCCGGCTCGTCCTACTCGACCGACCACCACTACGCGGTGTTCTTCCACGGCGACACGCCGCTGACCGCGCACCTGACCACGCCGGCGCTGATCGACGCCCGCACCGGCCAGCTGTCGGCCGTGGCCCCCACGCCCTGGTACGTGAAGACCCTGTCGCTGTCGCAGCCCCTGCACTTCGGCGACTATGGCGGCCTGCCGCTGAAGATCCTCTGGGCGCTGCTCGACATCGCCACGATCGTGATCCTGGGCTCGGGCGTCTATCTGTGGCTGGTCAAGCGCGGGAGCGCGCGATGAGCCGGCCGCATCTTTCCCTCTGGCAGGTGTTCCGCATCCCGCTCGCGGTGGCGGCGCTCAGCCTGTTCGGTCTGGTGGCGGCGCTGCTCGACGACGGCGCCTGGGACTGGATCGGGGCGGCGGCGCTGGGCGTGTCGGTCGCGGTGACCGCCTGGGCCCTGGCGACACGGCGGCGCTAGCGGGCCGCCGGGAGCGTCCCAGGAGCGGGAGGCGCGCCCCCGCACGCTTCCCGCTCCCCCCGTTTGCCTCCAGCCCCCCAGCCGGATCACGAACGGCTCGCGGCCCGCTCTCCCCCGAGGGCGGCCGCAATCGGACGGCGCGGACTGTAAGCGGCGCTCGCTTGAGAAAAATACCGGTCTCGCTACCCATTCTGTGCGGCCGCGGCTCTTGCGCCGGCTCCGTCCGCTTGCTCTCATCGGTCGATGCTTGACCCGCCGGCGACATCCCGCACCCCCGCGTCCCCGTCGGCGCGACGGCTCGGCGAGGAGCTCCGCGCCTCGCTGACCTATGTGCGCGACACCATCGAGATCACCCGCGGCGACCGCGACCTGCTCGACGCCTGGATCCTGACCGCCGCCCTCGACGCCAACATGGCCCCGGTGACGCGCGACCCGGCGCTGATGGAGGCCTATGGCCGGGCGGCGCAATCCACGCCCGACGACCTGCGGCGGCCGGTCAGCGTCAACGCCGTCGCCCAGTCGCTGCGGCTGCCGTTCGAGACCGTGCGCCGCCGGGTGCTGCGCCTGGCCCGCGAAGGCCATTGCGTGGTCGGCCCCAACGGCGTCGTCGTGCCTAACAGCGCGGTGACCACCGACGTCTACCTGGCCGAGATGCGGGGCCGCCAGGCCCGCGCCCGCCGCTTTCATCGGGACCTGAAGGCGATCGGGGCCCTGCCCGTCGAACCCGCCTCCGCCCCGGCGGCCAGCGAGGAACCGCCGCTGCGGGCCATGAATTGGGCACTGTCGGAATACGTGCTGCGGGCCTGCAACGACCTGATCGCCCTGACCGAGAACCTGGTCGCCAGCCGCGTGCTGCTGGAACTGGTGGTGAGCAACATCGAGGACCTGCCGGCCGACGACTTGCCCGGCTGGGCGGCCGCCCCGGCCGACGCCGGCCGCCCGGCCCGCACGGCGGCCCTGGCCCGCTCGTTGCGCGTGCCGGCCGAGACCGTCCGCCGCCACCTCAACGGCCTGCAGGTCCAGGGCTACGCCCTGCGGCGCGGCGACGGCTGGGTGGCGACCGCGCCCGCCGAAGCGCTGCCCAGGCTGTCAGCTATGGCCGACGCCAATCGCGCCAATCTCAAGCGCCTGTTCTCACGCCTCCGCGCCCTTGGGGCTCTGGCGGCCTGGGAGGCGGCGGACTGAACCGAGGGGGCGGGGGCCGATGAACCGATGGACGATGCTGGCGGCGGTCCTGGCCCTTGGCGCCTGCACGCCGAAGAAGGCCGCTCCGCCCGAGCCCGAGGTCCCCTCCATCGCACCGACCCGGCCGGCAAGCGCCTGGTCGGACCGCTTCTGCGCCATGCCGGTGCGGGACGGCCGCCCGACCAAGGCCGACGTCGATGCGGCCTACCGCATGGTAGGCGAGGTGCGTCTGATCCCGGGCTCCGACGAGCCATGGATCCGTCCCTACAATCGCGGCGGGGAGTGGACGATCAACGCCGAGGGCCGCTACGTCCCCTATCCGGGACCGACGCCCAACGCCCTGTTCGATCTGGAGATGGTCCATGAACCCTCGCCGGATCGCGTGGTCGGCATGCGAGGCGACGTGGTCCTGGCCCGGGCGGCCGGCGCGGGCGCCTTCGCCCCGATCGCCAAGCTCGGCGACCAGACCCTCCCCGGCGGCCCCGTCATCCGCCGGATCGCGGACGCCGACCTGACCCTGGTGCTGCGCAAGGGCCAGATCCACCAGGTCCGTGGCGACGCCGTCGCGCCCTGGCCCGAACAGGAGAGCCTGAAGGCCGCGGGCGTCTCCGGCGTCATCGACATCCACGATCTGCCCGGCCTGGGCGCGGCGCTGTTCGAAGGCCAGGACGGCGCACTGGCCGTCCGCTACACCGACGGCGCCTGGCGCAAGGCCGGCCGCCTGCGGCCCGAGCGCTGGCGACCGGACGACAGGATCGTGGACGTCCGGCCCGTACCGAAGGCGGGCGTGGCCCTGATCTCCACCTACACGGACCACCTGGTCCTCGTCCTGTCGCCAGACGCGGCCTCGTCCCGCCGCGCCGCGATCGTCGACGTGACGGGAATCCACGACGAGGAGCAGGACCCCGGCGGCTGGTGGACCGTCGCCTCGCCGACCACCGGCGACGTCATCCGCTTCGGCCGCGTCCGGCCCTCGGCGCCGCTCGGCTGGCAACGACTGGTCGACCAACGGTTCGTTCCCATGGACGCCCCCGCCTGGCCCGCGTCGAACCCGCTGGCGCGCGCCTATGACCTGACCGGCGGTGAGGGCCTCGTAATCCGTGGCGACGACGGGCTGGCCCTCTATCGGCGGGGCGCCCTGACGCCGATCCCCCAAAGCTCGAAGGCCGAGTTGGGCCGGCATCCCGAGGTGGTTCGCCTGGCCTCGCTGGACCGCACCTATGTGATATCGGATCGGGGGCTGTTCGAGCTCACGGCCGCCGGACGCCTGCGGAAGGTAGACGCCCGTTTCGTCACCGGCGGCTCGCTTGACCTGGACATATTCGAACTGCCGCAGCAGCGGCTGGCGCTGGTCCGCGCCAAGGACGGCCTGTTCACGCTGGACGCCGACGGCGAGGTGCTGCGGGTTCGCGGCGGGGAGGGCTTCGCTCCGGCGAACCTGCCCAAACTCTTCGGCCCGTTCCCGGTCAGCGGCGACGTGCTGATCACCGACCACAACACCCTGAAACTGGTCGTCACGCCCAGGTCGCCGCGCTGGAAGACCTGCAACGCGGCCCTGGCCGCGACCGCCGGCCGGACCTAGGCGTCGTCGCCCAGTTCGCCCGCCAGCGCCAGCTTCACCGGGGCCCAGCCCAGGCGGTGGATCGGCGAGGGGCCCAGCTTGCGCAGGCCCTCGAGGTGGATCGGGGCGTGATAGCCCTTGTGGCCGGCGAAGCCGTAGCCGGGATAGACCGCGTCCATCTCGACCATGATGCGGTCGCGGGCTTCCTTGGCCAGGATCGAGGCCGCCGCGATCGAGCACGACAGGCTGTCGCCCTTGACCACGGTCTTGACCTCGCACGGCAGCACGAAGCGATAGTTGCCGTCTACCAGGGCGAAGCTCGGCGTCACCGACAGGCCCTCGACCGCGCGGCGCATGGCCAGGCCCGCCGCGTGCAGGATATTGAGCTGCGCGATCTCCTCGACGCTGGCCATGCCCACGCACCAGGCGACCGCCATCTCCTTGATCTCCTGCTCCAGGGCCGCGCGGGCCTTGGCCGAGAGCTTCTTGGAGTCGTCGAGGCCCTTGGGCACGCGGGCCGGATCGAGGATCACGGCGGCGGCGCTGACCGGCCCGGCCCACGGACCACGGCCGGCCTCGTCGACCCCGCAGACCGGTCCCGGTCCGCAGGCGGCTTCCAGCATCATGTCGGGTCCGGTCGGCATCGGCCCTTCCTAGGCGGGTTCGCCGACGAAGGAAACGCCCGTCACGATCTCGACTTAAAGTCGAGCTTAAGTCGATGCGACCTTAAGGACGACCTCGGGGGATTGAGGATGACGTTCAGAATGCTGGCGGCCGTGGCCGTCGCGACGATCGCCGGCTGGTCGCAAGGGGCGATGGCCCAGACGCCGCCCACCCAACCGGCGACGCCCCCGTCCTCGCCCGGCGACTGCCTTTGGAACGCCCTGCCCGAGACCGGCCGCGCCGAGGTGCTGACGGCCTACCGGCGCGACATGAACTCGGCGACCAAGGCCCTGTCCGGGCATGACAAGGCGATCCAGGCGGCCTCCACGGCCTGCGTGGGCCGCGAAGGCGCGCCCAAGCTGTTCGTCCAGTTCGCCGCCGCCTCCGCCATGATCCGCGCGGCGTCGGCCGAACGCCTGGCGCCCGCGGGACTGACGCCCGCCAGCCTGCGGTCCGCCTGGAGCAAGGCCGATCCGGCCGCCCGGGCCTGCTTCAGGGTCAATGCGGCGCGCGTCTACGGCCCCATGGCCGAGAAGCTGCTGAACGGCGAGACCTGTCCCGACCAGAAGGCCGCCACGGACGTGCTGACCGCCGTCGGGCTGGATCTGGCCAAGGATACGGCCATGGCGGCCCAGGCGCTGATCCACTTCAACGCCATCGCCCAGGGCGAACAGGCCGACGCCCTGCTGGCCGCCTTCGTCCGCTACGGTCCTCCGCCGGCGTCCTGAGCCAGCCCCGCACGGCCGCGCATGACCGAAGATTAACTGGCCCGCCGCGCTGCGGACTGATCCCTTGGGATCCGGGGCGGGGACGGCTCCAGGGGATTTCATCGCATGAACCGCCGCGCATTGCTGGCGACCGGACTGGCCTGTCCGGCGCTCGCCTCTTCCACCCTAGCCTGGGCTGCGGGATCCGGTCCCGCCGATCGCGCCGACGCCCTCGTCCGGCGGTTCATGGCCGAGCGCCACGTGCCCGGCGCCCAGGTGGTGGTGGTCAAGGACGGCGCGATCGTCTTCTCGCGCGCCTACGGCGTGGCCGACCTCGCCAGCGGGACCAGGGCGACGCCGACCACCACCTTCCCGATCAACTCGATCACCAAGGCCTTCACCGGCGTGGCGGCCATGCGCGAGGTCGAGGCCGGGCGCCTGGACCTGGACAAGCCGATCGGCGCCTACGTGCCCGACCTGCCGGAGGCCTGGCGCGACATCCAGGTCCGCCGCCTGCTCAGCCACACCTCGGGCCTGCCCGACTTCGTGCCCCGCCAGAAGGACGGCGCGGTCGACGAGGCGACGGCCTGGAACGAGGCCCTGGCCGCGCCGGTGCTGTTCCCGCCCGGCCAGCGCTTCCACTACTGCCAGACCAACTACGCCCTGGTGCAGATGGCCATCGACCGCCTGCACGGCCGGCCGGTCAGCACGCCCCTGGGCGGCGAGCAGTTCGCCATCGCCGGCATGGCCAGCTCGCGATACGGCGATAGCCTCGATCCGGGCCCGCGCCGCGTCACCTCCTACGGCTATCGCAAGGAGACGCCCGACCAGCCGGCCCCGCGCAAGGAGCTGTTCTCGCCCCTGGCCCGCGCCGCCGCCGGCCTCGACAGCACCGGCGACGACATGGGCCGCTGGATGATCGCCCTGATGGACGGCCGCCTGCTGGGGGCGGCCGCTCGCAAGACCATGTGGACGCAGGCTGCCTACGCCGACGGCCAGCTGGGCCAGTGGGGGATGGGCTGGCTGGTGCTGGACCGCCCCGACCGCCTGGTGGTCGGCATGACCGGCGGCAGCCGCAGCGCCTTCTACCTCTATCCCGACGACGGGGTGGGCGTGGCGATCCTCAGCAACCTGGCCGGCGGCACGCCGGAAGACGTCATCGACGAGATCGCGCTCGGTTTCGTCCCCGGCATGCGGCTGACCGGCGTGGCGGCCCTGCGCGCGGACCTGGCGGGCCAGCCCAAGACGGCCTTCGCCAAGGTGATCGCCGCCCGCCGCGAGGACCCGACCTTCAAGCCGGCCGAGCACGAGCTGAACGACTGGGGCTATCGCCTGCTGGCCTTCGGCGAGCCGGCCAAGGCCCTGGCGGTGCTGGCCCTGACCGCCGAGCTGTTCCCAGACAGCGGCAACGCCCAGGACAGCCTGGCCGAGGCCTACGCCGTCAACGGCGACACGGCCGCCGCCATCGTCCACTACCGCCGCTCGCTGGCGCTGGACCCGGGCAACACCAACGCCGTCAACCGGCTCAAGGGCCTGGAAGCGCCGACCGCCGGGCGTTGAACCCGCCGCGCCGCCCGTTAGAACGGACCTGTCCGGCACTGCGGAACGGGAGGCCGCCATGATCGCACGCGCCCTGGGCCTTGCAGCCCTCGCCCTGTCGGCGCCGGCCGGCCAGGCGGCCGAGCCTGGTCCCTGGACGCAGGTCTGGGCCGACGAGTTCGACGGCGACCGGCTGGATCCGGCCAAGTGGTCGCACGCCGTCGACTGCGGCGGCGGCGGCAACGACGAGCGCCAGTGCTATGTCGATAGCCCCGACATCGTCTCGGTCGGCGGCGGCCTGCTGAAGATCACGGCCGTCAGGCGCAAGGTCACGGGCCTGGCCGATCCCTGGGTCGGGCCGTCGGCCGGGACCAGGACCGGCGACTACGCCTCGGGCAAGGTCCTCACGCGGGGCAAGGCCAGCTGGCGCTACGGCCGGGTCGAGGCCCGGGCCCGCGTTCCTGGCGGCCAGGGCGTGTGGCCGGCGATCTGGATGATGCCCGAGCACGACGCCTACGGCGCCTGGCCGCGCTCGGGCGAGATCGACATCCTGGAGACGGTGAACCTGGGCGCGCCCTGCCCCGGCTGCGAGGGCGGCCGCGAGAACCGGATCTTCGGCACGATCCACTTCGCCGCCGACGCGGCCGGCGCCCACGGCCAGGTCAGTCGCTCGACGGCGATGCCGGCCTCGGCCGACGGCTTCCACGTCTATGCGGTGGACTGGTCGCCCGAGGCGATCGTCTGGTCGGTGGACGGCCAGCCCTTCGCCCGGGCCGCGGCCGCCGACTGGAAGCGTCCCGACCAGGCGGCCGGCGCCGCCGATCCGTTCGACCAGCCCTTCCACCTGATCCTCAACCTCGCCTTCGGCGGCCGCTGGCCCGAAAGCGCCAACGCCGGCGGCGTCGACGAGACCGCCCTGCCCGCCGTCATGGAGGTCGACTGGGTGCGGGTCAGTCAGCGGCGGGCGGCGACGACGCCTGCGCCTTCGCCGTCCGGGCGTTGAGGCGGCGCACCAGCACCGCCCCGCCCAGCAGCAGCGCGCCGACGGCCAGGAACGAGGCCGCGCGCACGACGCCGTCCAGCCGCGCCAGGTCGACCAGCAGCACCTTGCCGGCGGTCAGCAGCAGCACCGCCAGGCCCGCCCAGCGCAGCACCGCGTCTTTGCGGGCCGAGCCCAAGCTCAGCACCACCAGGCCGAATACGGCCCAAACCGCCGAGAAGGCCCAGGTCTCCAGTCCGCCGCTGCCCATCGAGGCGCCCATGGCCGGGCCGTGGAAGCCGTAGCGCACGACCAGGCCGACCAGCACGAACAGCACGCCGATCGCGCAGGCCCGCGCCGTCGTTCCGAAGCGGTCGTCGCGGCGGCCAAGCTCCAGCAGCAAGGCCGCGCCCGCGCCATGGGCCAGGGCCAGCAGCACGGCCGCGACCAGGGGCGACAGCAGCGCCTGCTCCGGACCCCACCAGGGATTGGCTATGAACCCGAACACCAGCACGGCGGACGCGACGGCGATCCAGCCGACGGTCGGCGCGGCGCGCGCCAGCCAGCTGGCCTCCGGCCGCGCGGCCAGGCGCGGGTCGAGGAAGCCTCGGGCAGTCGCCAGGGCCAGCACCGCATAGCCGGCGATCTCGCCCCGTCCGATCCCGGCCTCGCCCATGGCCGGTCCGTGGATCCCGTGCCGCAGGGCCAGGACCGCCCACAGAAGGCCGAAGGCCGCGGCCCCGACCACCCAGCCGCGCCCGGCGGCGTCGACCGGACGTCGCCAGGCCGCGACCGCCAGCAGCATGGCCGGCGCCAGGTAGGACAGCAGCAGGGTGTTCAGGAGCGGCGGGCCTGCGGGAACCTCGCCCAGCCCCCACCAGGGATTGGCGACCAGCCCCTGCAGCAGCAGGCCGTGGGCCAGCCCCGCGCCGATCACGATCAGGGTGCGCCAGCGGGCGACCGGGCCGTCGTCCGGCCGCCGTCGCAGGACCAGCACCAGGCCGGCGGCCAGCAGGATCAGGGTCCGCAGCGAGGCGTCCAGGAGGAAGCCCGATCCCTCGCCGGGCTTGCCGACCACGACCACGTGCACGCCGACGAACAGACCCAGCAGCAGGATCATCAGGGCCGCCGCGCCCTGGGACTCGGCCTCGTTGCGGCGCCCGGCGGCCTTCAGCAGCCAGGCGGCCACGAAGGCGATCGCGGCGGCCGCGCCCGACACGGCCGCCATCAGCGCCAGCGGCAGGCGGCCCGCCAGGGCCTCGCCGATGAAGGCCGGACGCAGCATGACCACCAGCGCCAACAGGCCGGCCGCGACGCTGGTTTCGGCCAGGCCCCGCCAGGACAGGCGGCGGGCGGCGGCGGCCAGGGCGACGGCGGCGGCGGCGAAGGCGGCCGGCTCGAAGCGCGGCTCGACCGCCGCGTGCACGGCCAGGAACACCATCTCGGCCGCCGCCCCCAGCCAGAGGCCCAGACCCAGGTCGCGCGACGGCGTCTCGCACCGGCGGGCGATCAGGACGGAAAGGCCCAGCATGCCCGCGCCCAGCAGGGCGGCCGGGGTCCAGGCGTGGGCGAAGCCGGCCTCGTCCAGCAGCGGCCAGGCCAGGCTGGCGGCGACGGCGGTCGCGACGGCGGCTATGGCCAGCAGCTGGGTGCGCTTGGCCGCGGGCAGCCGTAGCGCCGCTGGCAGGGCCGTCAGCGGCGCCAGCGCCAGCAGCAGGTGCAGCCACGGCGGTCGGGCGGCGATCCCCACGCCTTTGGACTGGAACAACAGGCAGGCCGTGACGGCGAAGACCGTGGCCAGGGTCGGGGCCGCGAACAGCCCCGGCTCGGCCAGGCGGGCGGCGATCGCCAGCGCGGTCAGGCCCAGCAGGACGGCGCTCAGCACGCCTGCCGCCGCCGAGGCCGGGGTCGGCGGGGCGAACCACACCGCCAGGGCGAACAGGTTGACCATGAACAGCGCGGCCATGGACGCCTGGCGCAGCCGCATCGCCTCGGCCGGGGTCTCGCCGGTCCGACGACGGCGCCAGAACGCGGCCATCGGCCCGGCGGCGGCCAGGGCGACCAGGACGGCGGCGGCCCCGGGCTGGCGGTCGGCCAGCGGCGGCAGGCTCAGCAGCGCCACGCCGAGAGCAGTGACGAAACTGGTCCAGCCCCAGCGGCGTCCGGCGGCCAGCACGAAGCCGGTGACGCCGATCAGCAGGGCGTAGGCCTCGAAGACGAGCGGCGACCAGGACGAAATGTCGGTGACGATCGGGGTCGCGGCGGCGCCGGCCATGGCCACCAGGGCCAGCGGCTCGCCATGCCGCAGCGCCAGGCCCAGCAGGCCCAGCGACACCGCCGCGGCCAGCACGGCGGCCAGCCAGAACGGGATCAGATGATAGAGGCCGTGCGCGGCGCAGACCGCGCCGTAGAGGGTGACCGCCCCGGCCCCGGCGGCGATGGCGGCGGCCAGCAGGTGGCGGCTCGTCTCGGCCTTGCGGCGCAGGATCCATTCGCTGGCCAGCACCATCAGCGCGCCCAGCACCACCGCGGCGGCGATGCGCAGCGGCGGGGTGAAGATCCCCTTCTGGGCGGCGTAGGCCACCAGCAGTAGGCCGCCCAGCGCCAGTCCGCCGCCGCCGATCCAGGCCAGGCCGTTCTCGGCCAGCCAGGTCGAGGCCGCCTCGCGGGTGATCAGCGGCCGCGCCACTGCCGGACGCGGCGCGGACACGGGAACGGAGGTGAGCCTGGGCGGCTCGGTCGGCGAGGGCCGGACCTCGTCGGCCTTCGGCGCGGGCGCAAAGGGCGACGGGCTCGGGGCTTGAGAGAGAGACTCGGGCGGGACCGGTTCGGATACGGCCGGCTGGGGCGCGGCCGGCGCGGGGGCCTCGCGCGGCGCTTCGTGCATTTCAGGCGGTTTGGGGCGCGCGATGGACGCCTTCAGCAGATCCAGCTCGGCCAGCGCCCGGTCCAGGCGCCGCCGCACCATGTCGAGCGACTGGTGCTGCACCGCGACCCACACCGTCAGCCCGACGATGAACACCCATTCCATGCCGCGACGCCCCCGAACGCTACGGTCTGCCCTCTAGCACGGATCGGTTGAGCCCGCCCAGCAAAGGCCCGGTCCGGCTCTGGCGTCGCGAGGTTCAGTGGCGGTGGCCCAGCGCCTTGCACTCGTCGTGGCGGAAGCAGGTGACGAAGTGGTCGTTGACCATGCCGACCGCCTGCATGAAGGCGTAGACGATCACCGGACCGCAGAACTTGTAGCCCTTGGCCTTCAGGGCCTTGGCCATGTCGACCGCCAGCGGCGTCTGGGCCGGGACGTCGCCCATGCCGGTAAAGGCGTTCTGGATCGGGGCGTCGCCGACGATGTTCCAAAGGAAGGCCGAGAAGTCCTCGCCGCGCTCGCGCATGTCGAGATAGATGCGCGCGCCGTTGATGGCCGCGTCGATCTTGGCGTTGGAGCGGATGATGCCCGCGTCGGCCATCAGGCGGGCGCGGTCGACCTCGCCGAACCGGGCCACGACCTCGGGGTCGAAATCGGCGAAGGCGGCGCGGAAAGCCTCGCGCTTGCGCAGGATGGTGATCCACGACAGCCCAGCCTGGAAGCCGTCGAGCACCAGCTTCTCCCATAGGGCGCGGCTGTCCCACTCGGGCACGCCCCACTCGGTGTCGTGGTAGGCCTCGTACAGCGGGTCGCCGTTCATGCCCCGCCAGGTGCAGCGATGGATCTCAGTCATGCGGCGACGCTAGCAGAACCGCCGCCGATCTCCAGAACTTTTCATGAACACGCAGGCGTGCGCGACGGAAACGGCGGTCTCGCGCGTTTGGCTGGTCAGAGGGACGCAACGACAAGGAGAAGCCGCCCATGCGCGCTTTTCGAACCCTGGCCATGGTCGCCCTGGCGACCGCGACCATGACCACGACGCCCGTCCTCGCCCAGCATCGCGACCGCGACGACAACCCTCCCGGCCCGCGCGGCGGGCCAGGCACGAATTGGGAGAACCCGCCCGGCTGGCGCGGCGGCCCAGGCGCCTCGCCCGACCGCCGCTTCTATCGCTGGAAAGGCCAGAAGGTCCGCTTCGACTACCGCCACGGCTATTACTACAACCCGCGCTGGGGCTACTGGCACCCGACCCACGGTTGGTGGAACCAGGCCCGTCGTTGCTGGCTCGACCGCGACGACAACCCGCCCGGTCCGCGCGGCGGTCCCGGCACCAACTGGGAAAACCCGCCCGGCTGGCGCGGCGGTCCCGGCGCCTCGCCCGATCGCTACGGCCGCTGCCGATAAGGCGCAAGACTCCGGCGGCGGGTCAGCTCGCCGCCGGAGTTTCCGGAACCCAGTGCGGGCGGTCCACCCGCACCGGGCGGCCGTCGACGGTCAGGTCGGCGCCCTCGATGCGGTCGAGGCGCAACAGGGCCATGGCGCGGCCGTCGCTTCCGCTGAGCACCTCGCCGGCCCGCAGCTCGCCGGCCAGCACCTCGGCGCCGAAGGCCGGGGCGGGACCGTCGAAGACGATCGGCAGCATGCGGTTCTTGATCGTGCCGCGCCGCTTCATGCGGCTGGTGGTTTCCTGGCCGACGAAGCAGCCCTTCTTGAAGTCGATGCCCGAGAGCAGATCGAAGTCGGCCTCGATCGGATAATTCTTGTCGCTGAGCCAGTCGGCCGGGCCGGGCACGCCCAGGGCCAGGCGATGGGCCTCGTAGGCCGCCTCGTCGGCTTCGGGCTCGGCGGCTGGCCCATAGACCCGCGCGCCCAGGGCGGGCAGGCGCGGATCGGCGTAGAGCCCCTCGCCGCTCACCGGCGCGCCGGACGGATCGAACGCCGCGGCGACCACCAGTTCGAGCGGGCCGATCTCCACCTTGGCCCGCAGGCGGTACATGGAAAGGCGCGCGACGATGGTGTCGCGGTGCTCGGCCGCCACGTCCAGCAGCGCGCCGTCCGGAAGCCCGGCCACGAACAGGTCGTACAGCAGCCGTCCCTGCGGGGTCAGCAGGCCCGAAAAGCGCAGCTCTCCCGGCGCCAGGGTGTCGACGTCCTGGGTCAGCAGGCCCTGAAGGAAGCTTCGCCAGTCGGGGCCGGCGACGGCGATGACGGCGCGGGAGGACAGGCGGGCGAGACGCGTCTGAGTCATGGCCGCACATGTGGCGCCGAGGCGACGCCGACGCCAGACCCGTCCTTCAAGAAAGCTTAAGCGGGATAACGGGATGCGTTGACAGCCGGTTCACCCTATACATGGACCGATGACACAGCGGGCCTTCCCGATTCTCTTCATCACCGCCACGCGTATCGGCGACGCCGTGCTGTCGTCCGGCCTGATCAAGCTTCTCTCCGACCAGATCCCCAACGCCCGCTTCACCATCGTCGCCGGCCCGCTGGCCGCGCCGCTGTTCGCCCACGTCCCCGGCCTGGACCGGGTGATCGTAATGGAGAAGGGCAAGGGCAAGGGCCACTGGTTCAAGCTGTGGAACCAGGTGCGCCACAAGAAGTGGGGCCTGGTGGTCGACCTGCGGGGCAGCGCCACCGCCCTTTTCCTGCGCCGCGAGAAACGGGCGATCTGGAAGAAGACCCCCGGCGAGATCGCCCACAAGGTGATCGAGACCGCCCGCGTGCTGAAGATCGACGGCGAGCCCCCTGCCCCGCACCTCTACATCACCCCGGAAGTCCAGGCGCTGGCCGACCAGATGCTGGCCCCGCGCGGCGGCGAGCCGTCCGGTCCGATCCTGGCCATGGGCCCGGCCGCCAACTGGATCGGCAAGGTCTGGCCGATCGAGCGCTTCACCCAGACCGCCGCCCAGCTGCTGGGCCCCGGCGGCCGGCTGGAGGGCGGGCGTCTCTTGATCCTCGGCGGTCCGGAAGACGGCCGCATGGTCGAGGAGCTGCGCATGGCCTCGGCGCGCGGCCGCTGCATCGACCTGACCGGCAAGGTGGATCTGCTGACCGCCTATGCCGCCTTGAAGCGCGCCGACCTGTTCATCGGCAACGACAGCGGCCTGATGCACATCGCCGCCGCCGCCGGCACGCCGACCGTCGGCCTGTTCGGCCCGTCGGACGAGCGCCGCTACGGTCCCTGGGGCCCGCTGACCCGCGCCGTACGCGGCCCGCGCGACTTCGACCAGTTCAAGGCCGTCGACCCCGACCTGTCGCAGGCCATCCGCCACATGAGCGACCTGCCGGTGGCCAAGGTGGTGCGGGCGGCGATCGAACTGCTGAACGAGGCGCGCGGACCCGTGGTCGTCGCGCCGCCGCAGCCGGAGCCCGCCGTCGAAACCGCTCCGCCGCAAGCCCCGACTCCCACCCCGGCTCCGGCCGTCGAAGCCGCGCCCGAACTGCCGCTGGGCGACGGCGCCCCGGCGACCGAAGGCGCCATCGAGGCCGAACCCAAGCTCAAGGTCTCGCCGCGTCGCCGCCGTCGTCGCAACGACGACGAAGCCAGCCCCTCGGCCTGATCCGATGAAGCCGGTCCTGGCGCTGTGCGCCCTGCTCAGCCTCGCCGCCGCGCCCGCCATGGCCGCCGACAATGCTCCGGCCGACCAGTTCTTCGCCCGCCTGACCGCCCTGTGCGGCAAGACCCTGACGGGCAAGGTCGTCGAGGGCGACGCATCCGACGAGGCGTTCCGCAAGTCGGCGCTGGTCATGACCGTGGCCCAGTGCGACGCCCGCGAGATCCGCATCCCGTTCAGCGTCGGCGAGGACCGCTCGCGCACCTGGGTCGTCACCCGCCTGGACGACGGCCGCCTGCGCCTCAAACACGACCACCGCCACGCCGACGGCGTCGAGGACCAGCTGTCGCGCTACGGCGGCGACACGGTCGAGGCCGGAACCGCCGACCTGCAGCGCTTCCCGGTCGACGCCGAGTCACGCGCCCTGTTCACCCGCCTGGACCGCGCGGTCTCCAACACCAACGTCTGGTCGCTGGGCCTGACCAACCAGGCCTTCACCTACGAGCTGGCGCGCCCGGGCCGCCTGTTCCGGGTGTCGTTCGACCTGCCCCCCTCCGCCGGACGCTGAACGGCCGACACGAAACGTGTTGCCTAGGCCTCCGCGCGGACCTAGACCGCCCCAAACCACCGCAGGAGCGCGCCCATGTCCCAGACCTTCGACCTGATCGTCCGTGGGGGCGAGGTGGTGAACCACGCCGGGCGCGGGATCACCGACGTCGGCGTGCGGAACGGCAAGATCGTCGCCATCGGCGACCTTTCCCAGGCCAGCGCTGGCGAGGTGTTCGACGCTACGGGCCTGACCGTACTGCCGGGCGTGATCGACAGCCAGGTGCACTTCCGCGAGCCGGGCCTGGAGTGGAAGGAAGACCTGGAGAGCGGTTCGCGCGGCGCGGCCCTCGGCGGCGTCGTGGCCGTGTTCGAGATGCCCAACACCGAGCCGACGACGACCGATCCGGACGCCCTGGCCGACAAGCTGGCCCGCGCCAGGAACCGGATGCACACCGACCACGCCTTCTATGTCGGCGGCACGCACGAGAACGCCAACTTCCTGGGCGAGCTGGAGCGCCTGCCCGGCTGCTGCGGCATCAAGGTGTTCATGGGCGCCTCGACCGGCTCGCTGCTGGTGCAGGACGACGAGGGCGTCGAGAACGTGCTGCGGCACGTCAACCGTCGCGCGGCCTTCCACTCGGAGGACGAGTACCGCCTGGCCGAGCGCCGCTCGCTGGCCCGTCCCGGCGACTGGACCAGCCACCCCGAGGTGCGCGACGCCCAGGCCGCCCTGCAGTCGACCCACCGCCTGGTGCGCATCGCCAAGAACCTGGGCAAGCGCATCCACGTGCTGCACGTGACCACCAAGGAAGAGATCGACTTCCTGGCCCAGAACAAGGACGTCGCCAGCGTCGAGGTCACGCCCCAGCACCTGACCCTGGTCGCGCCCGAGGCCTACGAGCGGCTGAAGGGCTTCGCCCAGATGAACCCGCCGATCCGCGACGCCTATCACGTGGCCGGCGTCTGGCGCGGCATCGAGGCCGGCATCGCCGACGTGCTGGGCAGCGACCACGCCCCTCACACGCGCGAGGAGAAGGCCCGCCCCTATCCGGCCTCGCCGTCGGGCATGCCGGGCGTCCAGACGCTGGTGCCCGTCATGCTGACCCACGTGGTCGACGGCAAGCTGTCGCTCGAGCGCTTCGTCGACCTGACCAGCCACGGCGTGAACCGCGTGTTCGGCCTGGCCGACAAGGGCCGCCTGGCCGAAGGCTTCGACGCCGACTTCACCATCGTCGACATGAAGGCCAGCAAGACCATCACCCACGAGCAGATGGCCAACCGCGCCGGCTGGACCCCGTTCGACGGCTTCGAGGCCAAGGCCTGGCCGGTGGCGACCATCGTGCGCGGCATCGTGGTCATGCGTGACGACGAGATCGTCGCCCCGGGCCGCGGCGAGCCGGTACGCTTCCTGGAAACCCTGGCCCGCTAGCCCTAGGGTCCGTACTCAATTGCGCGAACGGTTCTGCTCGTCATCCCGGCCGAAGGGCCGCGTAGCGGACCGTAGAGCCGGGACCCAGGGGGCCACCTGCATTGCGCCACCCCCTGGGTCCCGGATAAGCGCTTCGCGCTTTCCGGGATGACGAGTGATCAATGATTGAATTTCTTGGATCCGATATCCCGCTCAATTGAGTCCACACCCTAGCGGCCGAACAGGCCGCGCACCCAGGCGCCGGCGCCCGCCAGGACGTCGGCCGCCGGGCCGCCGATGCCGAACGGCAGCAGGCGCAGCAGTTCGTGCGCGACCACGCCCAGCAGCCACAGCAGCAGCAGGGCGCCGGCGATCAGCGCCAGCACGAACAGCAGCCGGAACGGCGGGCCGGTCACCAGCTCGACATAGCGGTGCGGGCCCAGCCGCACCTCGCCGGTGAACGGCGAGAACACCTTGGGCCGGTAGTGCGCCATCCGCATCCAGCGCAGCCGCGCGCCCGGATGCACCTCGTCGCGACCGATGGACTCGGCGCGCGAGCGATAGCCGCCGATCATCCCCAGCAGGTCCGTGGCCCAGGCCGGCCGCAGGGTTCCAGGCTTGCTCCCGATCCGCCAGTCGACCAGCGGATTGGCCAGGTCGCCGGCCATGGCCAGTTCGCCCTCGGGCCGGTCGTCGAAGGCCAGGCCCGCCGCCTGCGCGCCTTGGGCCACCCACAGCAGCGCGGCGCTGGACAGGCCCAGTTCGAAATTGCCGCCGCCGACCGCCCCGTGGTCGCCCGGAAACCACTTCTGCTGGTAGCGCCGCTGGTCGTAGGGGATGTAGCCGGGCGCGCGCCGGTCGACGACCTGGGCCAGGGGCGCGGGCGCCCGCCCGGCCTTGACCGCCCGCTCGTTGCGCGCCTTGACCCCGGCGTTCTGCTCGTCGGTGGCGGTGATGTTCAGGTCGCGGATGTTGGAGAACGGCGCGGCGCTGAAGGTGCGGCGGTCCTCGTCGGCGGCGATGGCGTGGCGCAGACTCTCGATGAGCTTGGAGGCCTCGGTGTCGTGGAAGCGGAAGCGCTTGTTGAAGGCCGACAGCAGCACGAAGCGGTCGGGCACGCCCAGCGAGCCCACCGTGTCCCATAGCCCCAGATAGCGGATGCGGACGGCCCGCTTGCGGCGCACCTCGTCGGTCAGCAGGCATTCCTCGCCGTCGTCGGGCGCGCCGGCGGCGCGGCGCGACACGGTGGTCTCGCCGACCTTGCGGCGCAGATCCTCGCTGCCCACCACCTCGCGCCGCGAATAGCGGTCGCGGAACTCCTGGCACTCGGGTCCCGCCGGATGGATCTTGCGGTTGCGATAGAGCTGCATCGCCTGGGGCACCCGCTGCAGGTGCTCGGGCCGCAGGATGCCGCACTTGCGGATCAGGCCGCACAGGCTGCGGGCGGTGTAAGCGCCGCGGCTGAAGCCGAAGATGAAGATCTCGTCGTCCGGCTCCTTGTAGTTCAGGACGATGAAGCGGTAGGCCTGCTCGATCTTGCGGTCGAGGCCGGCCCCGAAGGCCCCGCCGAGGATCGCCTCCAGGCGGTCGCTGGTGCGGCTGACGCCGGTCGCGGTGCCCACGCCCTCGTCGTAATAGACCAGCTGCGGCACGCCGTCGGGCGGATCACGCACCACCGAGCGCGCCAGCCGCGCGACGTTCGTCAGGTTCTGCATCTGCAGCCCGTTCCAGGTGCCGTCGCAGAATACCGCCAGCCGGATCATGTTCGCCTCCCCCAAGGCACAATCTTTGCGGGAGATTATGCAGATTGAAGCCAAGGGTAAATGGCGCCGCGCGCTCGCCGGGCTCGACTTTTTTCGCCGCGCCTGTCGAATGGCGTCCGGCCGGCGCGTCTCTCCCTCGAAAGGCGGCGCGCGGTGCGCCGTAGCGACCGGAGAGCCGCGATGAAGTACATGCTGCTGATCTACGAAAACGAGGCCCACTACGCCGGCGAGGCGGGTCAGGCCCTGCTGGCCGACGTGATCGCCGGCCACATGACGTTTACCGACGCCCTCGAAGCCGCCGGGGTCGACTGGACGGGTTCGGAGCTGGCGCCGACGGCCACGGCCTCGACCCTGGTCAAGGACGGCGTGGTCCACGACGGCCCCTTCGCCGAGACCCACGAGCAGCTGGGCGGCTTCTACCTGATCGACGTGGCCGACCGCGACGCCGCCCTCGACTGGGCCCGCAGGATCCCGCTGTCGCCGAGCGGCAAGATCGAGATCCGCCCGACGGGCGAGAACTGCGGCTAGGCCGTGCGCTATGTCCTGCTGATCTACGAGGACGAAGCCGCCTCGTCCTCGCTGGCGCCGGTGCGCAGGACCTTCGCCGCCGCCCTGGCGACGGCCGGGATCCTGCGGGGGCAGGCGGCGCTGAAGCGTCCCGACACCGCCACCACCCTGCGGCGGGACAGCCCCCTGCACGACGGCCCGCACGCCGAGACGGGCGAGCCGCTGGCCGGCCTTTACCTGATCGAGGCCCGCGACCTGGACACCGCCCTGGCCTGGGCCCGCCGCCTGCCGCTGGGCGACGGCGCGGTCGAGGTGCGCCCCCTGGCCGAGGCGGCGTGAACCTCGCGCTTGACCAGGCGGCGCGGCGGTCCGGCGGGCGGATCATCGCCGCCCTGGCCGCCGCGTTCCGCGACCTCGACCTGGCCGAGGACGGTTTCGCCGAAGCCTGCGCTCGCGCCGCCGCCGCCTGGCCCAGGGACGGCGCGCCCCGCGATCCGGCCGCCTGGCTGTACGCGACCGCCCGCCGGTGCGTGCTCGACGTCCTGCGCAAGCGCGTGGTCCGCGGCCGGCTGGCGCCCGACGCGCCCGAGCCTCGCCCCAGCGTGGAGGAGATCATGGCCTCCGACGAGGCGGCGATCCCCGACGAGCGGCTGCGGCTGATCTTCGTCTGCTGCCACCCGGCCGTCGCCGCCGAGGCGCGGGCGGCGCTGACCCTGCGACTGGTCTGCGGCCTGTCGACCGCCGAGATCGCCCGCGCCTTCCTGGTCAGCGAGACGGCGATGCTCCAGCGCCTGACGCGGGCCAAGCGCAAGATCGCCCAGGCCGGCGTAGCCTTCGAGATCCCCGGCCCCCAGGCCTGGCCCGAGCGGCTGGGCGCGGTGCTGTCGACCCTGGAGGTGGCCTACGCCAAGGCCCACGAAGACGCCGCCGGGGCCAGCGCCCACGCCGGCTACGCCCGCGAGATGCTGGACCTGACCGCCGTGCTCGCCGACCTGCTGCCGGACGAACCGGAATGCCTTGGCCTGGCCGCCCTGGTCCGCTTCGCCGAGGCCCGTCGGCCCGCCCGCCTGGACGAGACCGGCGCGATGGTTCCGCTGTCCGAGCAGGACCCGGCCCTGTGGCGCGCGCCGCTGATCGCGCAGGGCGAGGCGCTGCTGCGCCGCGCCGCCGCCCTCGACCGTTCGGGCCCGCGCCAGCTGCAGGCCGCGCTGCATGCGGTGTGGAGCCGGCGCGGGAGCCTGGCCGAGCCGCCGCGCTGGCGCGCGGTGCTGGCGCTGTACGACGGCCTGCTGGCCTTCCGCGACGATCCGGTGGTGCGCCTCAACCGCGCCGTCGCCCTGGCCGAGGTCGCCGGGCCGGGAGCCGCGATGGCCGAACTCGATCGCCTGGACGCGGCACGGCTGGAGGCCTTCGGGCCGTTCCACGCCGTGCGCGCCGACCTGCTGGCCCGGCTGCAGCGGCCCGCCGAGGCCCGCGCCGCCTACGACCGCGCCCTGGCCCTGGATCCCGCCCCGGCCGAACGTCTGTGGCTGGCCCGCCGCCGAACGTCGCTCGGCGAGGATTGAACGGGCGTTTGCGGCGGGACATAACAGGGAGATGGAATCCCTCGACGACGCCCCTTTCCGCGACGCCCGCTACGCCCCGCGCGCCCTGGAGGTCGAACGTCGCGGCGATGCGCTGATCCTGCGCAACCCCATGCCCTATTCCGACGCGATGCGGACCGTCACCGCTCCCCTGGCCCGCTGGGCGGCGCAGACGCCGGACCGCGTGTGGCTGGCCGAGCGGATCGAGGGCCAGGACGGCTGGCGCACGGTCACGTACGGCCAGGCCGCGACGCGCGTCGCCGCCCTGGCCGGCGGTCTGTCGGCGCTGGGCCTGTCGCGCGGCAAGCCGCTGCTGATCCTCGCCCGCAACGGCGTCGACCACGCCTTGATCGCCTACGCCGCCATGAGCCTGGGCGCGCCGGCCGCGCCGGTGTCGCCGCAGTACGGCCTGTCGGGCGCGGATCTCTCGCGCCTGGCCCACGCGGTGGAGCGGTTGCGGCCGGCGGCGGTCTATGTCGACGACGCGGCCGCCTTCGCGCAGGCCCTCGACCACGACTGCCTGGACGGCCTGCCCGTCGTCGCCAGCCGCGACCCGCGCCCCGGCGACCAGCCGTTCGAGGCGCTGCTGTCCAGCCCGCCGGCCGCCGACGTCGCCGCGCCCGACGACGTCGCCAAGCTGCTGCTGACCTCCGGCTCGACCGGGCGGCCCAAGGCGGTGATCTGCACCCACGCCAACATCGCGCTGAACGCCGCCCAGATCGAAGCCTGCTACGCAGATCCCGAGCCGCCGGTGCTGGTCAATTCCGCGCCCTGGAGCCACAGCCTGGGGGCCAACGCGATCCTGCACATGGTGCTGCACAGGGGCGGCACGCTGCACATCGACGCCGGCCAGCCCGTGCCCGGGCGCTTTGCCGAGACCCTGCGCAACCTGCACGAGGTCTCGCCGACCTATCACAACATGGTGCCGGCCGGCTGGGGCCTGCTGGTCGGCGAACTGGAGCGCGACCCGGCGTTGGCGCGGACCTTCTTCGCGCGCGTCCGGGTGCTGCAGTACGGCGGCGCGTCGATGGCCCAGTCGATCCTCGACCGGGTGCAGGCCGTGGCCCTGGCGGTCACCGGCGAGCGCATCACCTTCGCGGCCGGCTACGGCGCCACCGAGACCGGGCCGACGGCCTGCAACATCCACTGGCTGAACGCCCGCTCGGGCATGGTCGGCCTGCCCACGCCCGGCACGGCGGTGAAGCTCGTGCCCGCCGGCGAGAAGCTGGAGATCCGGGTCAGGGGCCCGCAGGTCTCGCCCGGCTATCTCGACCAGCCCGACGCCACCCGCGAGGCCTTCGACGAGGACGGCTTCTATCGCCTGGGCGACGCGGCGCGGCTGGCCGATCCGGAGGATCCGGCCGCCGGCCTCGTCTTCGACGGGCGTCTCGTCGAGAACTTCAAGCTGGCCAGCGGGGCCTTCGTCGCGGCCGGCGCCCTGCGGGTGGCGGCGATCTCGGCCATCGGCGGGGCGGCGTCCGACGCCGTGGTCTGCGGCGAGGGCCGCGACGGCGTCGGCCTGATGCTGTTTCTCGAGCCGAAGACCTGCGAGCGCCTGGGCGGACCGGACGCCGCGCGGGCGGCGGTGCGCTCGGGGCTGGAACGCTTCAACGCCCAGGCCAAGGGCGGAACGGGCAAGGTCGCCCGCGCCCTGATCCTGACCGGCGCGCCCGACGCGGCCAGCGGCGAGCTGACCGACAAGGGCTATATCAACCAGGCCCTGGCCCGCGAACGCCGGCCGCTCGAGCTGGAGCGCCTGTTCGCGGCGGCGCCGGATGGGGACGTGATGGTGTTTGCCTAGGGCAAGGCGATCCTCCCCCATCCGGGGGAGGTGGCCCGGAGGGCCGGAGGGGGAGCACCGCCTTCGGCAGCCTCCTCGGTCGCTCCGCGACAGCTCCCCCGAAAGGGGAGCATCTGAAGTTAGGGAAGAAAACCATGAACGGCGCCGACGCCCTGATCACCACCCTGGCCGACAACGGCGTCACCGCCTGCTTCGCCAATCCGGGCACCAGCGAGATGCAGTTCGTCTCGGCCCTGGACCGCGAGCCGCGCATGCGCTCGATCCTGTGCCTGTTCGAGGGCGTGGCGACGGGGGCGGCCGACGGCTACGGCCGGATCGCCGGCAAGCCGGCCTGCACCCTGCTGCACCTGGGCCCGGGCTACGCCAACGGCGCGGCCAACCTGCACAACGCCCGCCGGGCCTTCACCCCGATCGTCAACGTGGTGGGCGACCACGCCACCTATCACCGTGGCTTCGACGCGCCGCTCAACAGCGACATCGCCGCCCTGGCCGCGCCCAACTCGCTGTGGGTGAAGTCGGCCGAATGCGCCGACAGCGTCGGGCCGCTGGCCGCCGAAGCCATCACCGCGTCCTATGGAACGCCCGGCGGGAACGCCTGCCTGATCCTGCCGGCCGACGCGGCGTGGAACGAGGCCAGCGTGCACGGCGGGACCGCGACGATCCCCGCGCCGGCCGCGCCCGACGCCGAGACGGTCGCCGCCGTCGCCCACGCGGTCAGGGCGGCCAAGGCGCCGGTGCTGCTGCTGGGCTCGGGCGCCTGCCGCGAGGACGGGATCGCCGCCGCCGGCCGCCTGGCGGCCCTGGGGGTGCGGGTGCTGACCGACACCTTCACCGCCCGCCAGGCGCGCGGCGAGGGCCGCTTCCGCCCCGACAAGCTGCCCTATTTCGGCGAGCAGGCCCTGAAGGACCTCGACGGCGCCGACCTGATGGTGCTGGTCGCCACCGAGCGGCCGGTCGCGTTCTTCGCCTATCCCGACCGCCCCAGCGTGCTCGTGCCCGAGCATTGCGGGCTGGAGACCCTGTGCGGCCGCGCGGTCGACGCCGCGGCGGCGCTGAACGCCCTGGCCGACGCCCTGGAGGCGCCCGCCGCCGGTCCCGTCGAACACTATGCTCCGCCGCCCGCGCCGGCCGGCAAGCTGGACGCCTGGGCCATCGGCGCGGCTGTCGCCCGCCACATGCCGGAGGGCGCGATCATCTCGGACGACGCGGTGACCGCCGGCCTGCCGATCTTCACCCAGACCCGCGCGGCCCGCGCCCACGACTGGCTGTCGCTGACCGGCGGCGCCATCGGCCAGGGCATCCCGCTGGCCATCGGCGCGGCGGTGGCGAGGCCGGACGCCAAGGTCCTGGCCCTGACCGGCGACGGGGCGGGCATGTACACCGTGCAGGGCCTGTGGACGATCGCCCGCGAGCGGCTCGACGTCGTCACCGTGGTCTTCGCCAACCACGTCTACCGCATCCTCGGCATCGAGCTGGGGCGCACGGGCGCCGGCGCGGCCGGACCGGCGGCAAGCCGGCTGCTGGACATCGGCGATCCGCGCATCGACTGGGTGGCGGTGTCGCAGGGCCTGGGCGTGCCGGCCGAACGCGTCGACACCGCCGAAGCCTTCGACGCGGCGTTCGCGCGGGCGATGGCGGGCAAGGGACCGCGGCTGATCGAGGCGGCGCTGGGGTAACCCCCTCCGGCCCTCCGGGCCACCTCCCCCAGAGGGGGAGGATCTACCAGCGCCGCGCCAACAAGATGCTCCCCCTCTGGGGGAGCTGTCGCGGAGCGACTGAGGGGGTCTACCCCGACCGCCCAACAAAAAACCCCGCCGGTTCGCACCGGCGGGGTTCTTCGTCAGCGCTCGGAAGCGCTTACTTCTTGATGTTGGTCGGCAGCTTGCAGCCGCCGCCGACGCCCTTGGCCTGCAGGCAGGACAGAAGCTCGTTCGGCTTGGGCGAAGCCTGGTTCAGCGGGTAGGACAGCACCCAGCCCGGCAGGCCGTCGGCGCAGGCCACTTCGACGAAGCCGCTGGTGTCGGTCCGGCCGATGATGCGGGCGCCCGAAACCTGGCAGCCGGCCTTGTTGTAGCTCTTCAGGTCGTCCCACAGGCGCGTGAACTCGACGTCGGCCTTGGTGTAGCTGCAGCGGAAGCCGTTCAGCTCGCCGGTGACGCAGTCGTAGACGCGGTTTTCAGCGGCCGAGAAGATGCCGATGCCGCCCTTCGGCGTGTTCGAGCACTTCAGCTCGACGATTTCCTTCTTGGGATCCTGCGACGGGAACAGGCCGTAGGACTCGACCTTGCAGTCGTAGCCGGCCTTCTTGGCCAGGCTGGTGTAGAGGCCGGCCTGCTCGGTCTTGGCCGCGCGGGTGTCGGTCAGGGTGCACTCGGCGCCGCCCGGAGCGTTGGCGCAGTCGATGGCGCGGACGAAGGCGCCGTTGGCCGTGGCCTGCTGCAGCACGTAGCCCTTGCCGTCCTGGCAGGCGACTTCGAAGTAGTTGTCGGTCTTGGTGGTCAGGATGTAGCGCTTGTCCTTGACCGCGCAGTTGTTCTTGGCGGCGGCGGCCAGGGTGTCGACGACCTGCAGCTGGGTGGCGCGGTCGGTCAGCTTGCACGAGATGTTGCCGGTTTCATCGTACAGCAGGCAGCTGTTGGCCACCGTGCCCTCGACCTTCATCGGCACCGGGATCTGCAGGATGTAGCCCGCGCCGCCGGCGCAGGAGACTTCGAAGAACGAGTTGTTGTTGCCGGTGCCGATGGCGCGGGCGTTCTGCAGGTCGCAGGCCGCGCCGGCCTTGGTCAGGTAGGGCTTCAGGCCCTGCTTGGGATCGGCGTTGCCCGGCAGCAGGCACTTGAGGCCCGATTCCTTGCCGTCGGAGCCCGGCTGGCCGGTCTCGACGCACGAGAAGGCCTGCGGCGCGGCGTCCTTCTTGGCCACCACGGCGAAGCCCATGGCGTCCTGGCAGGCCACTTCGTAGTAGGAGGTGTTCGACTTCTTGTCGGCGCCGATCAGACGGGCGTCCGAGACCTGGCAGGCCACGCCGGCCTGGGTGAGCAGGGGCGGCGCTTCCTTCATACCGGCTTCACGCGACTTGGCGTCGACGGCGGCGGCGGGCTTGGCATCCTTCGGCGCCGCGAAGGCGGCGGCCGGAACGAGCGCGGCGACCGCGAGGGCGGCCGTCAGGCCGATCGCGAATGGCCTCATGTCTGTAGTCTCCTGGGGGTGGATTCCTCGGGGCGGACTTAAGCCCCCCCTTGCATCGAGGGTCAAGATGTCGTCCGACGGGGGCGCAATCATGGCGCGGCTTGACCATGAAAAATGGGCTGGCGAGACGGCCAGAGGGGAGTGAGCGGCGATGAGCGACGGGTTCGAAGAGACATCGGGCGAGGCCGAAGCCCCGCGCCGCCCCCGCTTGGCCTATCCGTTCGAGATCGAGCCCGAGCCCGGCTCGGGCCAGGCGGTCGAGGTCGCGCCGGGCGTGCTTTGGCTGCGCCAGCCGCTGGGCGGATCGCTGGGCTTCATCAACGTCTGGGCGCTGGAGGACGGCGAGGGCTGGGCCATCGTCGACACCGGCATGGCCACCAAGGACACCAGCGCCGCCTGGAAGGCCGCCTTCGCCGGCGCGCTGGAGGGAAAGCCCGTCACCCGTGTCATCGTCACCCACCTGCACCCCGACCACGTCGGACTGGCCGGCTGGCTGACCCGCCGCTTCGACTGCCGCCTCTGGATGACGCGGCTGGAGTACTTCCAGTGCCGGATGCTGGTGGCCGACACCGGCCGCGAGGCGCCCGAGGACGGCGTGCGGTTCTTCCACGCCGCCGGCTGGGACGACGACGCCATCGACAACTACAAGACCCGCTTCGGGGGCTTCGGCCGCGCGGTGCACGCCCTGCCCGACAGCTATCGCCGGATGACCGACGGCGAGACCTTCCGCATCGGCGAGCACGACTGGACGGTGGTCACCGGCCAGGGCCACTCGCCCGACCACGCCTGCCTGTGGAGCCCGTCGCTGGGCCTGCTGATCTCGGGCGACCAGGTGCTGCCCAAGATCTCGTCGAACGTCTCGGTGTTCCCCACCGAGCCAGACGCCGACCCGCTGGCCGACTGGCTGACCTCGCTGGCCAAGGTCAAGGCCGCCGTGCCCGACGAGGCGCTGGTGCTGCCGGCCCACAACGCGCCGTTCCGGGGACTGCACGCCCGCATCGACCAGCTGATCGCCGGGCACGAACGGGGCCTGTCGCGCCTGCGGGGCAAGCTGGAGGAGCCGCGCCGCGCGGTGGATGCCTTCGGCGCCCTGTTCGCCCGCCCGATCGGGCCCGACCTGCTGGGCATGGCCACCGGCGAGGCGCTGGCCCATCTCAACTGCCTGATCGCCCGCGGCCAGGCCGTGCGCGAGGTCGATGGCGACGGCGTGGCCTGGTACCGGGCGGTTTAGTTCCGATGCTCCCCCTGGGGGAGCTGCCAAGCGCAAAACATCCGTTTGATATTTCGCACGCGAAGCATATAATCGCCGCATGTCGCCCCCTCCCGCCCCGCCTCCGGACAGACGCCTCGTCTTCCTGCTCGCCGCCGGCCACCGGCGCGTGCAGCGCTGGATCGAGGCCAGGCTGGCCACCGACGGCGGCGGCCTGACCTCGGCCCAGTCGGGGGTGCTGTTCTATCTGGGCGCCGCCGACGGCGCGCTGATCGGCGAGACGGCCGAGGCCCTGGACCTGGCCCCCTCGGCCATGACCGGCCTTGTCGACCGCATGACCCGCGCGGGCCTGGTCGAGCGCCGGCCCGATCCCAAGGACGGCCGGGCCCTGCGCCTGCACCTCACCGACCATGGCCGCGCCGCCCGCGCGGAGGCCAAGGCCGGTCTCGCCCACCTCAACGCCCACCTCACCGAGGGCTTCACGGACGACGAGATCGCCGTGGTCGCCCGCTGGCTCTCGAGCCTGCAGACCAAGTTCCCCAAAGGAGACGCAACGCCATGACCGACCACGTGAAGATCGACCGTGAGGCCGGCGTTCTGACCATCACCCTGGCGCGTCCCGAGAAGAAGAACGCGCTCAGCAACGCCATGTACGGCGCCCTGGCCGACGCCCTGGAAGGCGCCGAAACCGATCCGGAAATCCGGGTGGTGGTGTTCCAGGCCGACGGCGACAGCTTCAGCGCCGGCAACGACCTGGGCGACTTCGTGGCCCAGGCCACCGGCGCCTTCACCGAGGAGCGCCACGTGTGGCGGTTCCTGAAGGCCCTGGCCAACGCCACCCGGCCGCTGGTCGCCGCCGTCCACGGCCAGGCCGTGGGCGTGGGCACGACCATGCTGCTGCACTGCGACCTGGTGTTCGTGGCCCCCGACGCGCGCCTGACCGTGCCGTTCGTCAACCTGGCCCTGGCGCCGGAGGCCGCGTCGAGCTGGCTGCTGCCGGCCCGCATCGGCCACGCCCGCGCCTACGCCATGTTCGCCCTCGGCGAGGCGGTTGACGGCGCCACCGCCGCCGCCTGGGGCCTGGCCAACGCCGTGGTCCCGGCCGAGGACCTGCGCGCCAGGGCCCGCGCCGCCGCCGACCAGCTGGCCAAGCGTCCACTGGGGGCCCTGACCGTCACCAAGGGCCTGATGCGCGACGCCGAGGCCATCGCCGCCCTGATGGACAAGGAAGGCGCCCTGTTCGCGCAGCGCCTGCAGACCGCCGAGGCCCGCGAAGCCTTCATGGCCTTCGCCGAGCGCCGCGCCCCCGACTTCAGCAAGGCGGGGTAAGGATAGAAGATCCTCCCCCACAGGCGGAGGTTCAAAAACAAAGGGAGAGGAAGCCATGGCCGACCGCATCGTCTCGCCCTTCGGGGCGCGCAGCACCGCCGGCGAGGTCGTCGCCGGCCATGACCTCTCGGGCCGCACCGCCGTGGTCACCGGCGCGGCCACCGGCATCGGCGTCGAGACCGCCCGCGCGCTCGCCCAGGCCGGCGCGCAGGTGGTGATCGCCGCCCGCAAGCCCGACCTGGCCGCCGAGGCGATCGCCGACATCGAGGCCGCGGCCGGCCCCGGAAGCACGAGCTTCGCCATGCTCGACCTTTCCAGCCTGGCCTCGGTGCGCGCGTTCGCGGAGGCCTGGGGCGCGCGGCCGCTGAACCTGCTGATCAACAACGCCGGCGTCATGGCCTGCCCGCTCACCTATACGCAGGACGGGCTGGAGATGCAGATCGGCACGAACCACTTCGGCCACTTCCTGCTGTCGACGCTGCTGGCCGGAAGCCTGGTCGCCGGCGCGCAGGCCTCGGGCGTCGCCTCGCGCCTGGTGTCGCTGTCGTCGATCGGCCATCGCCGCTCGGGCGTGAACTTCGAGGACCCGCACTTCCGTCATCGGCCCTACGACAAGTGGGAGGCCTACGGCCAGACCAAGACCGCCAACAGCCTGTTCGCCGTCGGCTTCGACGCCCGATTCAAGGATCGCGGCGTGCGGGCCAACGCCGTCATGCCCGGCGGCATCATGACTCCGCTGCAGCGCCACCTGCCGATCGAGGAACAGGTCGCCCTCGGCTGGATCGGCGAGGACGGCAAGCCCCGAGACGGCTTCAAGACGCCCGAGCAGGGCGCCGCCACCAGCGTCTGGGCGGCGGTGGGCCCCGAACTCGACGGCGTCGGCGGGCTCTATCTGGAAGACTGCAGGCAGGCCGCGCCCTGGACCAAGGACAGGCCCTGGGCCGGCGTCATGCCGCACGCGCTGGATCCCGAAGCCGCCGAGCGGCTGTGGGGGCTGTCGGAAGCAACAGTCGCCGGGTAGCCCCCAAAGCTCCTCCCCCGTGAAACGGGGGAGGTGGCGCGGCGCCATCGGCGACGTGACGGAGGGGGCGACCGCCGGCACGGCGCCCAGTCTCGCCCCATCCACCACTTCGTGGCCCCCCTCCCCCGTTTCACGGGGAGGAGTAAGCCAGTGCAGCACGTTGAGCAGGAACGCCTTGTTCCGCGAGGCGGTCGGGGCGTTGAAGCCCATCTTGCGCTTCTGCGGTCCGGCGGCCTGGGCGGTGAACATCGCCGCCTCGCCCATCACCACCACCCTCCCCCTGCCAACGATCAAGGCCGCGCCGCGCAGGCGGCCCTCGCCGTCGATGCGGCGGGTCTTGGCGTCGAACTCCCAGGCGACCTCCGGCAGGGCGACGCTCCAGCCGCCCTTCAGGGTCATCAGCGGCTGAGCCTCGGGCGGGGCCACGAACGACGAACCGGTGAAGCTCTGCACCCGGTCGATCCCGCGGGTGATCGCGTGCTCCGACAGCGAACCGTCCTGGCGCTGGAAGAATTCCGGCCCGCCGCCAGTCTTCTGGGCGAAGCCGTTGTCGAAGGAAAAGCCGAAGGCGCGGGCCAGCGGCTCGGCCCCGCCCGGGAACGGCATGTGGTCGGCGATCAGCAGCAGGCCGCCGCCCGCCTCGACCCAGGCCTTCACGGCGGCGACCTCCTCGGGCGTATAGGCGCCCGGCGTGGGCAGCCGCCAGTTCCCCAGGTTCTCGGCCGCCAGGGGATTGGCCACCACCAGCAGGTCGACCTCGGACAGGGCGGCCTGGTCGAACCGCATGCCCAGGCCCGAGACCCGGTAGCCGTCGGCGCGGGCCACCGCCGCGAACGGCGCGTAGCGACCCTCGACGGTGTGGAAGTTGTTGTGTCCCTGGTCGACGGCCAGGCGCGGCCCCTTGCCGGGCGCGAAGGCGGGATTGGCGACCGTGAGATCGGCGGTCGGGTCGGCTTCCTGCTGGCGGGCGTGGACGGTTCCGGCCGCCAAGGCGCCAAGGACCGGAACACCGGCGGCGACGGAAAGCAGAAACTGTCGACGGCGCATGGCGTGGATCCCCCGGGCGGTCGGGGTCACCCTACCGCGCGACCGGGCAAAGAAAAGGCCGCGGAGCGCGAGCCCCGCGGCCTTCTCGTTTCGATCGTCGCGACCGGCCTTACGGCTTGGCGGGCGCGGCGGCGGGCTTGTCGGCGGTCGCCGGAGCCGGGGCGGTCGCCGCGGCCGAGGCCGGAGCGCCGGCGACGGGAGCAGCGGCGCCTTCGGCGGCGGGAGCCGCGGCCGCATCGGCGGCCGGAGCGGCTGCTGCGGCGGGCTTGGGAGCCGGCACCGGCAGGGTCGAGCCCAGGCTGTGCAGGTAGGCGATGACGGCGATGCGGTCTTCCTGCTTCTTCAGGCCCGCGAAGGTCATCTTGGTGCCCGAGATGTACTTGCCCGGGGCCTTCAGGAACTGGTCGACGTGGTCGTAGTCCCAGACGGGGTTCTTGCCGCCGAAGTCGGTCATCGCGCCCGAATAGCCGAAGCCCGGGTGCGTGCCGGGCTTCTTGCCCAGGGTGCCGAAGAGGTTGGGACCGGTGCCGTTCGGACCGCCCGAAGTGAAGGTGTGGCACGAGGCGCACTTGGCCGAGACGGCCTTGCCGGCCTCGATATTGGCGGGCAGCAGCAGCACCGAACCCCAGTCGGGCGGAACCTCGGCGGCCGCAGCGCCCTCGCCGCCGGTGTCTTCCTGGACGGCGATCGCGTAGCCGGGCTTTTCGACTTCGTGCTTCTTGAAGACGATGTCGGACGCCTCGCGAAGACCGAAGATGACCAGACCGGTCAGAAGCACGCCGCCGAAAATCTTGTTGAACGTAAGGTCGCTCATCTCAGCCTTGTCAGCCTCTTTATAGACCCGTCTTGCGTGGACGGAGCCGATTTATGAGCGCGGGTCCCCCCATGGTCTCCCCACGCGCGTGTTGCGCTCCGGTCTCTGACACGCTACCGCCCCGTGCGCAACCCGGGCGAACCGCGTTTCGCCCAACTCCGGTACGCCATGAACCCGATCGTCCTCATCCCCGCCCGCATGGCGGCCACTCGTCTTCCGAACAAGCCGCTGGCCGATATCGGCGGGCTGCCGATGATCGTGCGCGTGCTGCGCCAGGCCCAGGCCGCCGGCATCGGCCCCGTGGCCGTGGCTGCCGGCGATCCCGAGATCGTCGCGGCGGTGGAGGCCGCGGGCGGCCGCGCCGTGCTGACCGATCCGGCCCTGCCCTCGGGTTCGGACCGCATCCTGGCGGCCCTGGCCGTGCTCGACCCGGGCCGCGCCCACGACGTGGTCATCAACCTGCAGGGCGACATGCCGTTCGTGGATCCCGGCGTGCTGGCGGCCTGCGCCGGCCAGCTGGCCGCCCACGCCGACGCCGACATCGCCACCGTGGTCGCGCCCGAGGCTTCGAGCGCCGACCGCGCCAACCCCGACGTGGTCAAGGCCGTGCTGGCCATGGACGCCGGCGAGACGAGCGGCCGCGCGCTCTACTTCACCCGCTCGACGCTCTATGGCGACGCGCCCGTGTGGCGCCACATCGGCATCTACGGTTATCGCCGCGCCGCGCTGGAGGCCTTCAACGCCGCCGCGCCCTCGGCCCTGGAACAGCGCGAGAAGCTGGAGCAGCTGAGGGCCATGGAGCTTGGCCTGACCATCCGCGCCGCCGTCGCCGCCGAGGCCCCGATCTCCGTCGACAATCCTTCCGACCTGCAGGCCGCGCGCGACCACGCCGAAAAGAACTGAAGAGCTAGATGAGCATCCTCAAGAAGATCGCCTTCCAGGGCGAGCCCGGCGCCAACAGCCACGAGGCGTGCCGCACCTACTTCCCCGACTACGAGGCCTATCCCTGCGCCACCTTCGAGGAGGCGTTCGAGGCCATCAAGACCGGCGCGGCCCAGCTGGGCATGATCCCGATCGAGAACTCGATCGCCGGGCGCGTGGCCGACGTCCACCACCTGCTGCCCGCCTCGGGGCTGAAGATCATCGGCGAGCGCTTCAAGCCGATCCGCTTCCAGCTGATGGCCAACAAGGGCGTGACGCTGGATCAGGTGAAGACCGCCGTCTCGATGCCGATCGCGCTTTCGCAGTGCCGCCACAGCCTCAAGCGCCTGGGCCTCTCGACCGAGGGCGCGGGCGACACCGCCGGCGCCGCCAAGGCCCTGGCCCTCAAGCCCGACCCGACCCGCGCCGCCGTCGCCCCGGCCCTGGCCGCCGAGATCTACGGCCTCGAAATCCTGGCGCGCGACATCGAGGACGAGCGCCACAACACCACCCGCTTCCTGGTGATGACCGCCGACCCGGCCCCGCCGGCCCCGTCGTTCACCCACCGCTGCGTGACCAGCTTCGTGTTCCGCGTGCGCAACCTGCCGGCCGCGCTGTTCAAGGCCATGGGCGGCTTCGCCACCAACGGCGTCAACATGACCAAGCTGGAAAGCTACATGGAGAACGGCGCCTTCACGGCCACCTTCTTCTACGCCGAGGTCGACGGCCGCCCCGAGGACCGCAACCTCGCCCTGGCCTTCGACGAGCTGAAGTTCTTCTCCGAGCGCTTCGAGATCCTGGGCGTCTACCCCGCCGACCCGTTCCGCGATCGGGGGTAAGGACGCGACCGCCAGCCGCCATGCGCGGTCCTCGTCCTCTCAAGCCTTCCGGTAGAGCAGCACCCGCCCGGCCGGGACGAGCTGCAGCAGGAGATCGAACTCCCGCACGTTGGCCGTCAGCACGGTAAGGCCAAGCTTCAGCGCCTGCAGGAACAGCACGCTGTCCTGCAAGGCCTTGAGACGGCCGTCGTCGCGATAGCCCTGCAGGCGGCACAGCATTCCGGCGAGCAGGGCGGCGCGCCCCAGCACCTCGGCGTCGGGCTCGAACAGGCGATGGTCGGGCATGGCCTTGATCTGCCGCTCGATGGCCCCGATAACGTCGGCGCTGCGCGGATCCTCGGGGCGCAGCACGCCGACCGTGTGCATCAGTTCCTGGACCGCCACGGTGGAATGGTTGGCCTGCCGGGTCGAGATCAGGCCGCTGACGACGGCGGGCGCGCGGCCCTGCATCCGGTCGATGTAGACGCAGGTGTCCAGCAACAGCGCCGAACCGGCCAGTTCGCCCTCGTCGGCGAAAGGCAGCGCGGCGTCATCGCGGCGGGCCAAGGTGTGACCGGGATCGAAGCGCGCCCAGCGGCGGGCGGCGTCAAAATCGAAGCTCGCCACTTCAGAAGCCCAGCTTCAGGTCCGGATCGACCGTGCCTCCAACCGCTTCGAAGGCCTCGGCGAAACGGTCCTCCAAGGCCAGGCTGGCCAGGGCGAACTCCAGCAGCTCGGTGTCGGTGGCGATGCCGGTATTGGCCTTGGCCTGCTCGATCAGGGCCGCGCTGAGGCGTCCCCCGATGCGGCCGTCCTTGTCGGCCAGAAGGCCAGACCGCTGGGCGCTGTTCATCACCGCTTCGACGCGGGTTTCCACAACGCGGCCCGACCGCTCGCTACGAGCAACCCATCTGCCAGTCGCATGGTTCGGCATCTGAGCGTGTTCTCTCTTGGCCACTTTCGCACCCGTTCGACAAAGTACCATTTTGTTGAACGTACGCCACAAGGGTGAATGACGTAAGCCTCAGCCTTCACCCCTCCCCCGTTCCGCCGTATCCTCGCCGACCATGACCAAGCCCGTTCCCGCCGATGTCGTCTCGCGCCTGAAGTCCGTGCTGGGCGAGGGCGGTTGGAGCCAGGATCCCGAGCGGCTGGCGCCCAAGCTGGTCGAGTGGCGGGGCCGCTGGAAGGGGCAGACGCCGCTGCTGGTCACGCCGCGCACCACCGCCGAAGTCGCCGCCGTCGTGGGGATCTGCGCGGCGGAAGGCGTGGCGATCACCCCCCAGGGCGGCAACACCGGCCTGGTCGCCGGCCAGATCCCGCAGGGCGAGATCCTGCTGTCGACCGAGAAGCTGCGCGCCGTCCGCGACGTCGACGCCCTCGACGACGTCATGGTGCTGGAGGCCGGCGTCACCCTGTACGAGGCCCACCAGCAGGCGGCCGCCGTCGGCCGGCGGTTCACGGTGGGCGTGGCCTCGGAAGGCTCGTGCACCATCGGCGGCCTGATCTCGACCAACGCCGGCGGCACGGCCGTCCTGCGCTACGGCATGATGCGCGAGCAGGTCCTGGGCATCGAGGCCGTGCTTCCCAACGGCGAGATCTGGAACGGCCTCAAGCGCCTGCGCAAGGACAACACCGGCTACGACCTCAAGCAGCTGCTGATCGGGGCCGAGGGCACGCTGGGGATCGTCACCGCCGCGGCGCTGAAGCTGCATGCGCCGCTGGCCTCGCGGGCCGTGGCCATCGTGGGCCTAGCCTCGCCCGCCGACGCCATCCAGCTGCTGGCCCGCGCCAAGGACGAGACCGGCGGCGCGGTCGAGGCCTTCGAGCTGATGGGCCGCCTGGGCTTCGCCCTGACCGTGAAGAACGTGCCCGGCCTGCGCGATCCTCTGCCCACGGAGCATCCCTGGTACGTACTGATCGAGATCGCCAGCGGCGAGCCCGGCGCGGCCGAGGCGGCGCTGGAGCGCCTGCTGGCCGGGGCGCTGGAAGGCGGCCTGATCGCCGACGCCGCCGTGGCCCAGACCCAGAGCCAGATGAAGGACTTCTGGCACATCCGCGAGGGCCACTCGGCCGGCCAGAAGCCGGAAGGCGCGGTGTGGAAGCACGACGTTTCCGTGCCCGTCTCCAAGATCCCCGACTTCATCGGCCAGGCCGACGCGGCGATCGCCAGGGCCTTCCCCGGAACCCGCATCGTCGCCTTCGGCCACGTGGGCGACGGCAACGTCCACTACGACGTGCTGAAAGCCCCGGGCGGCGACGACGACGCCCATGACGCCGCGCGCGAGGCCGGCGCCCGCATCGTCCACGACATCGCCGCCGGCTTCCATGGCTCGATCAGCGCCGAGCATGGCCTGGGCGCGATGAAGTCGGCCGAGGCCCTGGCCTACAAGGACCACGTCGAGGTCGCCGCCCTGCGCGCCATCCGCGCCGCGCTCGATCCCCAGCGGATCATGAACCCGCGCGTGCTGTTCTAGCCAGCGCCCCTAGCTGGCGTCGGCCTGCACGGCCTTGGCCTTGCGGCGAGCGAAGTAGACGGCGATCAGCGACAGCACCGCGCCGGCCGGGAAGGTCGACTTCAGGAAGCCGCCGGCCTGGCCCGGGCCCAGGATGTTGACCGCGAAGGGCACGAAGCCCCACTGGCCGGTGGACGGCTGCATCCAGAAGGCGCCGACGCCGACGAAACACAGCACCGCCCAGATGAGGCGCAGCTTCAGGGCCTTGGTGCGGGCCACGAAATATAGGGCCACGATCATCGGCAGCGGCCAGGCCAGGGCGGCCGCGAGGGCGAGGGTCTCGTTCATGCCGTCATTCCTAGAGCGCGTTGGGCGAAAGTGTGAGCGGTTTCGCCGACTGACGCGCCCTAAATGTTTGATTTAGAGCCTTTTTAGACGCCTCACATGATTCCATGCGAGGCTAAGGTTCTAGGGACCAGCGCGGGAAAGGAAAGCCGCTGTCGCCAACGGCGGGATCTCAGCCGAGCCCGCCGCCCACCGATATCCCTGGCGCAAATCCCAGGACGAACATGGACAGGAAGACCAGGGTCGGCCGCACGAGCGGACCACGGACGCGCCACAGCGCAAAGGCTTGGGATAGAGGGCAGAGCACTTCAAGCCTCCGGCACGCCGGCCATCATCGCCTTCAGCGCCGCCAGGTGCCCCTTCAGCGCCTTGCGGCCGGCGCCGGTCAGGGAGGTCCAGGTGCGCACCCGGCCGTCGGACGGGCTCTTGCTGACCGTCAGGTAACCGGCCTCCTCCAGCGTCTTGATGTGCTTGGAGAGCACCGACTCCGAGACGTCGAGCGCTTCGCGCAAGGTGGCGAAGTCTATGGTGCTGACGCCGGCCAGCATGCAGCAGATCTGCAGGCGGTTGGGGGCGTGGATCACCGCGTCGAGATTGCCGCTCACAGGGCGCCGCCGTCGCGCAGGTCGCGCCGGAAAGCGGCTTCCCAGACAAAACCACCGGCAGTGACGATCGCTGCGACGACGGCGCCGAGGATGAACGGCGCGGCGGTCAGGCCGTGCTCACGCACCAGCAGGGCCGCGCCCAGGATGGCGAGCGAGGTCATGACCGCCAGCCCGACGGCGATCCAGCGCGTGCGGCCGGCGCGATAGCCGCTGACCCAAAGGCCCGTGCGGCGCTTGTATGCCTTGACCAGCAGCAGCAGGCCGACCGCGAACACGGCGTAGGCGCCCAGCGTCAGCGGAACCGCCTGGCCCTGCACCGCCACCACCGCGCCGACCAGCAGGCCGAGCGCCGGGTGATACCAGACAGGCGCGCGGGCGCGGCGCGCGAGGTCGGCGTTGGCGGCCTCGAGTTCGGCCAGCATGCGGGCGGCGTCGGCAGGACCGATCGGCGGGGTCTGGGCGGGGCTCATGGGCGCTTCCTTACTTTCCATACCGGAAAGCTAGCCGTGACTTTCCGAGTCGGCAAGTGAAAACTTTCCACGATGGAAAGTCACGACGCGCGTCGTCTTGTGCTGCCGGTCACATCTTGAGGTTGACGCCGTGCTAGGGTCGCCCCGACGCTCAGCCCCCCAACCATCGGAGGCGACCATGCCCCAGACGCCCGCGACCAGCCTGACCTTGCAGCAGCAAGCCTTCTGCCTGTCGTGGCTGTCGAACGCCGCCTCCGACAAGGTCGACACCCTGTCCAATCTGGAAGACCACGTGCGCCAGTCGGTGCAGGCCTTCCTGACGGGCAACGCCGGCCGGATCGCCGACTGGTCGATCGCCTGGGGCCCGGTCGCGTCGAGCCACGAGGGATCCGATCCGACCGCCCTCTACTACGCCGACAACATGCTGTACGCGGCCAGCGCTTCGGTGGACGGCGCGCCCTGCCTGGTCGTGGCCATGGCCGGCACCAACGAGGACGACGCCTACGACTGGCTGGCCGAAGACTTCTCGATCGTCCGCCAGATCGACTGGCCCTACGGCAACGGCGGTTTCGACGGCGCGCCCGCGGCCAAGATCTCGCACGCCACGGCCACCGGGGTCGCGGCCCTGCTGGCCCTGGCCGATCCCGAGGCCGGCGGCATCCAGGCCTTCGTCGCCGGCTGGACCAAGGCCAATCCCGGCGGGACGGTGATCTTCACCGGCCCCAGCCTGGGCGGCGCCCTGTCGCCCAGCCTGGCCATGGCCACCGTGGGCCAGAACGGCGGCCCGTTCGCCGACACCACGCTGCTGACCCTGCCCAGCGCCGGCCCGACGCCGGGCGATCCCGACTTCGCCGCACTGTACGCCCACTTCTTCCCGGCGCCCGCCCCGGGCTCGGCCCAAGCCGGTCCCGTGCCGTTCAACACCGATCTGGTCAACGTCCACGACGTCGTGCCCACAGCCTGGAACGACGTGAAGCTGACGGGCTTCTTCACCAACACCGGCGACATAGCCTTCAAGCTGTCGATGGACGCCCTGCTGGCCTCGCTGGACGGCCTGGCCGACGGTCTGCTGGCCTTCAAGACCTACACCCCGATCGCTCACCAGACCTTCGCGGCCGATCCGCCGGACGTCGACTACGACAGTCTGCAGGGCTATTTCGGCCTGATCGTCGCCAATCACCTGGCCGCCTATCCCACCTATGTCGGCGTCGACGACGCCCTGACCGACACGACGGCGGCGATGACGCGGGCCACGCTGCGGCAGGTGCAGACCCACGCCAAGCGCCTGACGGCGGCGGCCCGGTCGCAGGGCGCGCCCCCGGCCGCCTGACCCGCCCCCCTTGCGGGGCGCCTTGTCCGACCATATAAGACATATACGAAACGTATATGCGAGAGCGAAGCCATGGGCATCGTCAACATCGAGGACGAGCTGCACGAACAGCTGCGCCGGGCCAGCAAGGCCTCGTACCGGTCGATCAACGGCCAGGCGGCGTTCTGGATCAGGATCGGCATGCTCAGCGAGCTGAACCCGGGCCTGACCTTCCAGGAACTGGTGGCCCGCGAGCTCAGGGAGGCCGGCGTCGACGCCCCCGATCCCGCCAGCCAGGCGCCCGCCGGCGCATGACGATCGACAACGAAGACCAGCTCGACAAGCTGCGGACGGTCGGCGCCCTGGTGGCCCGCACCCTCACGGCCATGGGAGCGGCGCTGGAGCCGGGCATGACCACCCGCGAGCTGGACGACCTCGGCCGCGCCCTGCTCGAGAAGGACGGCGCCCGCTCGGCGCCGGAACTGACCTACGACTTCCCCGGCGCGACTTGCATCTCGGTGGGTCCCGACTGCGCCCACGGCATCCCCGGCGACACGGTGATCAAGGCCGGCGACCTGATCAACATCGACGTCTCGGCCGAGCTGGACGGCTATTTCGGCGACACCGGCGCCAGTTTTTCCGTGCCGCCGACGACCAGGCGCGTCGAGCGCCTGTGCCGCGACGGCCGCCGGGCGATGTGGGCCGGGATCCGGGCCGTCAGGCCGGGCGGTCGCCTCAACGAGGTGGGCCGCCAGATCGAGGCCTTCGCCACGAAGAACGGCTACAGCCTCGTGCGCAACCTCGCCAGCCACGGCGTCGGCCGCTCGCTGCACGACGCGCCCAAGGAAATCCCCACCTGGCACGAGCCGCGCGACCGCCGGGTGATCACCGAGGGCCTGGTCTTCACCATCGAGCCGTTCCTGTCGCTGGGCGCCGACTGGGTCGAGGAGCAGGACGACGGCTGGACGCTGCGCCCGCCCAAGGGCCAGCCGACGGTGCAGTACGAGCACACGCTCGTGGCCACCCGCAACGGACCGCTGGTGCTGACCTTGGCTTGAGGCCGCGCGGTCCCTTACGGGCCCGCCGCGCGCCGCCGCCGCTGGCGAAGCGGGACCAAAGCCTCTATCTGCACCCCCATGCTGATGGTCATCTCTCCCGCCAAGTCGCTAGACTTCACCGCCCCGGATCAGGTCCTGCCCCTGACCACCCCGGCCCTGAAGCCGCAGATCGCGGAACTGGCCAAGGTCACCCGCAAGCTGACGGCGGCCGACCTGCGCCGGCTGATGCACATCTCCGAGAAGCTGGCCGACCTGAACCGCGAGCGCTTCCAGCACTTCGACCCCGAGGTCGAAGACGGTCTCCAGGCGGTGATCGCCTTCAACGGCGACGTCTATGCCGGCCTGGCCGCCCGCGAACTGGACCGCCCGGCGCTGGAATGGGCGCAGGGCAGCCTGCGCATCCTGTCGGGCCTCTATGGCGTGCTGCGGCCGCTGGACGCCCTGCAGCCCTACCGCCTGGAGATGGGCACCCGCCTGAAGACCAAGCGCGGCGCCAACCTCTACGACTTCTGGGGCGAGACCATCGCCAAGACCCTCAACGAGGCCGCCGCCGATCACCCCGACCCGACGCTGGTGAACCTGGCCAGCCAGGAATATTTCGGCGCCGTCGACGCCAAGGCCCTGAAGCTGCCGGTCGTCACCTGCCACTTCAAGGAAGAGAAGGCCGGGACGATGAAGGTGCTGGGCTTCTATGCCAAGAAGGCCCGCGGCCGCATGGCCCGCTACGCCATCGAGGGCCGCGTCGAGAAGGCCGCGGACCTGAAGGCCTTCGACCTGGACGGCTACCGCTTCCGTCCCGAGCTCTCGACCGACGCCGACTGGGTTTTCGCTCGCCCGCAGCCCTGAATTCATCTATCGATGAATTTATAAGCGCTCGCTCTTCGCGATAGCGAGCTATATGCTGCAATGCAGCAAGTCGGGCAGGACAGCAGGAGCGCGCCGATGGCCGTGGATTTCGGGTTGCAGGGTCAGGTCGCCATCGTCACGGGCTCGACCAGCGGCATCGGCCATGCGCTCGCCGACGCCATGGCCGCGCAAGGCGTCAACATCGTGCTCAACGGCCTGGGCGAGATGAACGCCATCGAGCGCACCCGCGCCGAGATGGCCGAGAAACACGGCGTCGAGGTGCTGTACCACGGCGCCGACATGACCAAGCCGGTCGAGATCGCCGACATGGTGCGCGCCGCCAAGGCCGAGTTCGGCGAGCTGGACATCCTGGTCAACAACGCCGGCGTCCAGCACGTGGCGCCGGTCGACGAGTTTCCCGACGACAAGTGGGACCTGATCATCGCCATCAACCTGTCGTCGGCGTTCCACGCCGCCAAGGCGGCGATCCCGATCATGAAGGAGCAGGGGCGCGGGCGGATCGTCAACATCGCTTCGGCGCATGGGCTGGTGGCCTCGCCCTACAAGTCGGCCTACGTGGCCGCCAAGCACGGCATCCTGGGCCTGACCAAGACCATCGCGCTGGAAGTGGCCCAGCAGGGGATCACCTGCAACGCCATCTGCCCGGGCTTCGTGAAGACCCCGCTGGTCGAGGCCCAGATCGCCGACCAGGCCAAGGCCCGCGGCATCAGCGAGGAGGCGGTCATGAAGGACGTGATCCTGGCCGCCCAGCCGACCAAGCAGTTCGTCACCGTCGAGCAGCTGGCCGGCCAGCTGCTGTACCTGGTCAGCGATCTGGGGGCCTCGGCCAACGGCGCGGCCTTCACCGTCGACGGCGGCTGGACCGCGCAGTAGGACCCCAGACGAGGACCAAGCCCCGAGGCCGCCCCATGCCCATCGCGCCGCTGAAGAGGAAGCCCAAGGGGCCGCGCCCGATCAGCCTGGCGCTGCAGGGCGGCGGGGCGCACGGCGCCTTCGAGTGGGGCGTCATCGACCGGCTGCTGGAAGAAGAGGGTCTGGAGATCCAGGCCATCACCGCCGCCTCGGCCGGGGCGATGAACGCGGTCGCCTACACCTCGGGCCTGATCGCCGGCGGCCGCGACGGGGCGAGGGCCGCGCTCGACGACTTCTGGAAGCAGGTCAACCGCAACGGCGGCCGCAACGTCTTCGGCGACACCAGCATCTGGACCAGCGCGTTCGGCGGCGCCGCCGACTGGATCAAGAACACCCCCGGCTGGCGGATGGCCGAGACGTGGGCCTTGTCGCTCAGCCCCTACGAGTTCAATCCCTTCAACCTGAACCCGCTGCACGACATCCTCGACGAGACGATCGACTTCGCCGCCCTGCGCGAGCGCTCGCCGGTCAAGCTGTACATCGCCGCCACGGCCGTGCGGACCAGCAAGGCCAAGGTGTTCCGCGAGACCGAGTTGACCGCCCGCCACGTGATGGCCAGCGCCTGCCTGCCGCAGGTGTTCCAGGCGGTCGAGATCGACGGCGAGCCCTACTGGGACGGCGGCTTCCTGGCCAATCCGCCGCTGTGGCCGCTGTTCTATGATCAGACCCCGGACGACATCCTGCTGGTCAGCCTCAATCCCTTCGTCCGCGACGAGACCCCCAAGAGCCCGGGCGAGATCATGGACCGCCTGAACGAGATCACCTTCAACGCGGCGTTGTCCTCGGAGCTTCGCGCCATCGGCTTCGTGCAGAAGCTGCTCGACGAAGGCCTCTTGAAAGACAATGCCCGGGGGCGCTATCGGCGCATGCTCGTTCACGCCATCAAGGCCGACGGGCCGCTGGCCGACCTGTCGCTGGCGTCGAAGTTCAATACCGAGTGGAGCTTCCTGACCGACCTCAAGGCCCGTGGGCGCAAGGCGGCGGAAGACTGGCTCGGCGAGTGCATGTCCCAGGTGGGCGAGCGCTCGACGGTGGATCTGAAGTCTGGTTTCGCATGATTACCCCCCTCCCCTCGCCCTCTCCCACCGCCGGCGTCATCTGCCTGCGGGGACGCGAGGTGCTGCTGATCAAGCGGGGCACGCCCCCCCGCCTGGGCCAATGGAGCCTGCCGGGCGGCCGCATCGAGTTCGGCGAGACGGCCGAGGCCGCCGCCCTGCGCGAACTGCGGGAGGAGACGGGGGTGGAGGCTCGGCTTCTGGGCCTCATTGACGTGGTCGACGGGGTCTTCACCTCGCGCGAGACCGGCGAGACCACCCGTCACTTCGTGATGTTCGACTACGCCGCCGAATGGACGGGCGGCGAGCCCCGCGCCGGCGACGACGCCGCCGACGCCCGCTTCTTCACCCGCGAGGAAGCCATGGCCGCCGTCGAATGGGACCTGACCCGCCAGGTCATCGAGCAGACCTACGCGCTGTTCCGGCGATAAGGCGCCGCACGTTGGGCGCAAGTAATAATCGCACAAAGAAAAATACTATTTGAGGTTGCTGCGCGACCCTTGCGGGCCCGATGCTTCGCCTGGCCTGGCCACGCCCTGACGGCGACCGGCCCAAGGGGAGGCATCGATGTCCACCAAACGTTCCTGCCAGATCTACATCCAGAGCAACGTCGGCGATCAGGCCATCGTCACGCTGTGGCACAAGAACTCCGATTACGGCGTGACCAGCCAGACCTGGACCGTTCCGCCGAACGGCAAGGTCGGCCCGATGACCGTGTTCTTCAACACCGGTCTCGGCTCGCTGACCGTGCAAGACTACTGGGCCGTCAAGCTGGTGGTCGAGAGCGGCACGGCCCAGGGCGTGTTCCACAGCGTCGGCTCGGACAACTGGACGAAATGCCAGCTGCAGACGCCCGACGCCGGCCAGTCGATCACCCTCACCGTCGACACCAGCACGCTGGACATCCCGCTGCCGTCGGGCGGCGCGTCGACGCAGATGCAGCTGACCTCGCCCCTGGCCCAGGTCGACAACGTCTTCGTGCTGATGCTGGAGAACCACTCGTTCGACAACGTCTTCGCCTTCTCCGGGATCGACGGGATCATCGGCTCGTCGACCCAGAACATGAACGAATACAACAATAAGCAGTACTTTTGCGCGTCACCGGCCCCGACTGCCATGCCCACGGATCCAGGGCATGAGTTCGCCGACGTCTACGAGCAGCTGTGCGGCGAGGGCAAGGTGCATACCCCCTGGGCGAGCTACAGCGCCCAGCCGCTCACGGCGTCGGGCTATGTCGCCAACTACGCCACCAGCCTCACCGAGCTCAAGGACAACAACCCCGCCTACCTGCCCACGCCGGACGAGTACGGCGACATCATGCTGTGCTTCGACACGCCTAACGACCTGCCGGTGATCTACCAACTGGCCACCGAGTTCGCGGTCTGCAACCAATGGTTCTCGTCGCTGCCCGGCCCGACCTGGCCCAACCGCTTCTTCGTGCACGGCGCCTCTTCGGGCGGCTGGACCAACTCGCCGGGCAAGGCGGACATGGCCAAGTGGGAAACGGTCAGCGGCTTCACCTATCCCAGCGGCGCCTCGATCTTCGACCGGCTGAACACCGCCCACATGAACTGGCGGATCTATGTCGACGAAACCGGCAACGCCCTGGGCGGCATTCCGCAGGTGTCGGCCCTGAAGGGCGTCACCTTCAAGATCGACACCGAGGACTTCAGCGACTTCGCCAGCGACCTGCTCGGGCCCTACCCGTATCCCTACACCTTCATCGAGCCGAACTACGGCGACATCGCCGGCGGCACCTATGTGGGCGGCTCCTCGCAGCACCCGATGGACTCGATGGCGCGCGGCGAGGCCCTGATCAAGGCGACCTACGAGGCGATCCGCAATTCGCCGGGCTGGGAGCGCAGCCTGCTGATCGTCACCTATGACGAGCACGGCGGCTTCCACGACGCGATCCCGCCCATTCCCGCGCCGCCGCCGAACGACGGCTCGCCGCAGGATTCGACGATCAACACCGGCGGCTTCCTGTTCGACAACTACGGCGTGCGCGTGCCGGCCGTCATCGTCTCGCCGCTGATCCCCAAGGCGACCGTGAGCAACACCCGCTACGACCACGCCTCGGTTCCAGCCACGGTGGAGCACTTGTGGGGCCTGCCGTACATGACCGCCCGCGACCAGCAGGCCAACCCCGTGCTGCCCCTGCTGTCGCTGTCTTCCGCGCGCACGGACTGCCCGACGACGCTGAACGGACCGGCGCCCGGGGCGGTCGCCGCCTCGATCGCCCCGGCCCCGATGCCCGCCGAGGTCGCCGCCCAGCCCCTGCCCGAAAGCGGCAACACGATCGGCTTCCTGCACGTCATGGCCAAGACCGACCTGGCCCTGGCGCACGGCGACCGCGACGCCGGCGCGGCCATTCAGGCCCGTGTCGCGGCGATCGACACCCGAGGCGAGGCCGAAGCCTATATCGCCGAGGTGATGGCCAAGGCGGCGGCGGCCCGGGCGACCACCGAACAGGCGAAGGCCACGGCCGACACTTTCGCCTCCAGCAAGCCGCCCGAGACGAATTCTGGACCCGAAAGTCCAGAATAAGCCCTTGAATTTTAGGGACTTGCCGAACCGAAACTTCGGTGAGACGCTTTCCTCGCAACCGGCAGCCTCGACGTCAGAGCGCGGCGCCGGTTCACGAGGAAACGAGAGAGATGACCCCGCAAGACATCGTGGGCCTGACCCCGCCGCGCGGACTTCTGGCGATGATCGCGCTGATGCTGTCGGCCATGGCCGCCTGTTTCTGGACCCCCGAACTGGACCCCGAGCGCATCCTCGACGACGAGCGCCGCTAGCTCGAAAACCAGCGGTTGATGAAATCCCGTCCGTTGGTCTAGGCTCCTGTCGTCCTGACGGAACCCTGGGGGGAAACATGCGGACGTTCAGCCAGACGCGCGCCGGCGTGCGCGCCGTCATCGCCGCGACGACAGCCGCCGCGATCTTCGCCTTCGCCGGCATGGCGGCGGCCCAGAACCAGGCCGGCACGACCACGGTCAATTCACCGCGCTCCTGCTCGTCGTCGAGCGTCGGTCATTGCCTGGGCTGTTCGATCTCTTGCCCGGCCAGCAGGATCGCGATCTGCAGGGCCGGCAACTCCCACCCGCAGTTCGGGTGCACGGTCATTCCCAGCTGCGTATGCGAGAAGCCGGACGACAAGGTGGCGTTCCTGCGTCCAGCCCCGCGCCTGTTCTCGCCGGCGCCGGCCGCCCGATGAGGTTCGCCGCGCGGCTTACGGGCCTGGCCGGCGCGCTGGGCCTTTCGCTAGCGGCCGGCCCCGCCGCCGCCGTGGACCCGCTCGACGCCGATCCGCCCAGCGCGACGCAGCTATTGTCCTGGGTGCGCACCAACATCGGCGTCACGGGCTGGGCCTTCGCCGGCGGCAACATCGACCAGAAGCGCGCGATGTTCGTCTATCTGGGTCTGTTCGACGACGCCGGCTATCCGGATCTGATCCGTGTCTGGGTCCGGGGCGAGCGCTATGTTCCGCGCTGGGACTCCAACTCGTACATGGTCCGCACCGAGATCAACTGCCGCACCCCGCAATCGCGCCAGTTGCAGGGGATCTACTACAAGGACAACAACCTCGGCGGCGAGGTCGTCTACCGCCTGGACCAGATGCCCGAGTACCAGTGGTCGGAGCCCATGCCGATGTCGAGCGGCGAGGCCATCATCGGTACGGCCTGCGCCGTGGCCGCGGCCCGGCGGGGCGCGCCGCTGATGCTGCCCATTCAGCAGCCCTGACCGACCGCCGTCACGGCCTGTAGATTCCCCAGCCCTGGCAGCCGGGGCGCGGCGTTCCGGCCAGCCCCTCGGCGTCGACGCACAGCAGGCCCGCGCCGGGCCCCGCGCCGCCGGGCGGCGAGATCCACCTCACCACGCCGTCCTCCACCCCCACCAGGGCCGCGTCGCGCATGTCGGAGAGATTGCGGGTCTTGCCGCCGCCCAGGTCCACCGTCAGCACGCCGTAGCCCGGTCGCGCGGACCCATGCCAGCGCAGGCCGTCCCGGCGCGCGTGGAGCCCGACGTCGCGCGGCAGGCGCTGGCCGACGCTCAGGCCCGCCAGCGTCGCCGCGCCGCGATCGCGGGCCCGCGCCCGGTCGCGGTTGATGGCCGGCAGCCTGATCGCGAACGGCGCCAGGGCCAGGCCCTGCATGTCGCTTTCGTTGAGGGGCGGACGCTTGGCCGGACGCACGACCGCAGGCAAAGCCGGCGGCGGCGCGCAGTCGACCAGCAGCCGGTCGGACCCGTCCAGCCGGGCGGCTTCCCAGCGTCCGAGAAAGCCCACGCCGTCCTCCAGCGGCAACTGGCCGAAGCGCGCCTGGAATGGTCCGAGCGAGGCCTGGCGGATCCAGCGCTCGTAGGCCTTGCGGTTCTCGTGCGGCGGGGCCGGCGGCCTCAGGCCCGGGCGGGCGGGTCGCAGGACGGCCGTCAGCCGCCCGTCGCGGAACGCCAGCACCGGATCCCCGACCGTCAGGTCGCGGGGCTCGGCAACCACGCGCGAGCGGCAGACCGGCGCGCCGGCGTCGGACGAAACCTCGCCATGCGTGCGCCAGGCCGCCCGCCGGCGCAGCGCCGCCGGATCGGCCGCCAGGTCGTCCAGGGTGAAATAGGCGTCGGTTCCGCCGTCGCGGGCCACCTCGAAGCCGCGCGTCAGCGGCGTCGCGGCCGGCGCTCCGGTCAGGCGGGCGCGAACCTCGACGGGGGTCAGGCCGATCAACTCGCCGATCGCCGCCTCGCCCGCCGTCGCGCCGGTCGCCGACAGCAGCGCCAGGGCCGCCGCAAGTCCGATCCGCTCACGCATCGCACCCTCCAAAGACCAACCCTGGGAGGAAAACACAGCCGGGCCTTCTGCACCATCAAAAAGTGAGTGAACAATCACACTCAGGCGATCCGAGTGCCCTCGCGGAAGGATTGCCGTCCTCCCGACGAAGCGCACACTCGCCAGAGGGCTGGCCCGCGAAGCCCGCCAAGAGGGAGACCCGCCATGGCCCTGCGTACGCCGCTGTGCGACCTGCTGCACGTCGAGCACCCGATCCTGCTGGCCGGCATGGGCGGCGTATCGTACGCGCCCCTGGCGGCGGCGGTGTCGAACGCCGGCGACTACGGCGTGCTGGGCATGGCCGGAACCTCGCCCGACTTCATCCGTCGGCAGATGCGGCAGGTGCGCGCCCTCACCGACAAGCCGTTCGGCGTCGACCTGCTGGCCGCCACGCCCGACGCCCTGACCGCCAGCGTCGAGGTGATCATCGAGGAAGGCGCCAGCGCCTTCGTCGCCGGCCTGGGCGTGCCTTCGCCGATCATCGACCGGCTGCGGGCGGCCGGGCTGAAGGTGATGGTCGTCTGCGGCACGGTGCGTCACGCCCGGAAGGCCCAGGACGCCGGCTGCGACGCGGTGATCTGCCAGGGCGGCGAGGGCGGCGGCCACACCGGCCTGGTGGGCACCCTGCCGCTGGTCGCCCAGGCGGTCGAGGCGGTCGACATCCCGGTGATCGCGGCCGGCGGCCTGCACGACGGGCGGGGCCTGGCCGCCGCCCTGGCCCTGGGCGCCCAGGGCGTGTGGATGGGCACCCGCTTCATCGCCAGCGTCGAGGCCCATGCCGGCGAGGTCTATCGCCAGGCCGTGCTGGCCGCCCGCGACGAGGACACGGTCCGCACCCGCTGCTATTCGGGCAAGCCGATGCGGGTGCGCGCCAACCCCTATGTCGACGACTGGGAGACGCGGGCCGGCGAGATCCAGCCCTTCCCGCTGCAGGCCATGGCCAGCGTCCAGGCCGGGGTGCTGGGCGGCATCGGCGGCCAGACCGAGGGCCTCGATCCCGACCGCTCGTGCCTGGCCATGGGCCAGAGCGCCGGCGGGATCCGCGAGGTGCGGCCGGCGGGCGAGATCGTCGCCAGCCTGATGGCCGAGGCCGAGACGGCCATCCGGCGCAGCGCGGCCCTGGTGGGGTGAGAGGGCGACGGGTCTCCGTCCGTCGCCCTCTTCCACTCGTCATCCCGGGCGAAGGGCCGTGAAACGGTCCGTAGACCCGGGACCCATGGGCAGCCGCACTGCACCGGCCCTGGGTCCCGGCTCTCCGCTTCGCTACGGCCTTCTACCGCCCCGACGACAGCACCGTCAGATGCCGGCCCGAGGTCTCGGGCAACACCGGCGACTGGGTGGCCAGGATGGTCGTGCCGGGAACGATCACCGTGCGCACCGCCGTGCGAAAGCCGTCGGGCATCGCGGTCTTGGCCATCAGTTCGGGATCGAGCGGCCGGGCGGCCTCGTCGTCATGGCCAGGCACGCCGACATAGGCCCAGCGCGGCACGCCGTTCTCGACGCTGGTGCAGACCAGCACGTGGGTCTGGAAATCCTCGTCGGGAAAGACGACGCCGGCCCGGCCGATCTCGACGCCGTTGCGCAGCACCACCGCCCGGCGGTCGCTGCGCGAGGCGATGATGGTCACCGGCCCGGCCGGCGCGGCCTTCGGGTCCCACCGCCAGTCCTCGCCGAGGGGCGGCGGCTCGGCCGCCCCCTGGACCGGGCTCGGCGCCGCGCCCAGAACCCCGGCGGCGCTGGGCATGGCGGCCGGCGGATCGCCGGCCTTGCCCGCCACGATCACCGTGCCGCCCATCGGGGTGACGCCGAACAGCAGCTTGGCGAAGCCCATCGGCAGGTGCACGCAGCCGTGGCTTTCCGGATAGCCCGGCAGGCCGCCGGCGTGCAGCGCCACCCCGTCCCAGGTCAGGCGCTGCTGATAGGGCATGGGCGCGTTGTTGTAGGTGCTGGACCGGTGGTCGGCGTCCTTCTGCAGGATCGTGAACACCCCCGTCGGCGTGTCGTGGCCCTCCTTGCCGCTCGACACCGTGGAGACCGCGATGCGCACGCCGTTGCGATAGACCGTGGCCAGCTGCCGCGACAGGTCGACATAGACCACCACCGGCCCCCTGGGCGCGATCTGCGGCGCCCAGACCCATTGGCCCGGCTTGAGGGTCTCGCCCGTGCGGGCCAGTTCGACCGCCGAACTGGCCTTGGCGCCCTGGGCCAGCGCCGCGCCGGGCGCGAGCGCGCCGGCGGCCAGGGCCAGGGTCAGCTCACGTCGCGACGGGCTCATCTGGCGGCGATGGTCAGAGTATAGGCGGAGGTTTCGTTGCGGCGCGCGGCGTTGCGCATCAGATAGACCTGCACGGTGTAGTCGCCGCTCGACGGGATCTTCACCTTGGCGCTGGAGCCCGAGGTCGAGCCGACGAACATGGCCGCGTCGGCGCCGGGGGCGGTGATGTTGAAATAGGCCGAGGCGTTGGTCGGCTTGAAGTCGACCTTCAGGGTCTGGCCGGCCGCGACCCCGACCTTGTAGTTCACGGTGGCGTAGCCCTTGATCGAGCCCTTGATCGTCGTGGCCGAAGTCCCCTTGGCGAAGCGCACCGTCTCGGTGCGGGCGCCGTCCTGCGCCAGGGCCGGCGTGACGGCGGCGAGCAGACAGAGCGCGGCGAGCGTGCGGGCGAACATGTGGATCTCCTGGAGAAGGCCTCCAGCGAGGATAGGTTGAGCTACGGACTAGGCGCAATCGCACCAAGGATCGATAGTCGCGAGAACTCGTCAGCTGGAGCTTTCCCGTGCGCGTCGCCGTGTTCTCGACCAAGGCCTATGATCGCCGCTTTCTCGACCGGGCCAATGCCGGCGGCGACCACGTCCTCGACTATTTCGAGGCCCGGCTGGACGCGACCACCGCCGCGCTGGCGGCCGGCTATCGGGCGGTCTGCGTGTTCGTCAACGACCGGCTCGACGCCGCGACGCTGGGAATCCTGGCGGCGGGCGGTGCCCGGGCGATCGCCCTGCGCTGCGCCGGCTACAACAATGTCGACCTGGCCGAGGCCGAGCGGCTGGGGATCACGGTGGTTCGGGTGCCGGCCTATTCGCCGGAGGCCGTGGCCGAATTCACCGTCGGCCTGCTGCTGGCGCTGGACCGCAACATTCCCCGCGCCTGGAGCCGGGTGCGCGAGAACAACTTCGCCCTCGACGGCCTGATGGGCCGCAACCTGTCGAGCCGCACGGTCGGGGTGGTCGGCACGGGCCGCATCGGCGCCCTGGTCGCCCGCAGCCTGCGCCTGGGCTTCGGCTGCCGGGTGCTGGCCAGCGACGTGGCGCAGGACACGGGCCTCGTCGCCATCGGCGTGGAGTACGTGTCACGCGACGCCCTGCTGCGGCAGGCCGACATCGTCACCCTGCACTGCCCGCTGACGCCCGACACCCGCTACCTGATCGACGCGGCCGCCATCGCCGCCGCCCGCGACGGCCTGACCATCGTCAACACCAGCCGCGGCGCGCTGATCGACACCGCCGCCCTGATCGAGGGGCTCAAGAGCCGCAAGATCGGCGGGGTGGCGCTGGACGTCTACGAGCAGGAGGCCGACCTGTTCTTCGAGGACCTGTCGAACGAGATCGTCCAGGACGACGTCTTCCAGCGCCTGCTGACCTTCCCCAACGTGCTGATCACCGGCCACCAGGCCTTCCTCACCGAAGAGGCCCTGTCGGCCATCGCGCAGACCACCCTGGCCAGCCTGTCGCAGATCGAGGCCGGCCAGGTCCCGGCCAACCAGGTCACCCCCGAACTGGTGCGGCCGTCGCCTTGACGCTTCGCGCCCAAATCGCTCGCCGCAGCCTCACCATGGGTTGAAGCGACGCGGCTTTTGGGTGTTTCCTCACACAACGAGACCGGCTCCCCCTTCCGCTAACCCGGAGTTTCCCATGGACCGCCGCAAACTGCTCGCCTTCGGCCTGCTGGCCGCTTTCCCGGGATTGGCGCAGGCCCAGGGCCATGGCGGCCACGGCCCCGGAGGCCAGGGTAACCAGGGTCAGGGACAGCGTCCCGGCCCGGGCTCGGGCGGCCAGGGCGGCGGACGTCCTCCGGGCCAGGGATCGGGGCAAGGCCCGGGGCACGGCTCCGGCGGGCCCGGCCACGGTCAAGGCCCCGGCGGCGGCTCCCAGCCCGGTCGTCCTGGCGGCGGCGGTTCGCCCTCGCGCCCACCGGCCACGCGTCCCCCGACCACGCGGCCTCCTTCCGGCCAGCGCCCGCCCAACCGCCCGGGACCGACGCCGCCGCTGGGGCCGCACCGCCCCGGCGGCGGCCGTCCGCCCGGCTTCCGTCCGGTCCAGGGCGGCCGCTGGCGCTATCCGCCCGGCCAGCGCTATCGCCGCTGGTCGATCGGCGGCATCCTGCCGGCGCTGTTCCTGACCAGCGGCTACGTCTACGACGACTACTGGCGCCTGGGCCTGGGCGGACCGCCCTACGGCTATCGCTGGGTGCGCTACGGACCAGACCTGCTGCTGGTCGAATGGCGCACCGGCCGCGTGGTCGACGTGATCTACGGCGCCTTCTACTGACCCCGCCCCCGGCCTGGAGACCTCGATGAGCAAGACGACGAGGGCCGTGGTGGCGGCCGTCGCGGGCCTGAGCGTGCTGGCGACCTCGCTGGCCGCCGCGGCCCAGCCCCGGGACCTGATCGGCGCCCGCGCCGGCCAGGGCGAGAACAGCCTGCGCTCGCGGGGCTACCAGCTGGATCACACCGACGGCGGCGTGCAGTACTGGTGGCATCCGCGCGACCGCGAATGCATCAACCTGTTCGTCGACGACGGCCGCTACGACACCATCGACCGGCGGCCGGCTTCGGAGTGCAACGCCGGCAAGAGCGGCAAGAAGGACAATACCGGCGCCATCGTCGCCGGGGCCCTGGCCATCGGCATACTGGCCGCGGCCGCCGCCTCGTCGAAGAAGAAGCACGAGGACGACCGCTATCGCGACGACGACGACCGCCGCCGCGATCCGCCCTATTCCCCGGCCCGGGGCGTCGACTGCTATCCCTCGCAACGAGCCTGCTACGAGCGCGGACGCGGCTATTCGCCGTCGTGGACGTCGCGCGAATTCGGCTACCGCTACTAGAGCCCGGAGGATCGAGCATGCAGACCCTCCGCACCCTTGCGCTGGCCCTGGCCGCGACCGCCCTGGTCGCCGGCTGCGGGCCCAAGCCTGACGCCGGCAAGGACGCGCCGACCGCCCCCGCGCCCGTGGGCAAGGACGCCGCCCACCAGGACGCCGGCGCCCTGCTGGCCGACCTGATGTCGCCGACCTTCACGGTCGAGCAGCAGGGCCGCATCCTCAACATGGGCTACTTCATGGCCGCCTCGTCGCTGTGCCCCGACCTCGAGGTCGACGCCCAGAAGATGGGCCGCGCCGTCGACGCCGTCCTGACCCTGGGCCCGCCCGAACAGACCGACGCCGAGAAGGCCCATCAGCGCGACGCGGTGATCATGTTCCTGGGCATGAGCAGCGGGGCGATGATCGGCTCGCACATCGAGGACAAGACCCAGTTCTGCGAGGACGCCGCCAAGGTGAAGGGCGGCGCGCCCGAAACCCACCTGTTCGCCGCCGGCCCGCCGACCGATCCCTCGACCGCGCCGGTGCCGGCGAACAAGCCCTGAAGACACAAGGGGCCGGACGCCACGTCGCCCGGCCCCTGCGCCTACCCCCTGTTGTCCAGTTGCGGACGCACGGCCTCGCGGCCGCGGCGGGAGATGCGATACGGCCCCGACGCGCGGGACTCGATCAGGCGCTTGCGCTTCAGCTTGCCGAAGACCGCCAGGTTGCAGCTGGCGAGCACCAGCCCGTCACGGGTGACGCATTCGACGCGGGTGATGCGACGGCCCTCGTCGCGATGGGCGCGCACGCAGCCGCCCTGGGCCAGGACGTGCAGCACGCGCTGCTCGTCTCTCGAGATGTTCATTTGGGATTATGCCAGTCTGAAGTTCGGCCAAGCCCGAACGCGCCGCGTCAAGCGGCGGGAGGGTTCGGGCTGCGAGCCGCGCGCCGGAGGCGTGCGGCAGCCGTTCAGACAATCTCAGGCATGAACATCCGGGTTTGATGCCGGAGAGCTCCGGTAGCGTCAACCTCACGGCTGCAGGATCACCACCAGCACGGCGGCGACCAGCACCAGCCCCTCCACCCCGTGGATGACCACCGCCAGCCAGTTCGAGCGGAAGGCCTGGGCCGGCAGGGCGTAGCACAGGCAGCTGATCAGCAGGCCGGGCATCAGCCAGAACTTGTGCGCGTGGTAGGCGGTGAACAGCAGGCCGTTGCCCAGCCAAGCCCACCGCCCCCAGGCCCGCTCCATGCGCGGCAGCAGCACGCCGTGGAACAGCAGCGCCTCGCCCAGGACGTAGTTGAACAGGCTGGAGACGAGGGCCAGGCCGAGAATGTCCCAACGCCCCCGCGCCTCGGGCGTGATCAGGTGCTCGATCATCGCGAACGGCGGCGCCATCTGCGCCAGCCGCTCGCCCAGGGGGGTGGCCTGGAACAGTAGGGTGGCGGCCTCGTCGCCGAGGAAGCCCAGCGCCACGAACAGCGGGACCAGCAGGAAGGCGCCCGCGAACGGGCGGTCGCTGGCGCGCCAGACCGGCGCCGTCAGCCACAGCCGGCGGCGCAGGTCGGGCCAGCGCAGCCGCACGCCCTCCAGCTTCAGCACGATCAGCGACAGCGCCAGCTGCCAGGCCATGCCCAGCACCATCATCCGCCAGAAGACCAGGCCCGGCAGCGGATCGCCGGGCGCCATCAGCCGGGGCGCGACCACCCAGGCCAGCACCGCCATCGGGACCGTGGCCGCCAGCCAGATCAGCAGGATCGCCGCCGTCCGGCCGACCGCGACGAGCCGCGCGGGTACGCCGGGCGAGATCAGGGTCGCGTGCACGGGCGCCACGCTAGAACCGGCGCACCAGGCCGACGAAGCCCGCGGCGGCGCTCTTCTTGGCCATCAGCGGGCTGGCCGTGACGTCGTCGTCGAACAGCTCGACCTCGGCGGCGGCGATGACATAGGCCTTCTCGCCGATCCGGTAGCGGGCCTGGGCGCCCAGCGACGGCACGACCACGCCGCCCGACGGCGCGCCGGGCGTGCGGCCGAATTCGTAGGCCCGCGCGGCCCCGACCTCGCCGGCCTTCAGGCCGTAGAGCCAGGTGGCCAGCTTCTTGTCCTTCCACGACAGGCCGGCCACGGCCTCGATCGTCAGCCGGTCGGTGGGCGCGGCCGACAGGGTCAGGTCGAGATTGACCTCCTGGCCCTTGGTCTCGCCCGAGACGTCGGCCAGGTATTCGAGGCTGACGCCGGCCGGGCCGAAGGCGGCGCTGGCCCGGCCGCCGACATCGATGCCGAGGTCGCGCTCGAGGAAGGCGAAGTCGCGGGTGTCCTTGGGGTCGACCAGCTGGAAGCGCGGCGCGATCCGCCCCTCGATCTTGAAGCGATCGTCGGCATAGGCCTTCACCGCCAGGCCGTTGAGGTCGGCCGTGAACCGTCGATCCTGGTAGAAGAACAGCGGCAGCACGCCGGTCCCCACCTTGTCCTTGGCGCTTTCGTAGGGGTTGGCGGCGGCGTAGGCGCCGGCCCCCAGCAGGAACAGCCGCTCGGGCTCCTCGGCGCGAGCGGCCTGAGCGCGGGCTGATGGAGCGAGGGCGGCCAGAAGGCAGGCGGTGAGCAGGGCGGCGCCGGACAGGCGGTCGATCATGACGGTTCTCTCGATGGCGAGGGGGAGGACGTCACGACCCTGGCCGGCGCGGCGGCGGGCGTCGTCCGAGCGGGCAGGCCCGGAGCCGGAAGGCGTCCGATCCTGCCCGTCAGGACATGGCCGAGAAAGTCAGGCCGCCGGGCGGAAGGCGCTGGGCGGCCGGCCGGCGTGTTTCTTGACGGCGGTGTTGAAGGTCGAGCGCGAGTTGAAGCCGACCGCGTAGGCGATGGCCAGGATCGACTCGTCGGAGGCCTCGATGCGCGCCACGGCCTCCTCGACCCGCCAGCGGTTGACGTAGTCGAAGAAGCTCTGGCCCAGGTGCTCGTTGAGCGCCTGCGACAGGTGGTTGGGCGTCACGCCGATGCGGGCCGCCAGGCCGCTCAGCGACAGCAGGGGATCGCGGTGGAGGCCGCCGGCCCGCATGGCCTGCTCCAGGCGGGCGGCGATCTCGACCTGGCGGGCCTCAGGCAGGGCCGAGCGGGCGTACTTGCCGGCCGCCGGCAGCGCCTGCGGCGTCTCGGTCTGCGGCGTGTAGATCGGCTTTTGCGAGAGGCCGAACAGGCCGATGGCGGCGGTCCAGGCCAGCTCGACCGCGGCGGCGGCGGCGTCCAGCCAGCCCTCGTGGGCCGCGCCGGCGGCCAGGGCCGACTTCACCGCGCCCCAGATCCAGGCGGCCAGCATCACCAGCAGCAGGATCCGCAGCCAGCTCAGGGTGCGGTCCTCGATGTTGGAGAACAGGTCGCGCACCCGCCGCACGTGTCGGCCCATCACCCGGAAGGCGGCGGCGAGATAGCCCAGGGTCACGGCCAGGAACAGCGCCACGAAGGCCAGCTGCAGCGGTCCCGCCAGCGGGTCGACCTCCGCGCCATCGCCGGTATAGACCGCCAGCCGGGTCGAGGCCGGCAGCAGGAAGAACGGCAGGACCAGCAGCATCGCCACGCCCGCCGGCCAGCCGATGCGGGCCACCCGCGCCAGGGTCCAGCCCCGTTCGGGGTCGCCGGTCATGGCCACCACATAGGCCAGGATCGCCGGTCCCAGGCCCAGCGACGTGGTCCACAGGATTCCCGTCGCCCAGGGCGCGGCGGCGTAGGCGCCGGCGCGGTCGAGCATCAGATCCAGGCCCGACAGGGCGCTGAGCAGCAGGAACACCGCCAGCGCCGTGGCCGGACGCGTGCGCCAGTCGCGGCGCAGGCCCAGCTGCGCGGCCGCGAACAGCCCCACGCCCGCCGCCGCCGAGGCCAGGATCAGCACCACAGTGTCGGCCATGCCCCGTCGATCGTCCGCAACTGAAAACGGCGCGGAGAGTGTCGCGTAACGCCGATCGACGCAATCGCGGCGCGAGACGCTAGTCCTTGATCTCGGGCAGCAGCCGCCCGAAATGCGCCTCGACCTGGCCATAGCACTCGCAGGCGCGCCGTTCGAGCTTGCGGCGGTCGAGGATCTCGACCCGCCCGCGACGGGTCTGGATGATCCCGTCGGACTGCAACACCTTGGCCGCGGCCGTGACGGTGGTGCGCTGCACGCCCATCATGTCGGCCAGCGCCTCCTGGGTCAGGCGCACGACATCCTCGCCCGAGCGGTCGTGGGCCGACAGCAGCCAGCGGCAGCAGCGCTGCTCGATCGTGTGCAGGGCGTTGCAGGCCACCGACTGCATCATCTGGGCGATCATCGCGTCGGCGTAGCGGGTGAAGAGGTCGCCCATGGCCGGGAAGCGCTGGCGCATCTCGTCCAGGCGGGCGGTCGGCACCACGAAGGCGGGTCCGGGAACCTGCACCACCGCGCGGCCGTAGGCGGGTTTCAGCCCGCCGCTGACGATGCCGCCCAGCGCTCCCTCCCAGCCGACCGTAGCCGCCTCGACCTCGCGGCCCTCGGCGGTGACCACCAGCAGGGCGACCATGGTCGGCCGGCACGGCAGGTAGGTGTTGCGCACGTCCTCGCCGACGTCGAACAGCACCTGGCCCCGCGCCAGGGCGGTCAGGGACAGGCCCGTCTTGAGGGCGGCGCGCGCCTCGTCAGGCAGGCCCAGCAGCAGCCGGTTGCCGGCATAGGCCTGTGTTACCCGCTCGGCGCGGGGGTCTCGGTCGTTCAGTTCTGCGGAGTCGGCCATGGCGGCATCCAACGGCGGCGCTTGCTCACCGTTAAAGCGCGCGGAGGCCGCCTTTCGTTGCGTGAAGCCTTCAGCTGAGCAGGGTGGGCCTGTGCAGCTGTCCGGTTTCGTCCTGCAGGTGCATGCGCACCGGCAGGCCCAGGCCCGTGGCCTGTTCGGCCAGGCGCGCGGCGGCGCGTTCGGCCTCGTGACGGTTGCGGTAGGCCCCGAACCGGAGCTGGTCGCCGATGATGGTCCACCGGTCGCCCACCTGGACGACGCCGTAGTGCACTTCGGCCATGACACGTCCTCCCTTCTGCGCTGTCGGAGTGGTCGTTTCTCGCCGCCCCCTGACTTATCCACAGCCTGACGCCGATCCTTGTTGATAGCAAGGCCCTGAAGAGTCGAAGTTTCGACCCTAAATGGGCGAGCGCGGCTGTGGATGGAATGGCGCAGCTCGCCCGGCGCGGGCGCGGCGCTGACAGGCGGCGGGCTTGCGGCCATAATGACCCCATGCTTCGCGCGCGCCCCCTCGTTCCCGCCCTGGCGACCCTGCTGCTGACCGCTCCGGCGGCCCTGCCGGCGCACGCCCAGGAACGCGAGCCGGCCGACCGCCAGCGCCTGCTCGACCTGGCCTACGTCCTGGGCCAGAGCCATGCCCTGCGCCAGGCCTGCGAAGGGGCCGGCGACCAGTTCTGGCGGGCCCGGATGATGCGGCTCATCGACGTCGAAGCCTCCGACTCCGGCTTCACCGCCCAGATGCGCGATCGCTTCAACGGCGGCTTCGCGGCCAGCCAGGCCGGCCATCCGGAAGGCTGCTCCCCCGAGAGCCGCCGCGCCGAGCGCCAGGCCGCCGTGCGCGGCCGTGCTCTCGCCTCCAAGCTGTCGCAGACGGTGGTGATCAACGATCCCGCGCAAGCTTCGCCGGATTCCGTGGCGGACGGGCGAGGCGCGCGCTAACTTCTTCCTATGGGCGCAAGGCGACTGGCGGCGAGCGCCGCCGGGCCGGCCCTCTCGGGAGGCGTAGACTTGGCCGCTTTTATGGTTCCTCTGATCCTGCTCGTGCTGGCGATCCTGCTGGTCGTCAACGTCATCAAGATCGTGCCCCAGGGCCGCGAATTCACCGTCGAGCGCTTCGGTCGCTACACCCGCACCCTCAAGCCCGGCATCAGCATCCTGACGCCCTTCGTCGAGACCATCGGCCGTCGGGTGAACATGATGGAGCAGGTGCTCGACGTCCCCAAGCAGGAGGTCATCACCAAGGACAACGTGTCGGTGACCGTCGACGCCATCGTCTTCATCCAGGTGATGGACGCCTCGGCCGCCGCCTATCGCGTCGACAACCTGATCTACGCCATCACCCAGCTGGCCCAGACCAACCTGCGCACCGTGGTCGGCTCGATGGAGCTGGACGAGGTGCTCAGCCAGCGCGACCACATCAACTCGCGCCTGCTGGCCACGATCGACGACGCCACCGGTCCGTGGGGCGTCAAGGTCGCCCGCATCGAGATCAAGGACCTGACCCCGCCGGCCGACATCACCAACGCCATGGCCCGCCAGATGAAGGCCGAGCGCGAGCGCCGCGCCGTCATCACCGAGGCCGAGGGCGAGAAGCAGGCCCAGATCGCCCGCGCCGAGGGCGCCAAGCAGTCGGCCATCCTGCAGGCCGAGGGCCGGCGCGAAGCCGCCTATCGCGACGCCGAGGCGCGCGAGCGGGAAGCCGAGGCCGAGGCCAAGGCCACCGCCTTCGTGTCCGAAGCCATCGCTCGCGGCGACGTCAACGCCATCAACTACTTCGTGGCCCAGAAGTACGTCGAGGCGTTCGGGGATCTGGCCCGCTCGCCCAACGCCAAGACCGTGATCGTGCCGGCCGACTTCGCCGGCATCACCGGCACGGTGGCCGGGGTCGGCGAACTGATCCGCTCGCTGGGCGGACCGGACGCGACCCCGCCCGTGCGCTCCGCGGCCGTGCCGACCAGCGCGCCGCGCAAGGGAGGCTGAGGCCATGACCGGCCTGATCGACTTCTACGTCGCCCACCCCTTCTGGCTGTGGCTGTCGGCGGCCGCCGTGTTCCTGGCGATCGAGGTGGGCACCGGCACCGGCTGGCTCTTGTGGCCGGCCGCCGCGGCGGCGGCCGTCGGCGTGGTCGCCCTGCTGCTGCCCACCGGCCTGCCGGCGGAGATCGCCCTCTTCGCCGTGCTGACCATCGCCACCACCTACCTGGCCCGCCGCTTCCTGCGGCCGGCCCTGGCCGGGCCCGATCCGGACCTCAACGACCCCACCCTGCGCCTGCTGGGCCGTCCGGCCGAAGTGGTCGCCGCCTTCGAGAACGGCCGCGGCCGGGTCTTCGTTGACGGCAAGGAGTGGGCTGCCCAGACAGAGGAGGCGGCCGAGGGCGAGATCGCCCCGGCGACCGGGACCCGGGTCTCGGTCGTGGGCGTGCACGGCGCGGTGCTCACCGTCCGCTGACGCCTGCTGACACGTTCGGGCTCGACGAGGCGATAGACCCCGCTCGCGTCGAGCCTGGCCGGCTCGGCGAAATCCAGTTCGACGTCGCTGCTTGGGATCCGCATGAGAAGACCGCTTTTAGCCCTGGCCAGCGCCGCCGGCCTGGGCCTGTGCGCCGGCCCCGTCCTGGCCCAGGACCTCTACATCGGCACGGTCGCCGTCCAGAAGGATCAGGTGATCCTGACCCGCTGCGACCTGGCCGCCAACCGCTACGTCCTGCGCGATCGCGACTCGGAGCAGGACAAGCCGGTCGCCAAGCTGCGCGAGCGTCTCAAGGCCCTGAAGGCCCCGGTCTATGTCGAGGTGATCGGCGAGTACGTCGAGATCAAGACCGACGACGGCAACGCCCTGGACGTGATCGGCCTGGAGAACCTGACGGCGGGCAAGTCCTGCCACCTGGCCGACGCCCTGGGATCGCAATAGGCGCGCCGCTCGCCACTGGCGTTTCTGGCCTCGCGCCCCCATCTGGGCGCGGACCGCACGGACGAGAGGGAACAGACGGGTGGAACCCATCATCACGGTGTCGGGTCTGACCAAGACCTACGCCTCGGGCCACCAGGCCCTCAAGCAGGTCGACCTGACCATCAGGCGCGGCGAGATCTTCGCCCTGCTCGGCCCTAACGGCGCGGGCAAGACCACGCTGATCAGCATCATCTGCGGCATCGTGCGGCCCAGCACCGGCAGGATCGTCGCCGACGGCCACGACATCGCCCGCGAGTACCGTCCGGCCCGCACCAAGATCGGCCTGGTGCCCCAGGAGCTGACCACCGACGCCTTCGAGACGGTGATCGCCACCGTCACCTTCAGCCGCGGCCTGTTCGGCAAGCCGGCGAACCCGGCGCTGATCGAGAAGATCCTTCGCGACCTGTCGCTCTGGGACAAGAAGGACGCCAAGATCATGACCCTGTCGGGGGGCATGAAGCGGCGGGTGATGATCGCCAAGGCCCTGTCGCACGAGCCCTCGATCCTGTTCCTCGACGAGCCCACCGCCGGCGTCGACGTCGAACTGCGCCGCGACATGTGGGAGATGGTCCGCAAGCTGCGCGAGACCGGGGTGACCATCATCCTGACCACCCACTACATCGAGGAGGCCGAAGAGATGGCCGACCGGGTGGGCGTGATCCGCAAGGGCGAGATCATTCTCGTCGAGGACAAGGCCGCCCTGATGCAGAAGCTGGGCAAGAAGCAGCTGACCCTGCACCTGCAGGCGCCGCTGGACGCCGTGCCCGCCGGACTGTCGGACTACGCCCTGGAACTGGCCGCCGACGGCCACGAGCTGGTCTACAGCTTCGACGCCCAGGCCGCCGAGACCGGCATCGCGCCGCTGCTGCGCCGCCTGTCGGCCGAAGGCGTCGACTTCACCGACCTCAACACCCGCCAGAGCTCCCTCGAGGAGATCTTCGTCAGCCTGGTGAAGGACCGGCCATGAACCTGCACGCCGTCGCCGCCATCTACCGCTTCGAGATGGCGCGGACCTTCCGCACCCTGCTGCAGAGCATCGCCTCGCCGGTGCTGTCGACCTCGCTGTACTTCGTCGTCTTCGGCGCGGCCATCGGCTCGCGCATGACGGCCGTCGACGGGGTGCCCTACGGCGCCTTCATCGTGCCGGGCCTGATCATGCTGTCGATCCTGACCGAGAGCCTGTCGAACGCCTCGTTCGGCATCTACATGCCCAAGTGGTCGGGCACGATCTACGAGGTGCTGTCGGCGCCCGTCTCGCCGTTCGAGATCGTGCTGGGCTATGTCGGCGCGGCGGCCAGCAAGTCGCTGCTGCTGGGGACCATCATCCTGGCGACGGCGCGCCTGTTCGTGCCGTTCGAGATCCAGCACCCGCTGTTCATGGCCGCCTTCCTGGTGCTGACGGCGGTGACCTTCAGCCTGTTCGGCTTCATCCTGGGCATCTGGGCCGACAGCTTCGAGAAGCTGCAGATCGTGCCCCTGCTGGTGATCACCCCCCTGACCTTCCTGGGCGGCAGCTTCTATTCGATCGACATGCTGCCGGGCGTCTGGCGGACGATCTCGCTGTTCAACCCGGTGGTCTACCTGGTCAGCGGCTTCCGCTGGAGCTTCTTCGGCACGTCCGACGTGGGCGTCGGCGTCAGCCTGGCGGCCACCTGCGGCGTGCTGCTGCTGTGCCTGGCGATCATCGCCTGGGTCTTCAAGACCGGCTACCGCCTGAAGAACTAGGCGGACCGGTCAGTCCCGGGCGGCGCGCTCGATCCTGACCAGGTCCAGCACGCCGACGATCTGGCGGGCCCGCCAGTTGCTGAGCAGGTAGGAGATCGGACCCGCCGCCAGGGTCAGGGCCAGGGCCAGGCAGTTCATCGCGTTCTCGCGTACGAACGTGCCCAGGTCGTCGCCGACGATCTCGGCCACCAGGGCGGTCGCCGACACCGGCACGGTCAGGTAGGCGATGATCACCGCCCGCAGCATCTGCTCCTGGCGGCGGGCGTTCAGCGCGGCCAGGGCCGCCACGGCCTCGAAGGTCTTGTCGCCGACCCCTTCCAGCAGGGCGAAGGCGCGTCTGGTCGAGGCGTTCCTGCGAAAGCCGCTGAGGAAGTCCACGCCCAGATACCCCCAGGCGCCCGGCGAGTAGAACCACGACGGCACCAGGCTCCAGACCGGAAACTCGTTCTTGAGACTGCGCCACAGGGGCCAGCACGCCAGTTCTTGGCCAGCGACCGCCTCGGCCGGTTCATTCGCCCCCATACGCGCCCCATCAACCCTGACTAGAGATTCGCCTCGACCCTAGCCGTCGCCGGGCGCCCTTGCCTAGCCGACGAAGCCCGCCGCATGGTCGAGGGCCGAACTCTCCCGCTGGAAGACAGCTGTCAGAGCGTCCCATGGCGTTCAGCAAAGAGGAACGTGGCCTCTTGCTCCCTACGCAGAAACTCCACGGGATCTTCGACCATGATCCCAAGTCTCTCCGCTCCCGCCACGAACCCGTTGAGCGAGCTTTCTTCCAAATCACCTGTCTCTCGATTCTTGTCATTGACAACGATCGAAGTGATCAGCGGAGCTTTTCGGGCATGCGCCTTTGCTAGAACTCGATCTAGATGCCGCGGTATCTGGCGACGAACCTTGTTCCACTCGCAGCCATTAGCCTTGGCGACGTCACCATATGAAAGGAACGATCCAACAGCCGCCGCGCCCAGAATGCATTTGATGGTTACTTCCAAATCTAGCCCGGGTCCGTCGCGGCGCTGAAGCTCATCCAAGGCTTCTGCATAAAGCGGCCGATCGAAAGCGCCTTGCTTTTGATGGTTGGCGATCAACGCGCTCAGCTGCTCATTTGTTAAGTCCGCGACTTTCATGCTTCCCCCATGAAGCACCATTGAATTCGTGGCCTTAACCTACAAACCCCGCCGCTCTCTTCAAGCGGTCGTTTATGGCTTCACCCAACCCCAGACTAGGGATCGGCGCCACGGCGATGGCCGCCGGCGAGGTGCGATCCGCCGCCCGCAGGTAGGAAAAGAGGTTGGCGGCGGCCTGCGCCAGATCGCCCGTGGGGCTGAGGTTGAACACCCCCTCCCCTTCCGGCCACGGGCCGAAGGCCAGGAAGGCCTCGCCGGCGTTCGGCGCCGCGGCGTTGACGCGCACCGGCGCGTCGGGGGCGTAATGCAGGGCCAGGCGCCCAGGCGAGCGCTTGGCGTCGTCCTCGGCCTCGGCGAGCGGTCCGACCACCGCCTCCAGCTGGGCGCGGGTGACGGCGCCGGGACGCAGCAGGCGCACGGGTCCATCGAGCACGGCGACGACGGTGGATTCCAGGCCCACCTGGCACGGCCCGCCGTCCAGCACGGCGGCGCACTTGTCGCCGGTCTCGGCGAAGGCGTCCTGGAAGGTCGTGGGACTGGGACGGCCCGAGCGGTTGGCCGAGGGCGCCACGACCGGTCCGCCGAACGCGGCCAGCACGGCCCTCGCCAGGGGATGGCCGGGCACGCGGATGGCGACGGTCTCCAGCCCTGCACGGGCCAGGTCGCAGACGGCGGCCGTATCCCTCACGGGCGCGACGATGGTCAGGGGGCCGGGCCAGAACGCCTCTGCCAGGGCGGTCGCGCGCTCGTCGAAGGCGGCGATGCGGGCGGCGGTCTTGGCATCGGCGACGTGGGCGATCAGCGGGTTGAAGCGCGGACGCCCCTTGGCCTCGAAGATCGCCGTCACGGCCGCCGGGTCGGACGCATCCGCCCCGAGGCCGTAGACGGTTTCGGTGGGCAGCAGGACGAGGCCCCCGTTGGCGAGGGCCCGCCCCGCGCGGGCTACTTCTTCCTGGCGGTCAAGGCGAAGCTCACCTTGATCTTGGCCGGTATCTGATCCGTCGACGCCCATTCGCCCTGTCCAACCCCGAACGCGGTCCGGTCGAGGGTGGTTACACCGCGCGCCGTGGCCGTGTCGCCGTCGATCTTCAGGCTGAACGGCAGGCTGAGCGGCTTTTTCACGCCGCGCAGGTCCAGCGTACCGTCGGCGACGAAGCGGCCTTCGGCGGTCTTGCGGAACTTGGTCGCGGTGAAGGTCGCCTTGGGATTGGCCGAGGTGTTGAAGAAGTCGGGGCCCTGCAGGCTCTCGTCGCGCTGGCCGTCGCCCGTGCCGGCCGAGGCCAGGTCGATGCTGACGGTCAGTTTCGAACGGTCCAGGGCTTCGGGCGAGAACAGGATGTCGGCGGTCCAGCGGCTGAACTTGCCTTGGATCGGCGTGTCGGCCCAGGCCAGGTTGAAGTCGAGGTGCGAGCCCTTCTGAACGGCCCAGGCGACCGGGTCCTTCAGGGCGCTGTCGGCGGGCGGCGGCGTGGCCTCGGCGGCTGCCATCGGCGCGGCGGTCGCAGGACCGGCGGGCGTCGCGGCCGGAGCGGCTGCGGCCGGCGTCTCGTCGGGCAGGGCCAGCTCGTCGGCGGCACTCTGTTCGGGGGCGGCGGCCGGAGCCTTCGCCTTGGCCGGCGTATAGAGGTAGCCGGCGGCGACCACGGCGGCGAAGCCGGCGGCGGCCAGCCACAGGCGCGGCTCCTTCAGGCCCGGCCTGGCGCCGGCGGCCATGTGGCCGAACACCTCGTCGCGGTCGAGGATCTGGTGCTTGGCCACCGCGCCCAGGTGCAGGGCCAAGAGCACGTAGGTGAACTTGACCAGCAGGCCGTGGCCTAGGTGGCCGATGTTGTTCCAGGCGTCCTTGGCCCCGGCGGCCAGCTCGGGCAGGCCCGGCAGGTGCGGCCAGGGAATGGCGCCGAAAAGGATGGTCGGGATGTTGATGCGGCTGGTCGAGACGATGATCCAGCCGGTCAGGGGCAGGCCGATCATGATCACGTAGAAGCCGACATGCACGGCGTGGGCGGCGATCTTCTCCCAGGTCGGCTGGCCGGCCGGGGCCGGCGGCGACTTGTGGGTCAGCTTCCACAGCAGGCGCGCGACGCTCAGCACCAGGATGGTGATGCCGATCGACTTGTGCAGCTGGAAGAGGGCGAAGGTCTCGGCCCCCTTGGGGCCGTCGTCGGCCCGCCAGCCCAGGATCACCTGGAAGATCAGAGCGGCGGCGATCAGCCAGTGCAGGATGATCGCCACCGTCGAATAGCGGACAGGACCCGCCGCCGAGGCGGGTTTGGAATGCGTCTCGGCGGTCATTGGGCCGTCCCTTAGGTCAGGATCTTACTTCTTCGGATTGAATTCGGCTTCGATCGCCAGGTCGACGTCGTCCGAGACCATCGGCACCAGGTGGGTGAAGCCGAACTCCGAGCGCTTGATCTTGCCCGTGGCCGAGAAGCCCATGATCTGCGAGCCGAACGGGGTCTTGGCGAAGCCGTTGTAGGTGACGTCGAGGGTCACCGGCTTGGTCACGCCGCGGAAGGTCAGGTCGCCGGTCAGCTTGCCCTTGCCCGCCGAGGTCTGCTCGATCTTGGTCGAGACGAAGGTGATGGTCGGGTACTTGGCCGAGTCGAAGAACTTCGGATCGTCCGAGATTTCCTTGTTGAAGTTCGGCAGGCCGGTGTCGACCGACTTCGGGTCGACCGTGATCGACACCTTCGAGTCCAGCGGCTTGGCCGGGTCGTAGGCGAACGAACCGTCCAGGCCAGACAGGCGGAAGGTGTAGTTCGAGGTGCCGAAGTGCTTCACGCGCAGGGTCAGGCTGGCGTGGCGCTTGTCCAGGGCCCAGGTCCCGGCCGGAGCGGCGGCGGGATCCGTCGCCGGTTGCGCCAGGGCGGCGACCGGAGCCGCGAGCGGAGCGGCGAGAAGGGCGCCGGCCAGAATGGCGTAGGCGAAGGGGCGAGCCATGGTCTCAGATCTCCAAACTGACAAAACTGTCATAGTGACGGTTGCTGATTACCCCGACTTAGGAACTTCACCGTCCAGTTGAAGGGGCGTCTCCTCACGAAGCCGTGATCGACAGGCGGTCCTTGGCGCGATAGGCCGCGCGATCTAAACAGGGATCACATACCCCAACCCGACGCTTGAACAGATCGGCCCCCGCATGACTTTCCGCGCCCCCGTCCGCGACCTCGCCTTCGCCCTGCGCCACGTGGCGGACTTCGGCCGGCTGGCCGACGCCTATCCCGAGGCCGACGCCGACACCGTCGACGCCGTGCTGGAGGCCTCGGGCGTGTTCGCGTCGGAGGTGCTGGCCCCGATCAATCGCCAGGGCGACCTCGTCGGCGCCAAGCTTGAAAACGGCGTGGTGCGCGCGGCGCCCGGCTTCGCCGACGCCTACAAGGCCTTCGCCGAAGCCGGCTGGACCAGCCTGGCCGCCGCGCCCGAGCACGGCGGCCAGGGCCTGCCCAAGGCGCTGGAGATCGCCACCCTGGAAATGGTGCAGGCCGCCAACATGGCCTTCGGCCTGTGCCCGATGCTGAGCCTGGGCGCGATCGAGGCCCTGGCCCTGCACGGCACGGAACGCCACAAGAGCGTGTTCCTGCCCAAGCTGGTCTCGGGCGAATGGACGGGCACCATGAACCTGACCGAGCCGCAGGCAGGCTCGGACCTGGCGGCCCTGACCACCATGGCCACGCCCGACGGCCAGGGCGGCTGGACGATCAGCGGCCAGAAGATCTTCATCACCTGGGGCGACCACGACGCCGCCGACAACATCGTCCACCTGGTGCTGGCCCGCACGCCCGACGCCCCTCCCGGCGTGAAGGGCATCTCGCTGTTCCTGGCCTCCAAGGTGCTGGTCGACGACGACGGCAAGATGGGCGCGGGCAACGACGTGCGCGTCGGCGGGCTGGAGCACAAGCTGGGCATCCACGGCTCGCCCACCTGCGTGATGCTGTTCGAAGGCGCCAAGGCCGAGCTGGTCGGCAAGCTGCACGGCGGCGTGGCCCACATGTTCACGATGATGAACGCCGCCCGCCTGCAGGTCGGCGCCCAGGGCGTCGCCATAGCCGAGCGCGCCTACCAGCAGGCCCTGAACTTCTCCCTGGAGCGCGTGCAGGGCCGCTCGGCCTGGACGGGCGCCTATCCCTCGCGCCTGTTCGACCACCCGGACGTGCGCCGCACCCTTCTGCTGATGAAGGCCAAGATCGAGGCCGCCCGCGGCATCTGCCTGTCGACCGCCGTGGCCGCCGACCTGGCCCACGCGGCCGCCGACGAGGAAACCCGCGCGGCCGCCAAGCTGCGCGAAGAGCTCCTGACCCCGATCGCCAAGGCCTGGTCGACCGACGTCGGCGTCGAAGTCGCCTCGCTGGGCGTGCAGATCCACGGCGGCATGGGCTTCATCGAGGAGACCGGCGCGGCCCAGCACTATCGCGACGCCCGCATCACCCCGATCTACGAGGGCACCAACGGCATCCAGGCCATCGACCTGATCGGCCGCAAGCTCGGCTTGGCCGACGGCCAGGCCGTGGCCGACCTGATGGACGACATCCGCGACACCATCGAGGCCCTGAAGGCCGCCGACGCGTCGCTGACCCCGGTCGCCGGCCGCCTGGAAGCCGCCCTGAACGCCGCCGCCTCGGCCACCGCCTGGCTGGTCGATCGCCGCGCCCGTTCCATGCCCGACGCCCTGTCGGGCGCCACGGCCTACCTCAAGCTGCTGGGCGACACGGTCGGCGGCTGGATGCTGGCCAAGGGCGCCCTGGCCCCGGAAGCCGAGGCCCTGCGCGGCCAGCTGCTGCGGGTCTACGCCGAAAGCGTGCTGGCCCAGGTCCCCGGCCAGCTGGCCGCCGTGACTCTGGGACAGGACGACCTCGTGGCGGTGACGCCGGAGGCGCTGGGGGTTCATTAGAACTAACTGCTCCTCCCTCGCTTTAGCGGGGGAGGTGGCGCGCTGCGGATACGCAGCGTGACGGAGGGGGCGAGGGACGGAGCTCAGCGCCCGGTCACGCCCCCTCCACCGCTTCGCGGTCCCCCTCCCCCGTTTCGCTTCGCTACTCGGGGGAGGAACTTCGGGCCTAGCGCCCAACCAGCATCCACGCCGCCATCGCCACCATCATCACGTTCTCGGTCAGCGAGATGAAGCCCAGCGGCACGTTGCTGTCGCCGCCGACGCAGGCGCATTTCAGGTCGCGCTTGTCGATATAGACCGCCTTGAACACCGACACCGCGCCGACGCCGCCGATCACCAGGGCCAGGGGCGCGGAGAACCAGGTCAGCACGCCGGCCGTCATCAGCACCCCGGCCAGGCCTTCGGCGAACGGATAGACGTAGCCGTAGGGAACCCAGCGCTTGGCCAAGAGGTCGTAGCCCAGGAACATCGACGAGAAGCTCTCGACGTCGCGCAGTTTCTGGATGGCCAGCACCACCATCGAAAAGCTGATGAACCACTCGATCGCCCGCATCGTGAAGGGCGTTCCGTCGACGACGTAGGTCGCCGCCAGGGCCAGCAGGGCGGTCATGGCGAAGAGGGCGATGACCGGCTGGTAGGTCTTGGCCTTGGGATCGCGCGGCTTGCCGCCGAACCAGCGGCGCAGGTCGTCGAACCCGCCGATCCGCTCGCCCCCGACGAACACCTGCGGCGTGGTCTTCACGCCGTGCTGCGCCTTGAAGGCGTCGGTCGCCTCGCGCGTGGTCAGGTGATGGTCCTCGACCTCGTAGCCCTTGGACCGCAGCAGATGCCTGGCCTTCAGCCCGTACGGACAGACGTGCTTGTCCATCACCATGCGGTAGAGGACGGCCTTCTTGGGGGCGGCGGAAGCGGCGGACGTCACGGCGGTCTCCTTGTGCGCGAGCGGGACCGGGCTCATATGGGTTCCGTACCATGGTACGGAGTCAAGCGATGGCCACGACGAAACCCGCCGCCACGATCGCGGGCCTGGCCCGGGCCGGCGGCGTGGGGGTGGAAACGGTCCGCTACTACCAGCGCCGGGGCCTGCTGGAGACGCCCGAGCGCGGCGAGGGTTCCGGCTTGTCGGGCGGCGTGCGGCGCTACGGCGACGAGGCCGTGCGCCGGCTGCGCTTCATCCGCTCCGCCCAGGCCGCGGGCTTCACCCTGGAGCAGATCGGCGAGCTGCTGGCGCTGGACGCCGGCGAGGACCGCGCGCGGGCCCGCGAACTGGCCCGCGAGCGGATCGCCGACCTGGACCACAGGATCGCGGAGCTGCAGGCCGCCCGCGCGGGGCTTTCGCGCCTGCTCCACACCTGCAGCACGGATGATCGTGGACCCTGTCCCATCATAGCCGCGTTCGAGACCTGAGCGGAGAAACCCGCCTCTTCCGATTGCCTCCCGCCCTCCAGACGCCATATCCATTCCCATCATGAACGCGCCCTTCAAGCCCGACGCCCTTCCCGAGTGGAACCTCGCCGACCTCTATGCCGGCCGCGAGGATCCGAGGATCGAAACCGACCTGGCCGCCGCCAAGGCCGCCAACGACGAACTGGCCTCGCTGGAGGGCATGTTCCTGGAAGCGCGCGGCGAGCCTCAGCGCCTGGGCAAGCTGCTCGATCGCGGCATCCGGCTCTACGAGGAGGCCGTCAACGGCCTGTGGGGCGTGGGCGCCTATGCCGGCTTGGCCGCCTCGACCGCCCGCGACGACCCGGCCTGGGCCAAGTTCGAGGCCGACCTGCGCGCGCGCTCGTCGCAGATCGCCGCCGAAAGCCTGTTCTTCTCGCTGGAGCTGAACCAGCTGGAGGACGCCGAGCTGAACGCGGCGCTGGAAGCCCACGAGCCGACCCGCCGCTGGACGCCCTGGCTGCGCCGCCTGCGCCTGTCGCGCCCGCACGAACTGTCGGCCGAGCTGGAGCGCTACATCGTCGACCGCGGCCCGGCCGTGGCCAACTGGGTGCGCCTCTACGACGAGACCCTGGCCAAACTGTCGGCCAAGGTCGGCAAGGAAGCCCTGACCCTGCCCGAGGCGCTCAACCGCCTGTCGGATCCGGACGTGCGCCGCCGCAAGGCCGCCGCCGACGGCCTGGCCCAGGCCCTGTCTGAGCGCGCCTCCACCCAGGCCCTGGTGATGAACACCCTGGCCTTCGAAAAGCAGGTCGAGGACCGCTGGAGGCGCTACGACGACCCGGCCCACTCGCGGCACCTGGCCAACGAGGTCGACGCCGACGCCGTGGACGCCCTGGAGGCGGCCGTGGTCGAAGCCTATCCGCGCCTGTCGCACCGCTATTACGCGCTCAAGGCCAAGGCCATGGGCCGCAAGACCCTCGACTACTGGGATCGCAACGCCCCGCTCGACGCCGCCCAGCCGCGCACCTATCCCTGGGCCGAGGCCAAGGCCGTGGTGCTGGAGAGCTTTCAGGCCCTGGCCCCGAAGTTCGCCGACACCGCCGAGACCTTCTTCACCCAGCCGTGGATCGACGCCCGCCCCCGGGCCGGCAAGCAGTCGGGCGCCTATTCGCACCCGGTCACGGCCGACCGCCATCCGTACGTCTTCATGAACTACATGGGCGAGCGGCGCGACGTGCTGACCCTGGCCCACGAACTGGGCCACGCCGTGCACCAGACCCTGTGCGCGCCGCTGGGCACCCTGCTGGCCGACACGCCGCTGACCCTGGCCGAAACCGCCTCGATCTTCGGCGAAGGCCTGGTGTTCGACCGTCTGCTGGCCGAGGCCACGCCCGCCGACCGCAAGGGCCTTCTGGCGGGCAAGATCGAGGACGGACTCAACACCGTCGTGCGCCAGATCGCCTTCCACCGCTTCGAGCGCAGGTTCCACGCCGCCCGCCAGGACGGCGAGCTGTCGCCCGACCAGATCGGCGCGCTGTGGATGGAGACCATGGCCGAGAGCCTGGGCCCGGCCGTCGTGCTCAACGAGGGCTACGAGCACTACTGGGCCTATGTAAGCCACTTCGTGCACGCGCCTTTCTACGTCTACGCCTACGCCTTCGGCGACCTTCTGGTGCGCGGCCTGATGGAGAAGCGCCGCGAGAACCCGGAAAGCTTCGCCCCTCTCTACGAGGACCTGCTCGCCGCCGGCGGCACGCGGACCTATGTCGAGGCCCTCAAGCCCTTCGGCCTGAACCCGCGCGACAAGGCCTTCTGGGCGGCGGGCTGCCGGCAGCTGGAGCGGCTGGTGGACGAGTTCGAGGCGCTGGTGTGAGACCCCCTCAGTCGCTCCGCGACAGCTCCCCCAGAGGGGGAGCATCTGGCTCGGCGTTTCTGGATCCTCCCCCTCTGGGGGAGGTGGCCCGGAGGGCCGGAGGGGGTTCCCCGCATGAGCAATGACCCTGAACGCGACCGCCTCTCCGGCCGTCTGGCGCGCTTCGCCAAGGTCGGGGCGGGTCTTTCCGGCGCCGCCGTCAGCTATGGCGCCAACCGCGTCTTCGCCGGCGACGACGCCGCCGCGCGCAACGCCAAGGCCCTGAAGGCGGCGCTGGGCAATCTGAAGGGACCGCTGATGAAGGCGGCCCAGATGTTCGCCACCGTGCCCGACCTTTTGCCGCCCGAGTTCGCCAAGGAACTGGCCGAGCTGCAGACCAACGCGCCGGCCATGGGATGGCCGTTCGTACGCCGGCGCATGGCCGCCGAGCTTGGTCCCGACTGGGCCAGCAAGTTCCAGAGCTTCGAGCACGAGGCCGCCGCGGCCGCGTCGCTGGGCCAGGTGCACCGCGCGCTCGCCCCCGACGGCCGCCAGCTGGCGGTGAAGCTGCAATACCCGGACATGCAGAGCGCCGTCGAAAGCGATCTTGGCCAGCTGCGCGCCCTGGTCGGCCTGTTCAAGAAGATGGACGGCTCGATCGACCCCACCCAGATGATCGAGGAGGTCGGCGACCGGCTGCGCGAGGAGCTGGACTACGATCGCGAGGCCCGGATGATGGCCGTCTATGGCGGCTTCTTCGCCGGCCGCGACGACATCAGGACGCCGCAGCCGGTCACCGAGCTTTCGACGAAGCGCCTGCTGTCGATGACCTGGCTGGACGGCCAGGGCTTGATGGCCTTCAAGGGCGCCGACCAGGAGACCCGCGACCGCATCGCCGCGCTGCTGTTCGAGGCCTGGTGGGGCCCGATGACCCATATCGGCGTCATCCACGGCGATCCGCACCTGGGCAACTACACCTTCGGCGGCGAAGGGGCCGCGCACCTGAACCTGCTCGACTTCGGCTGCATCCGGGTGTTCCCGCCGCATTTCGTGGGCGGCGTCGTGCGGCTCTATCGCGCCCTTTCCGAAGACGACCGCGCCGGTCAGGTCGAGGCCTATCGCAGTTGGGGCTTCTCCAACCTCACCGACGAACTGGTCGACGTGCTGAACGTCTGGGCCCGGTTCATCTACGGCCCTCTGCTCGACGACCGCGTCCGCACCGTCGCCGACGACGTGCCGCCCGGCGAGTACGGCCGCCGCGAGGCCTTCAAGGTGCGCCAGGCCCTGAAGTCGGTCGGCGGCATCGTCATCCCGCGCGAGTTCGTGTTCATGGACCGCGCCGCCATCGGCCTGGGCGCGGCCTTCCTGCACCTGGGCGCCCGCCACAACTGGCGCGCCCTGTTCGAGGCCTCGCTGGAGGGCTTCTCGGAGGAGGGGCTGGCGGAACGGCAGGCCAAGGTGCTGGGCGCGGCGGGGATCGCGCCGCCCGCATAACCCAACCTGCTTCCCTGGGTCTTGTGCCCAGGGTCCATCGCCCAGCCGCTCAGACCTTTCATGACCGCCAAGGTCTGAGCGGTCGCCGGCATGGGTCCTCGCCACAAGGGCGAGGAAAGCGATGATGAGAAGCACGCGTAAGCGTAAGGAAGCGTCATGACCACCCGCACCATCGCCCGCCTGCACGCCGCCTATCGCGACGACATCGGCGACCTCACGACCCGCCGCCCCTTGCCCGGCCCGGCGATCGGCCAGCTGGACCCGTTCCTGTTCCTCAACCACCACGGCCCGCAGACCTACCGCCCCGGCAATCGCGGCCTGCCGTTCGGGCCGCATCCGCATCGCGGCTTCGAGACCGTGACCTTCATCCTCGAGGGCCAGCTGTCGCATCTCGACAGCGGCGGCCACGAGAGCGTCATCGACGCCGGCGGCGTGCAGTGGATGACGGCCGGCAGCGGCCTGGTCCACGCCGAGCTGTCGCCCGAGGCCTTCAAGAAGAACGGCGGGCCGCTGGAGATCCTGCAGTTGTGGGTCAACCTGCCCAGCCGGCTGAAGATGACCGCCCCGCGCTATGTCGGCCTGCAGGCGCCCGACATTCCCAAGATCGAGAAGGACGGCGCGACGATCGAGCTGATCTCGGGCGAGGTCGACGGGATCACCGGCCCGATCGCGTCGCTGACCGGCGTGGCCATGAGCGTCGTGCGGCTGGACGCCGGCGCGGCGCTGTCGCTGCCGATCCCGGCCGCCCGGGCGGTGTTCCTCTATGTCGTGCGCGGCGCGATCGCGGTGGGCGACACGACGGCGGGCGCCTTCAACCTGGTGGAGCTGACCGACGGCGAGGGGCTGGAGCTGTCATCGGCCGACGGCGCGGTGCTGCTGCTGGGCCACGCCGACCCGATCGGGGAACCGGTCGTCTCGCACGGGCCGTTCGTGATGACGACCCGCGAGGAGATCATCCAGGCGATCCAGGACTACCAGGCGGGGAAGTTCGGCGAAGTCGCGGCCTGACCCCCTCAGTCGCTCCGCGACAGCTCCCCAGAGGGGGAGCATCTTGAAGAGCGCCGACGCCCATAGATCCTCCTCCACTGGGGGAGGTGGCCCGGAGGGCCGGAGGGGGGCGGTTTCAGCTTCTTCGGCGTCGGAAATTCATCAGCCCTTCCCCTCTCCGTCGGCTTCGCCGACACCTCTCCCACAGGGAGAGGGTCTTGCGGCCTCATTCAAACGGCCGTTAGACTTCCTCCATGTCCGACGACCTGACCGAGGCCCAGAGCGCCGCAATCCCCGACGGCTACGCCCAGCTGAACTGGACGCGGGGTTTCGGCCGACAGATCGGGCCGCTGTACGAGCGCACCGACGGCCCCGGCGAGGCCACGCTGGGCTTCCGCGTCGAGGAGCACCACACCAATGGCCTGGGCAACTGCCACGGCGGCATGCTGATGAGCTTCGCCGACATGGCCTGGGGACGGATCATCTCGCTGCGGAGGTCGTACTCGTGGGTCACGGTGCGGCTGATGACCGACTTTCTCTCCGGCGCGCAGCTGGGCGAGTTCGTGGAAGGCCGGGGCGAGCTGCTGGCCGAAGAGGACGGGATCTTCACCGTGCGCGGCCGCATCTGGACGGCTGAGCGCACCCTGATGACCGGCACGGGGATCTTCAAGGCGCTGTCCCCCCGCAAGCCGCGCCCTGGCGAGATCGCCTATCGCGAGGAGGCCTGAGCCATGGCCGACGACCACAGCCTGCCAGCCTCGCTGCTGGCCGCGTTCGACGGCAAGCCGCCGCCTGCCCCGGCGTGGTTCAACGCCGCCATCGCCGTCGAGCCCGAGCGCTCGACCATCGAGGTCCAGGGCGCGGCCATCGAACTGCTGACCTGGGGCGAGGTCGGCAAGCCGGGCCTGCTGTTCCTGCACGGCAACGGCGCCCACGCCGACTGGTGGAGCTTCATCGCCCCGTCCTTCGCCAAGGACTGGCGCGTGGCCGCCATCTCGTGGGCGGGCATGGGCGCCAGCGGCTGGCGCGAGGCCTACAGCGCCGACACCTTCGCCGCCGAGGCCTTCGCCGCGGTCGAGGCCGCGGAGCTCAAGGCCGGCGGGCATAAGCCGATCTTCGTCGGCCACTCGTTCGGCGGCTTTCCCACCCTGTTCTGCGCCGCGCGCCACCCTGAGCGCCTGCGCGGGGCGATCCTGGTCGACACCTCCATCCAGCCGCCCGAGAAGCGCTGGAAGGGTCCGCCGCCGCGCTCGGGCTTCGGAACCAAGGTCTATCCGACGCTCGAAGAGGCGCTGACCCGCTTCCGCCTGGCCCCGCCGCAGCCTTGCGAGAACCTCTACATCGCCGACTACATCGCCCGCCGCTCGCTGAAAGCGGTCGAGGGCGGCTGGACCTGGAAGTTCGACCCGGCCATCTGGCAGCGGTTCTCCATGCCCGACCTGGGCCTGCTGCTCGCCGAGATCGCCTGCCCGGCCGCGCTGATGTGGGGCGAGCGGTCCGGGCTTATGCACGCCGAGACCTTGGACTATATGATCGCGCAGATGCCCAAGGACGTGCTGCGCTTGCCCATCCCCGACGCCGATCACCACGTGATGCTCGACCAGCCCCTGGCCTTCGTCGCCGGGCTCCGCGGACTGCTGGCCGCCTGGGGCTGACCGTGGGCGGGAAATCCAACGGACCGGTGCTGGTCTACACGCCCGATCGCGGCATCGGCGACCTGATGTGGCACCTGCCGACCATTCGCGCGATCGCCGCCACGACGCCCGAGGGCCAGGTGGTGCTGGCCGCCCGTCCAGCCAGCCGCGCCGCCGAGGTGCTGGCCGTCGAACCTTCGGTGGTCAGGGTCGTCGACGCCCCGAACTACAAGGACAGGCTCAAGGGCGTCCGCGAGGTGATCGACTTCCTGCGGATCTGCCGGACCGAGAAGCCGCGCGCCCTCTGGATCCTGGAGAAGATCGACCGCCCCGCCATCGCCGCCGCCCTGGCCGGCGTGCCCGAACGCCGGGGCTTCGGCCTGGGCCACGGCCAGGAGGGCTGGCTGAACACCGGCCCCTTCCTGCCGAAATCCATGCGGCCGGCCCATCGGATCGACAAGCTGGAGGCCTTCGAGAAGGCCCACGGCCTGACCGTGACCAGCCGCGAGCCGGCGCTGAAGCTCGATCCGGCCGCCCTCGCCGCCGTCGCCGCCCGCTACGCCGACAAGCCCGGCCCGTGGCTGACCCTGGGCATCGGGGCCAGCGAGGCGCCGCGCACCTGGCCGGCCGAACGCTTCGCCCAAGCGGCCGCCGCGCTTTCCGACCTCTTTGGCACGGTGTTCTGGATCGGCGGTCCGCACGAGGCGCAGGCCGCCCGGGCGGCGGTCGGCGACTTGCCGAACAACGTCGTGGCCTGCGACCTGACGCTCGACAAGGCCGCGGCCCTGATCGCGCTGTCGGCGGGTTTCCTGGGCAACGACTCGGGGCCGCTGAACGTCGCCGCCGCCGTCGGCACGCCTGCGGTGGGCCTGATGGGCACCAGCCCCGTCCCGGCCTATTCGCGCTGGCTGTCGATCCTCGACGGCGGCAATGGCCGCATCACCGACATCACGGTCGCGCAGGCGGTCGACGCCGTGCGCGCCCGCTTCCTGGCCGAAACCTGGGACAATCGGTCCGTCCTGGACGCTTGAGCCCCGAGCCCCGCCGTTGTATCGGCGATATTCGACTTTCTTTTCCACAGGGACGAAGCGACATGGCCGGCGACTATCACCGCGGTGAAATGGACATCCACGAGCAGGCCGCGACCTACGACGCGTTCGGCAAGATGACCAAGTGGGGTTCGCTCGCCATCGCCGTGCTGATCACCTTCTTCACCTTGCTGTTCTGCACCCCCGCCGGCTTCATCGCCTCGGCCGGCGTGGCCGTCGTGATGACCGTCCTGGGCGTTGTGTTCCTTCGGGAAAAGGCGGCCCCCGCTCACTGACACCGGTAGACATCGGCAATTTTTTGCGCCCGGCACGCGGACAATCCTCGACAAAGGGCAAGAACCTCCCCTAAAGAGCAGCCCAAGCTGCTGGAGCGGCGTTCGGCGAAAGTGTTGGCTTTCCGCCGAACGCCGCTCCAACTTTAGGATCCTGGGTCCGCGGGACGCTCGCGGGCTCGGGGAGCGAACAACGCTCACGGGGGAGGTATGCCGATGGCCGTCATCGCCGTCACGAAAGAGACCCGCGCAGGCGAAACGCGGGTCGCCGCGACGCCCGAGACCGTCAAGAAACTGACCGCCGCCGGGTTCTCGGTGGTGGTCGAGGCCGGCGCCGGAACCGCCGCCTCCTACCTCGACGCCGACTACGAGGCGGCCGGGGCGAAGCTGGCCAAGACCTCCAAGGACGCGATCAAGGACGCCGACGTCCTGTTCAAGGTCCGCGCGCCCGAGGCCGCCGAGATCGCGGCCCTCAAGAGCGGCGCGATCGTCGCCGCCGCGCTCAATCCCTACCAGGACAAGGACACGCTGAACGCGCTTGCAAAAGCGGGCGCCAGCGCCATCGCCATGGAGTTCATCCCGCGCATCACGCGGGCCCAGGTGATGGACATGCTGTCCAGCCAGGCCAACCTCGCCGGCTATCGCGCCGTGATCGAAGGCGCCGAGGCCTACGGCAAGGCCCTGCCGATGATGATGACCGCCGCCGGCACCGTCGCCGCGGCCAAGGTGTTCATCATGGGCGTCGGCGTGGCCGGCCTGCAGGCCATCGCCACCGCCCGCCGCCTGGGCGCCGTGGTCACCGCCACCGACGTCCGCCCCGCCACCAAGGAACAGGTCGAGAGCCTGGGCGCCAAGTTCCTCGCCGTCGAGGACGAGGAGTTCAAGAACGCCCAGACCGCCGGCGGCTACGCCAAGGAGATGTCGGCCGAGTACCAGGCCAAGCAGGCCGAGCTGGTCTCCAGCCACATCGCCAAGCAGGACATCGTCATCACCACCGCCCTGATCCCGGGCCGCCCGGCGCCCAAGCTGGTCAGCGCCGCCCAGGTGGCGTCGATGAAGGCCGGCTCGATCCTGGTCGACCTGGCCATCGAGCAGGGCGGCAATGTCGAGGGCGCCAAGCTGAACGAGACGGTCACGACGGCCAACGGCGCCAAGATCCTCGGCCACGCCAACCTGCCCGGCCGCATCGCCGCCGACGCCTCGGCGCTCTATTCGCGCAACCTGTTCGCGCTCTCGTCTCTGTTCCTGAACAAGGAAGGCGCGTTCGAGCCCAATTTCGAGGACGAGATCCTGCAGGCCGCGGTCGTCACGCGCGGCGGCGAGATCGTCCATCCGAACCTGAAGACCGCCTAAGCGCCATCAAGAAAGGGAGGCTCCCATGGAAGCCGTCGACCCCACCGTGTTCCGCCTGGCGATCTTCGTGCTCGCCATCTTCGTCGGCTACTACGTGGTCTGGAGCGTGACGCCCGCGCTGCACACCCCGCTGATGGCCGTGACCAACGCCATCTCGTCGGTGATCATCGTCGGCGCCCTTCTGGCGGCCGCCGCGCATGGCGCGGCCGGTGCGCCGGACGCCGGTTCGGTGTGGATCTCCAAGGGGGCCGGCGCGATCGCCGCGGCCTTCGCGGCGGTCAACATCTTCGGCGGCTTCCTCGTCACCCAGCGGATGCTGGCCATGTACAAGAAGAAGCAGAAGTAAGCGGGATCGGGGGAGCAAAGATCATGAACGCCAATCTCGCCGCCGTCCTGTACCTCGTCTCCGGGGTGCTGTTCATCCTGGCGCTGCGCGGGCTTTCCAGTCCCGAGACCAGCCGCAAGGGCAACACCTACGGCATGGTCGGCATGGCCATCGCCGTCGTCACCACCCTGGCCACGCTGTGGAGCCAGGGCGCGCTGGACGCCGTCACCCTGGGCCTGATCGTCGGCGGCGTCGCCGTCGGCGGCGGCGTGGGCGCGGTGATCGCCCGCAAGGTGCCGATGACCTCGATGCCGCAGCTCGTGGCCGCCTTCCACTCGCTGGTCGGCATGGCCGCCTGCCTGGTGGCCGTGGCCGCCATCTACACGCCCGCCGCCTACGGCATCGTCGGCGATGACGGCCATGTGCACCTCAACAGCCTGATCGAGCTGTCGCTGGGCCTGGCCATCGGCGCTGTCACCTTCACCGGTTCGGTCATCGCCTTCGCCAAGCTGAACGGCAACATGGGCGGCGCGCCGATCCTGCTGCCGGCCCGCCACCTGCTGAACATCCTGATCGCCGCCGCCATCGTCGGCCTGATCGTGGTGCTGGTGATCTCGGGCGGGCAGGCCAAGTGGGCGTTCTGGGGCATCTTCGCGCTCAGCCTGCTGATCGGCGTCACCCTGATCATCCCGATCGGCGGCGCCGACATGCCGGTCGTCGTGTCGATGCTGAACAGCTATTCGGGCTGGGCCGCGGCGGCGCTGGGCTTCACGCTGGAAAACACCACCCTGATCATCACCGGCGCCCTGGTCGGTTCGTCGGGCGCGATCCTGTCCTACATCATGTGCAAGGGCATGAACCGCTCGTTCGTCTCGGTGATCCTGGGCGGCTTCGGCGCCGACGCCGCGGCGGCCGGCGCCGGCGGCAAGGTCGAGACGCGCCCCGTCAAGCAGGGCTCGGCCGACGACGCGGCCTTCATCATGAAGAACGCCAGCAAGGTGATCATCGTCCCGGGCTACGGCATGGCCGTCTCCCAGGCCCAGCACGCCCTGCGCGAAATGGCCGACAAGCTGAAGGAAGAGGGCGTGGAGGTGAAGTACGCCATCCACCCCGTCGCCGGCCGCATGCCGGGCCACATGAACGTGCTCCTCGCGGAAGCCAACGTGCCCTACGACGAGGTGTTCGAGCTGGAGGACATCAACAGCGAGTTCTCGACGGCGGACGTCGCCTTCGTGATCGGCGCCAACGACGTCACCAACCCGGCCGCCAAGACCGACCCGACCAGCGCCATCTTCGGCATGCCCATCCTGGACGTCGAGAAGGCCCGCACCGTCCTCTTCGTCAAGCGCGGCATGTCCTCGGGCTATGCCGGCGTCGAGAACGAGCTGTTCTTCAAGGACAACACCATGATGCTGTTCGCCGACGCCAAGAAGATGGTCGAGGGCATCGTCAAGGGCCTCTGAGGCCCGCCTCTCCGGACAGACGAAAGCCCCGGCCGCCAGGCCGGGGCTTTTTCGTTTCCGGCAAAGGCCCCGGCGTTCACCGGGGCCTCCGCGGCGGATCGATCGGCAGGGGCGAGGCCTTAGAAGGCCGCCACCGCCACTGGCGTCACGCGGCCGGCCGAGGCCAGGGCCTTGCGCTGCTTGCTGGAGAGCTTGTCGTTGATCTCGGCGCGAACCTCGAGCGAGCAGGCGCGGCGCGACAGCAGGTCCAGGCGTTCCTTCATGGCGCGGGCGCGGCAGAAGCGCTTGGTGGCGTCGGTGGCGCGGGCGTCGAATTCGGCGGCGTCGGCCGGGTCGGCCAGGTTCAGGTCGCCGACCCGCACGGTCACCGTGCGCTCGCCGGCGTGGGCGGCCTGGGTGATGCCGATCAGCGGCACCGCCGCCAGGGTCAGGGTCGCGATCGTGGTGAGGCTGATCATGAACTTGCGCATCTGGGTCTTCCCTCTGTTCCCGGGCGCGTCCGCCGCGCCTCCATGAACAAAGGTGTACTGAACGATACTTGAATAGTCCCGTTAAGTGTCGTTCATGACTCCGTATTCACAGTATTGCCTGCATTTAATATTCTAAAATTCGCGTAATGTTTGACAAAATCGCGACACCGCACGCTCGAGCTCTCGACGACGCCATGGTGGAGCTGCCGCCTTTCCGCCCGATCGGTCTGGCAGACAGCCGCGTTCACGATCGCGAAAGGCCAAGTCTCTAAAGACGACGCCGGTCGCGCGGCCTGCCGACTAGCAGGCTTCACCCCATATGCCGGGACTGCGCCACCAGGCGACCCGGCACTCGACCGCCCCACGAGGTTTCGCCCCTTGGCGCCAGACACCCCGGCCCCGTCCGCTCGCAACTACGCCCTGGCGCTGACGCTCGGCTTCGCCGTGGCGCTCGCCGCGGCGTCCGTGCCGGCCGCCCTCGCCCTGGCCGACCTGATCGCGCCCGCGCCGATCGCCGAGCCCGTGACTGCCGCGCCGGCGACGCCGCAGCCGGCCCCGCCGCTTCCGCCCGCCTACGCCTTCGACGCGCCCCTGCCCGGCCGCGAGGTCGCCTCGCCCTTCGGCCTGCGCCAGCTGCCGTGGGAGGAAGGCGGCCGCCTGCACGAGGGCGTCGACATCGCCGCCCCCTCCGGCACGGCCGTGAAGGTCGCCGCCGACGGCATCGTCGCGCGCACCGGGACCGATCCCGGCTATGGCCGCTTCGTCGAGGTCCGGCACAAGGACGGCTTCTCCACGCTCTATGCCCACCTGGGCCGCAACCTCGGCATGAAGAAGGGCGTCTACGTCAAGCGCGGCACGCCCATCGCCGTGGTCGGCGACAGCGGCCGCTCGACCGGCTCGCACCTGCATTTCGAGATCAGCCGCAAGGGCCGGCCGCTCAATCCCGCCCACTTCATGGACAAGACCTTCGCCAGCGCCGACGACCTGCCGCTGAAGGCCGCCGCCCGCGTGCCGCGCAAGGTGCGCCTGGCCCACGTGTCGCGCTGGCCCGAGGGCATGAAGGAGAAGGTCGCCGCCCGTCGCGCCGGCAAGGGCCTCGCGACCGGAACTCAGGCCGTTCGCGGCGACGACGGCCGCGTGCGCGTACGGATCGAGGTCGCCGCCAGCTAGTCGCGCTCGGAGCCTTCGCCCAGCAGCAGGTGGCCAAACCAGCTGACGACGCCGATCACGATCGCGCCGAGAATCCCCGCCCACAGGCCGTTCACCGCCAGGCCCGGCAGGATGTAGGCCACCAGGCCCAGCATGGCGGCGTTCACCACCAGCAGGAACAGGCCCAGCGTCACCAGGGTGATCGGCAGGGTCAGCAGCACCACCACCGGCCGCACTACCGCGTTGACCAGGCCCAGCAGCAGGGCGGCGATGACGATCGTCTGCCAGCCGGCGGCGTTGACGCCCGGCACGATGCGCGAGGCGAGCCAGAGGCCGAGGCCCGCGAATAGAGCGCGCAACAGAAAGCCGGTCATGCGGAAACTCCCCGAGATCGGCGCCGAACCTGACGCCCGTCAAAGATGCGCACAAGCCCTCTTCGCGTCCCAGCATGTGAAATGTCGACAAGGCGACGGTGAACCTGTTCAATGGCGCGTACTGTCAAGCACCGGCCTAGGCCGCATGGAGCCGCCGCCGTGACCACAGCCCTTTTTCCGCGCCTTCTGACACCCGATCGGCCCTGTTCGTGACCGCGGCGCCGACGCCCGAGCAGATTCAGGCCTGCGACCGCGAACCAATCCACATTCCAGGCGCCATCCAGCCGCACGGCGTGCTGCTGGTGCTCGACCGCGACAGCCTGACCGTGCGCATGGCGGCCGGCGACGTCGCCGGTCTGCTGGCGGTCGACGCCTGGCTCGGCCGGACGGCGGGCGCCCTGATCGGCGACGAACTGGCGGCCCAGACCGCCGCCATCTCCAACTCCCGCCCAGCCGGCGGCTTCGTCGGCGTGCTGCATCGCGGGGGCCGCAACCTCGACCTCAGCGCCACGGTGCAGGGCGAACTGGTGCTGCTGGAGATCGAGCCCGGCCTCGAGCGGCCCATGGCCGGCTCGCAGATCCTGGCCCACCTCGAGGCCGCCGCCGCAGCGTTCGAGCGCTGCCCCGGCCTGAAGACGCTGTACGACCGCGCCGCGCTGGAGTTCCGCCGCCTGACCGGCTTCGATCGGGTGATGATCTACCGCTTCGGCGACGACGAGGCCGGCGAGGTGGTCGGCGAGGACCGCGCCCAGCACCTGAAGAGCTTCCTGAACCATCGCTTCCCCGGCTCGGACATCCCCCGGCAGGCCCGCGCCCTCTATGTGCGCAACCTGGTGCGGGTGATCCCCGACTGCGGCTACGTCCCCGCCCCGCTGGAACCCGCGCCGGAGGTCCCGCTCGACATGAGCGATCTGGCCCTGCGCAGCGTCTCGCCGGTGCACATGCAGTACATGCGCAACATGGGCGTGGCCGCCTCGGCCTCGGTGTCGATCGTCAAGGACGGCCGCCTGTGGGGCCTGGTGGCCTGCCACCACGACAGCCCCCACACCCTGCCCTACGAAATCCGCGCCGCCTGCCGCGCGCTCGCCGGGGGCCTCGCCCGCCAGATCAAGGCCAAGGAGGAGGCCGAGACCTGGCGCGAGAAGCTGCGCCTGCGGGCCCTGGGCGACGACCTCGCCGCCGTGCTGGCCCAGTCCGACGTCGGCGACCTGTCGCTCGAGGAGCACGCCGACGACCTGGTCGCCCTGGGCGAAGCGGACGGCGTGGCGGTGTTCCGCGACGACCGCATCGAGACGGCCGGCAAGACCCCGCCGCACACGGCGCTGGCCATGCTGCGCGACTGGCTTCTGGACGTCGACGCTGGCGGCGTGATCGCCACGGACCGCAGCGAGAACGTCTTCCCCGGCGCGGGCGCCTTCAGGAGCTGGGCCTCGGGCCTGATGGGCGTTGTGATCGAGCGCGCGCCGCTGCTGGCCGTGCTGTGGACCCGCGCCGAGGAGGTCGAGGTCGTGCGCTGGGCCGGCGATCCCTACCGCACCGCCAAGGCGGCCGGCGGCGACGGCGCCCTGACGCCCCGCGCCTCGTTCGACGCCTGGACCGAGACCGTCCGCGGCCGATCGCGCCCTTGGAGCAGCTCCCAGACCGAAGCCGCCCTACGGCTGCGCCAGGACCTTCTGGACCTGCGCCGCGCCCGTCGCACGGCCGAGCTGAACAGCCAGCTGCGCGCCACGCTGGACGACAAGGACGACCTGCTGCGGCAGAAGGACTTCCTGCTGCGCGAGGTGAACCACCGGGTGCAGAACAGCCTGGCCCTGGCCGCCGGCTTCCTGACCATCCAGATGAAGGCCATCGAGGATCCGGCCGCCCGCGCGCCGCTCGAGGAGGCCAGCCGCCGCCTGACCGCCGTGGGCCTCGTGCACCGCCGGCTCTATCGCGGCGACCAGCTGGAGACCGTCTCGCTCGACCGCTACCTCGTGGAGCTGGCCGAGGAGCTGGTGGAATCGCTGGGCCAGGAATGGAGCCGCATGGTCCGCGTCGACGCCGCTCCGGCCACCGTCTCCACCGACAAGGCCGTGACCATCGGCCTGGTCGTCACCGAACTGGTGATCAACGCGGTCAAGTACGCCTATGGCGGCCGGCCGGGCCGGGTGGACATCGGCCTCACCGAACAGGGCGGGCGCGTGCGCATCTCGGTCGCCGACCAGGGCGGCGGCAAGCAGGGTCCGCGCGTCGGCTTCGGCAGCAAGATGATGGACGCCATGGTCCGCCAGCTGGCCGGAACCCTGGCCTATCACGACAACAGTCCCGGCGTGCGGGCGGAACTGGACGCCCCGGCGGGGTAGGCCGCCGCCGGACCTCAGGTCGCCAGCGGCCCGCGGGTCGTCCGCCGCGGCGACGGACCGTAGGCGTTGGGCTCCGCCGATCCCGGAACCAGGGCCAGGACGACGAGGCCGACCAAGCCGACCACCGGGACCAGCACGGCGAGCGCCAGCCACCAAGCCGAGAAACCCAGATCCTGCAGACGGCGCGCGGCGCCGGCCATGGCCACGAGAATGGCGGCCAGGCCCAGGCCCAACGCGACAAGGTCGAAGGCCAGCAGCGCGGCCTGCTGCAGCACGCCCATGCCCATCAGGAACAGCGGCGTTCCCAGCAGCGCCAGACCCGGCAGCAGCAGCCAGACCGTGCCGAGAAAATCGATACGGTCGCCCCGGCCATTGAAATCGAACCAAGCCCTCATCATTCGCCGACGCTCCAGAGCCTCAATTCAAGATTGCATTATAGGTTTATGAGCGTAAATTTCTACTCGCAAGTCCTTTTTACGCGGGGATCCGCATCGCGGCGCCGCGCATTGCAAACCCTCTTGCCATTTTGAGAATGATCGTTCATTTTTTTGAGAATGAACGTTCATTCCGCCATCGAAATGTCCAATACCTGAGCCAGGGTGTCGGACATTACAAATGCGTTATCGCCCTTACCTTCGCCGCAACCCGTACCTATCTCACCCATTCGAAAGTGGGCTCCGGACGCCAGGTTGGCGCCCAGCCCAGGGGATGTTGAACTCATGGCTGTGAATTCCTTGTCGGTGATGTCGCCGGACGGCGGCCTGTCGCGCTACCTGACCGAAATCCGCAAGTTTCCGATGCTGGCGAAGGACGAGGAGTTCATGCTCGCCCAGCGCTGGAAAGAGCACCAGGACAGCGACGCCGCGCACAAGATGGTCACCAGCCACCTGCGCCTCGTGGCCAAGATCGCCATGGGCTATCGCGGCTATGGCCTGCCGATCGGCGAGGTGATCTCCGAAGGCAATGTCGGCCTGATGCAGGCGGTCAAGAAGTTCGAGCCCGAGAAGGGTTTCCGCCTGGCCACCTACGCCATGTGGTGGATCCGCGCCTCGATCCAGGAATACATCCTGCGTTCTTGGTCGCTGGTGAAGATGGGCACGACCGCCGCGCAGAAGAAGCTGTTCTTCAACCTGCGCAAGGCCAAGAGCCAGATCGCCGCCTTCCAGGACGGCGACCTGCGCCCCGACCAGGTCAGCTACATCGCCACCAAGCTGGGCGTGCTCGACAGCGAGGTCATCTCGATGAACCGCCGCCTGGGCGGTCCGGACGCCTCGCTGAACGCGCCGCTGCGCGCCGACGGCGAAAGCGAGTGGCAGGACTGGCTGGCCGACGACGACCAGGTCTCCCAAGAGACCGTGGTCGCCGAGAACCAGGAAAAGTCGCTGCGCATGACCCTCCTGGAGGAGGCCATGGTCGAGCTGACCGATCGTGAGCGCCACATTCTTACCGAGCGTCGCCTGAAGGACGATCCGACCACCCTGGAAGACCTGGCCGCCCAGTACGGCGTCAGCCGCGAACGGGTCCGCCAGATCGAGGTTCGCGCCTTCGAGAAGCTGCAGAAGTCCATGCGCGAGGCGGCCGTCGCCAAGAACATGGTCGAGGCGTAACCGCCCTTCCTCTGCTAAGAGAACGGCCGTCGCGACCCCGTCGCGGCGGCCTTTTCGTATCGACAGCGTCGCCGGAGCGTCACAAACGGCCTTTTCCTCGCCGCCGACGCGCTCTAAGAGCCTCGCCTTCGATTTTTCCGGCGCTTTCACCGCGCCAATTCAAAGACTTCCCATGACCCGTCACGAACTGAAGACCTGGCCGCAGTATTTCGCCGCCGTGCGCTCGGGCAAGAAGCGCTTCGAGATCCGCCGCAACGACCGCGAATTCAAGGTCGGCGACGTGCTGGTGCTGCGCGAATTCGATCCCGAACAGGACGTCTACACCGGCCAGACCGAAGAGCGTCAGATCACCTTCCTGCTGTCGGAAGAAGACTACGGCGTCATCCACGGCTTCGTGGCCATCGGCTTCGGCGACGTGGTGCATCACCCGAGCGCCGCCGAGGACCACCCGCTGACCGCCGCCGAACTGGCCGAGTGGCACGAGACCGCGGCCGCCAACGCCGCCCTGCGCGGCGAAGAGGCCCGCCGGGTGTCGAAGTCCTACGTGGCCACCAACATGAGCGTCGCCGCCGACCGCCACGGCGCCGTCGCCGCCCTCGCCGAAACCGACGCGGCCTTCCACGCCGCCGCCGCGCGCATCATCCGCAAGGGCTGAGCTCCTCTTCTCCCGTCATCCCCGCCCTTGTGGCGGGAATGACGGGAGCTTGAAGGCTATACCGGCTTCCCAAGGCCACCAGTCTCAATCAACTTTTGGCTGCTCTCTCTCGCCGAGATCGACCCTGGGCTCATCGAAGAAGTCGTCCCACGACGCGACCGGAGGCTTAGTGGCGCGCTCGCCTTCGGGCCGAGCGGCATCTTCAAGCGATTGGGCAACCTGCGATCCGCTGATCCTGGTCATGTGGCGCTCCAGCACGAGCGCATCATAGCATCTACGGTCGCCTCTCGCGCGCGGCCCTAACCCCACCTAGGATCGCCTCGGTCACGAAACCGGGGTCTTCGTGCGGCAGGCCATGGCCCGCCGAGGGCGCAATGACCTGGGTCGCGCGGGGAGACAGGGCCAGGAATCCTTTCTGCAGGTCCTGGGTCACCGCTTCCAGCTCGACTGACAGAGGCTCGGGCAGGTCCGGAACCATCCGCCATTTCGGACTGTGGGTCGCCACCACTACCGGCTTGTCGCCGAGCGAGCGCAACTCGCGGGCCTGGCCGTTGCTGGCGGCGACGTCGAGATTTTCCGGATTGAGGCTGGGATCGCGCGGCATCCGCGTGAGAAAGCCGCGCGCGTCGGACAGCGGCTTGGGCTCGCCCGGCGTCGCGGCCGGCAGCCTGGCCAGCCAAGCCTCCATCTGGTCGGGATGGGTCGAGGAAATCAGCACCAGCCCGGCCGTCTCTTCGGGGTAGCGGGCGGCGAAGACCTGGGCGTGCAGGCCGCCGATCGAGTGCCCGGCCAGCAGGAACGGCGGCGCGATCCTGGCCGCGCGCAGGGCGGCCTCAAGGTCGGCGGCCGCGTCGGCGCTGGTCCGAGGCTCGCCCGCTGGAGCCGGGTCGCTGCCGCCCAAGCCCGCGCGGTCGTAGAGGCAGACCCGGGTGGTTTGCGACACCCGCGCGGCGATGCGGCGCCAGGCCTCGTCCTCGACCGGCGCCATACCCATGCCGGCGTCGACGACCACGGTCGGAGCGCCCTGGCCCTGGCCCGGGCCCAGGCAGAAGAGGCGGATCATCCGCCCGCCGCCGACGTCGAAGCGCCCGTCCTGGGCCAGGGCCGATCCGGCTAAGGTCCCTGACACGATGGCAGGCATGACGGCGGCCAGGGCGAACATTCGGCGCATCGCCATCGCTACACGCCCCCCTCGTCACCGCGTTCCAGGCCCGCCAGCGTCGCCTCCTCCGAGGCCTCGGCGGTGCTGACCCGGCTGAGCACGGCCTGGCGCAGGGCGTAGGCCAGCATAGCCACCAAGATCAGGGCGTTGAGCACGAACGGGGCCCAGCCCACGGCCTCGTAGAGCAGCACGAACAGCGGGGCGACCACCACGTTGAGGCCGTTGATGGCGGCGATGGCGCCGGCCGCGCCGGCCTGGTCCCTGGCCCCGACCGACAGCGAGGCGCCCGCCGTGAAGCCCGGCCGCGCGAAACCGTAGCCCAGCGACGACACCGCATAGCCGATGGCGACGCCCGCGTAGTCCGGCGCGAAGGCGACCACCACGTTGCCCAGGGCCGCCACCGCCACGCCCCAGCGCATCAGCTCGCGCGGGCCCATCGAGAACATCCGGATCAGGCCCCACTGGGCCAGCAGTCCGGCGACCGCGCCGGCGGCCATGGCCAGGGTGATGAAGCCCTGGGCCTTGATCGGCGCGACGCCCAGCTTGTCGATGATCAGGAAGCCGAGGGTCTGGGTCTGGGCCGTCTGGCAGGTCGCCACGAGGAAGCCGAACAGCAGGAACGGGGCCAGGCGCGGATCGCGCCACAGGCTGTCGCCCCGCCGCAGCGACGGGAAGGCCAGGCGGGCGCGCGCCAAGGGACGGGCATGCGGCTCGCCGGCGGTGATCGGCGGGGTGGTCTCTTCCAGGCCCCGGTGCACGATCCACATCATCACCGCCGCCAGGCCGGCGAAGGCGAACATCGGCCCGGCCAGGCCCACGACCGGCAGCACGAACAGCGGCGCCAGCAACGGCCCGACCACCGTGCCCAGGCCGAAGGCGCCGGCCAGGGTGGCCATGGCCTGGGTGCGCTCCTCGCGCTTGGTGCGGTCGGCCAGATAGGCCTGGGTGGCCGGATTGGCGGCCGAGCCGAACAGGCCGAACAGCGCCCGCGCCAGCAGGAACAGCACGAAGACCAGCATCGGCGGGAAGAAATGCCGCAGGCCCGCGCTGACCACGAAGGCGCACAGGGTCATCGACACGCAGAACCCGCCCAGCCCCAGCAGGATCAGCGGCTTGCGCCCGCGCACGTCCGAGCGCTTGGCCCAGAACGGCGAGGAGATCGCCCACAGCAGGGCCGACAGCGAGAAGATCGCCGCCACCATGGCGTCGGGAATGCCGATCTGCCGGCCGATGGCGGGCAGCACCGACAGCATGCCCGTATTGCCCAGCGCCGTGGCCGCCGACACCCCGAACAGGATGGCGAAGGCCCGCCGGTTGACCTGTTGATCTTGAGCGGCGGCAGACATCGAACAAACGTTAGAGTGGGTTCGCGTCCAGGGGAAGGCCTCGCCTTCACCGCCGGGGCGCCGCGCCATCTGGTCGCGGAATCGGCGCTGGGGTCCGATACCTTGGATTAAGCATTAACGGCGATGATGCCGGCTGAAATCCGCGGGGCTCTCTTTCGTCATGTTCCAGATCATCGGCATCGTGCTGCTCTTCGGCCTGGTGTTCGGCAGCTACCTGATGGGCGGCGGCAAGATGGACGTGATCCTTCACGCCGCGCCGCACGAGCTGATGGCCATCCTGGGGGCGGGCATCGCCGCCTTCCTGATCTCCAACTCGATGACCGTGATCAAGGCCACCGCCGGCGGCTTCGGCAAGATCTTCGCCGGCCCCAAGTGGAAGGCCAGCGACTATCGCGACCTGCTGTCCTTGCTGTTCCTGCTGACCAAGACGATGAAGTCCAAGGGCGTGATCGCCCTGGAAAGCCACATCGAGAAGCCGCACGAGAGCTCGATCTTCTCGCGCTACCCCAAGATCTCGAAGGACCACTTCGCCGTCGACTTCATCTGCGACACCCTGCGGATGATGACCATGAACCTGGAGGATCCCCACCAGGTCGAGGACGCGATGGAAAAGCAGCTCGAGAAGCACCACCACGAGGCGCTCGAGCCGGCCCACGCCCTGCAGTCGATGGCCGACGCCCTGCCCGCCCTGGGCATCGTCGCCGCCGTGCTGGGCGTCATCAAGACCATGGGCTCGATCACCGAGCCGCCCGCCGTGCTCGGCGGCATGATCGGCGGCGCGCTGGTCGGCACCTTCCTGGGCGTGTTCATGGCCTATGGCCTGGTCGGCCCGATGGCCGCCCGCCTGCAGGCCGTCGTCAACGAGGACGGGGCCTTCTACAAGATCATCCAGGCCGTCCTGGTGGCCCACCTGCACGGCAACGCCGCCCAGATCAGCGTCGAGATCGGCCGTGGCAACGTCCCCAGCGTCCACCAGCCCAGCTTCATCGAGCTGGAAGAGGCCCTCACCCAGATCCCGAACGAGGCCTGATCCCTTCGCTTCGTCCGCACACGCCATGATCACGGCGCCGTGATCTTTGGCTTGCAACGACGCGTGAAAAGCGGTTCCTTGCCATGGTGCGGCCCGGCCTCGACGCCGGGCCGTCGCCTTTTCAGGTCGCAAGGCCAGTCGCAAGGAACGCCCCCGATGACCACCCAAGTCCTCCGCAAGATCCTGATCGCCGGCGCGGCCATGACCGCCCTGTCGCTGGCCGCCTGCGGCAAGAAGGACGAGGCCCCCGCCGCCGACGACAAGGCCGCCGCGGCGGCCGCCGCCGGCGCCAGCGAAGTGACCGCCGCCGACGCCGCCGGCGCCGAGGGCCAGGCCATGGCCGACGCCAACAAGGCCGCCAGCGACGCCGCCGCCGAGCCCGACGCCGTCTCGGCGGCCGAAGCCCCCGGGACCGCCCCGGCCGCCGCTCCGGCCCCGGCCGAAGAAAAGAAGACCGAGGGCCACTGAGCCTTCTCTTCCATCTTCGAACGACCGAAGGGCCGTCCGCGAGGGCGGCCCTTCTTCTATGATGGCCCCATGACTTCCGACTCTTCCCAATCCCCCCTGACCTCCCCCTGGTCTGGCGCGAGGACGGCCTGCCGCAGTCGCGGCTGTACGGCGACGTCTACTTCTCCAGCGCCGACGGCCTGGCCGAGACCCGGGCGGTGTTCCTGGACGGCTGCGGCCTGCCCGCCGCCTGGACCGGGCGCGACCGGTTCGTGGTCGGGGAACTGGGCTTCGGCACCGGCCTGAACATCGCCGCCCTGCTTGACCTGTGGCGACGGGAGAAGCCGGCGGGCGGACGCCTGCACGTCTTCTCGATCGAAGGCCACCCGATCACCCGCGACGAAGCCGCACGCGCCCTGGCGGTATGGCCCGAGCTGGGCGAGGCGGCCCAGGTGCTGCTCGACCATTGGCCGACGGCGGCGCGCGGCTTCCACCGCGTCGACCTGCCCGGCTTCGACGCGACGCTGGACCTGGCCGTCATGGACGTCGCCGAGGCCCTGTCGGCCTGGAGCGGCATGGCCGACGCCTGGTTCCTCGACGGTTTCTCGCCGGCGCTCAATCCGGCCATGTGGAGCGAGGAGATCCTCGCCGCCGTCGCCGCCCGCACCGCGCCGGGGGGCCGCGCGGCCACCTTCACCGTCGCCGGGGCCGTGCGCCGGGCCCTGACGGCCGCCGGCTTTTCCTGGGAGAAGCGTCCCGGCTTCGGCCGCAAGCGCGAGCGGCTGGAGGCGCGTTTCCCCGGCGAGGCGCCGGCGCAGACCCGCCCCGCCAGCCTGGCGATCGTCGGCGGCGGCGTCGCCGCGGCCGCCCTGGCCCGCGCCGGCCGGGTCGAGGGCCTGGCGGTCACGGTGTTCGACGCCGACCGGGCCAAGGCCTCGGGCAATCCCGCCGCCCTGGTCACCCCGGCGCTGGACGCCGGCGGCGGACCGCGCGCGGCCTTTCCCGCCCAGGCCCTGGCCCGGGCCGCCGCCCTCTACGACGCGCTGCCCGAGGCGGTGCTGGCGCGCGGCGTGCTGCGCCTGGCGACCGCCCCCCGGGACGCCGACCGCTTCGCCGCCGTCGAGCGCCAGGACCTGTTCGCGGACGGCGAGATGAGCGTCCTCGACGCCGAGGCCGCGAGCGCCGCCCTGGGCGAGGCGGCCGCCGGCGCGCTGCGGATGGACCTGGCCCGCGTGGTCGATCCCGCCGCCGTTCTGGCCGCCTGGCGCGGCGAGGCCGCCGCGGCCGAGATCGCTCGCCTGGAGAAGGTCGAAGACGGCTGGCGGCTGTTCGACGCCGACGGCGCGCTGCTGGCGACCGCCGACGCGGTCGTCCTGGCCGCCGGCGCCGACCTTTCCCGCCTGTGGCCAGAGGCGTCGATCCGCCCGGTGCGCGGCCAGACCAGCTGGACCGGCCCGGTCGACCTGGCCGTCACGCCGGCCGCCTTCGGCGGCTATGCGGTTCCCACGCCCGGCGGCGGGGTGCTGTTCGGCGCCACCCACGACCGCGGCGAGACCGCGACCGAACTTCGCGACGCCGACCACGCCCGCAATCGCCAGGCCCTCGCCAAGGGCCGCCCCGATCTGGCCGCGCGGCTGGCCGACGTCGCGCTGGACGGCCGCGCGGCCGTGCGGGCGACCACCCCCGACCACCTGCCGCTGGCTGGCGCGGTTCCCGGCGCCCCGGCCGGGCTCTACGTGCTGGGCGGCCTGGGCGGACGGGGCTTCGCCACCGCGCCCCTGCTGGCCGAGCACGTGGTGTCGCTGATGCTGGGCGCGCCCTCGCCCCTGCCGCGCGACCTGGCGGCGCTGGTCGAACCGGGCCGAAGCTAGCAGCCCCTCCCGTCAGGAAGGCGATCCAAAAGCAAAAGGCCCCGGAGTTTCCTCCGGGGCCTTCGCATTCGTCAGGAAGCCTAGGGCCTCCGTCCGACCTCGATCTTAGAAGTTGATCGAGATGGTCGAACGACGGTTCAGCGGTTCCTTCACGCCGTCGCCGGTGGCGACGGCCGGGGCGGTTTCACCCTTCCAGTCGACCGCCAGGGTCGTGGCGGGGACGCCGGCCGAGACCAGACCATCGGCCACGGCCTTCGCACGACGTTCCGACAGGCGGACGTTGTACTTCGGCGAGCCCGAGGTGTCGGTGTGGCCCACGACCGTGATCTTGGTAGCGTTGCCGCCCTTGGCGTAGTCGGCGGCCTGCTGCACCACGGCCTGGGCTTCCGGCGTCAGCACGTACTGATCGAACGGGAAGTAGACCACGAACTCGCGAGCCTCATAGGCCGGAGCCGGCGGAGGCGGCGGCGGCGGGGGAGGCGGCGGGGGCGGGGGCGGCGGGGGAGGCGGCGGCGGGGGCGGGGGCGGCGGCGGGGGCGGCGGCGAGCCGAAGGTGTAGCGCACGCCGAGGGTGATCGACGTGTCCTTGTAGTCCCCTTCGAACTTGCCCACGTCCGTCACGGCGCCGCCGGCCGGGCCGACGTTGCTCGTCACCGAACCCCAGGTGAGGTTCTTGGCCACCAGGTAGCGGCCCGTCAGGTCGATCGACCAGTTCGGGGTCACGTCCCAGGCCAGGCCCAGCAGGCCCTGGTAGGCGAACGCCTGATCGACGTCGTCGATGCTGGTGTTCTGGATGGCGGCGGCGCCGGCGGGGACGCCGCTCAGTTGGCCGTACACCTTGTTGTGGACCCAGGCCGTACCGACGCCGGCGCCCAGGAACGGACGCCACGACGAGTCGGGCAGGAAGTCATAGATGACGTTGGCCATCAGGGTGGTGGCCTTCAGCTCGCCGTTCGGCGCGCCGCAGGTGGGGTTGGTCACCGAGCGGATCGGACCGGCGGTGCACAGGCCGATCGGCTGCGGACGCGAGGTCTGCTCGCCGCGAACGCCGCTGATGTCGCCGCCGCGGTAGCCGTATTCGCCTTCCACGCGCCAGTTCGGCGAGATGCGGTAACCGAGGCGGGCGAAGGCCGCCCAGTCTTCGTCGGTCGAGAAGGTCCAGTCGTAAGGACGGCCGTCGGTGGCGTTCACCGACGAGCTCGCCTCAACGCCCTCGGTCGAGTGGTAACCGACGTCGCCGGCCACATACCATCCGCTCAACGCGCTTTGGGCGGAGGCGCCGGACGCCGCGCAGAGCGCGACGGTTGCGACGCCAGCCAGCAACCCGAATTTCATGATGAGAACCCTCTAAAAAAGTTAGCCTGGACGCCCCCCGCGGGGCGGCTTCCATGACGACAAACGCACGACTTCGCAAATCGGATGTGGCGCCAGCGCCACAGTGGGGGAGTTTCGTCGAATTCTCGACAAAATGGACCGCCCGACGATCGGAACACGGACGTTGGACGCCGCGCGGCGCAGGCCTTCGGCACCGCAGCAACCGTCGCGTATTTCACGCGGAAAATCCAGGTCAACCCTGGCGATTATTTAAGATAACAACGACCGTCGATCGACGTTCGCGTGATGCTCGGAGGCGACCAACGACACGTCGCGCGCGCCGTTGGTCACGGGCCCCGCGGCGATCGCCCCCACGACCGGCCGCCCGGGCCACCCTCACGTCCTCGCCGCGTTGGAGGATGCGGCGAAGTCTCCGGGAAGGTTCGCCTCGACGCCGCCCCGCCTGTGGAGTGCGCGGCGACGTCGAGCCGCCCCCCATTCGCGTCGCCGGGGTTCGAGGGATCGACGACCCGTCGCGGCGCTGAGAGAAGCTCGTCTCCGCCGGAGAGGCGGGACAATTGCCGCGACCGCTAACATCGGGCCGCGCCCGCTGTCGCGTCCCAAACCTGGAACGTTTCGCCATCGCCTCGCCGGCCATGGGCTGGACAGGCCGGGCCGTTCGGTTAACTACGACAGCCTCAAGATCCGCGCGGGGTGGCGCCGATCAACCGAGCTTGGTGCCTGAAGAGCGTGAAGTCGCGTCCGGACCAGTATTCCCTGCTCGACGTCTCAGGCGTGGCGTTGCTGGCGGTCGGCCACTTCATGGCCTTCGTCGACCGGGCCGTTCCCAGCGTCTACGCGCCGGCGCTGAAGGCGCAGTTCCACCTGACCGACACCCAGCTGGGCGCGCTGCAGGGCCCCGCCTTCGTCGCGCTCTACGTCGTCGCCACGCTGCTGGCCGGCCATCGCGGCCATCGCCTGTCGCCCGCTCCCCTGCTGGCCGGCGCCGCGGCCCTGTGGACCGCCGCCACGGTCGCCCTGGCCTTCGCGCCGAACTACGAGAGTCTGCTGGCCGCGCGGCTGGTGCTCGGCTTCGCCCAGGCCGCCTTCGCGCCCGCGGCCCTGGCCCTGATCGTGGCGGCCGCGCCGCCGCAGCGGCTGTCGCGCTGGGTGTCGATGTTCACCTCCGGGTCCTCGATGGGACGCAGCGGCGCGCTGCTGGCCGGCGGCCTGGCGCTCGGCGCGTTCTCGAGCGGCCTGCTGAGCGCGCTGGGCCACGCGCCCTGGCGCGCCGCCGTCGTCCTGCTGACCCTGCCCAACCTGCTGCTGGTGGTCCTGCTGGCCTGGCGGCTGCGCGGCCTGGCGCCGGCCCAGGCCGGCGGCCCCGGCCTCGGACGCGCCCTGGCCCGCCTCGCCGCCCGTCCCGCCGGCCTTGGCCTGCACTTCCTGACGGCCGGCGGCGTCATCCTGGCCGTGCAGGCGACCGCCGCCTGGGCGCCGTCGATCGTCAACCGCGCCTGCGGACTGGCCCCCGCCGCCAGCGCCCTGCTGACCGGCGCCGTCGTGCTGGTCGCCGCGCCGAGCGGGCACCTGGCCGCCGGCTGGCTGATGGACCGCCGCCTGCGCGCCGGCGGCGGCCCCGCCCCGGTGCTGGCCGGCGGCCTCGTGCTGGCCGTGCTGGGCGCGGCCATGCTGGCGGGCGCCAGCGCCCCGGCCAGCGCGGCCGGCGCGCTGTTCCTGATCACAGCGGGCGGCGGCGGCGCGGCCCTGGCGGCCCTGGCCGGGCTGCAGCCGCTGAGCCCCGCCGCGCTGCGGCCGCCGATGAACGGCCTCTATCTCGCCTTCGTCACCGTCGCCGGCCTCGGCTTCGGACCCCTGCTGACCGGCGTGGTCAGCGACCGCCTGTTCGCCGGTCCGCACGGCCTGGCCATGGCCCTGGCGCTGGTCACGGCCCTCGCCGCCGGCCTCGCGGCCCTGTCCTGCGTCCTCGGCGCCGCGTCCTGGCGGCGGCTGGCGCGGGAAACCCTAGAGACCGCGAGCGCCTGAGATGCCCAGCAGCGCCGCCGCCGACAGCTTCCGCTTCTCCAGCGACGACCACTCGGCCGACGAGGCCTTCGCGCTGTACGCCACGCTCTATTCGCGCGGCTCCGACGTCAGCCGGGGCGACGGCCCCTTCTTCGCCCGGGTGCGCGGCTGGCGGCTGGACAAGGTGCTGCTGTTCGAGCGCCGCCTCTCGGGCGTCGTCCACGCCCGCCGCGAGCGGATCGCCGGCGACGGCTTCGACCACTTCGTGCTGACCCACGTCCTGGAAGGCCAGGTGCGCCTGCAGGTTCCCGGCCCGCCGCGCCTGCTGGGACCCGGCGCGAGCATCCTGCTCGACACCCGCCGGCCGATGCGCACCGAGCACGACGACGCCCTGATCCTGACCGCCAGCATCGCCCGCGACGTGATCGAGGCGGCCCTCGGCCCGGCCGGGCGCCTGCACGGCCAGGTGCTGGCCGCGCCCGACAACCTGGTGCTGGCCGACTTCCTGGCCTCGCTGGCCCGCCACGGCGACACCCTGGCCTCGGCCGCCCTGCCGGCGCTGGGCCGCGCGTTCGTCGACATCCTGTCGTCGGCCGGCGGCGACGCCGCCCGCGCCGGCCGCGACGATCAGCGCCGCGATCTCTCGCGCCGCGAGGCCGTGCGTCGCTTCGTCATTCCGCGCCTGGCCGACAGGACGCTGTCGGTCGAGGCCATCGCCGCCGGCGCCGGCATCTCGCGCTCGTCGCTCTACAGACTGTTCGAAAAACAGGGAGGCGTCGCCCGCTTCATCCAGCTGATCCGCCTGGACGCCCTGCGCCGCGCCCTCGACGCCCAGGACCCGGCCGCCCCGGACGACGCGGCGCTGGCCCAGCGCCTGGGCTTCTCCAGCCCCGCCCAGATGACCCGCCTGTTCACCGAAGCCTACGGCGCGACGCCGGCCGCCTATCGCATCGCCCTGGCGGACAAGTCGCGCGACGACCCTGGCGTCAGCAAGCAGCGCTGGGACGGATGGCTGGGGGAACTGGGATAGGCGCCGCGCGACGGCTGACGACGCCATGCCGCCCCGCCTCGGACGAGCGGCCCCTCCGCTAAAGGAGGGGCCGGGGCATGCGTTGGGAGCGTCGCAGGAGCGTCCTAAGCCGCCAGCACAGACTGCGCTCTGAGGCCGGCCGACGCGGCCAGGGGGACATCCTGGCCGCCGTCCTGGCGGGTCCAGACCGCTGCGCCGCCGCCGGCCTGGCCGCCGAAGCCGGCCATGGCTTGGCGCAGCAGCGCCTGGCGCTGCAGGAGTTCTGCATTCACCGCACCAGAAACGATCTGGCCCAGTCCATAGCCGGGCTCTGCGTCCATGGCCGCCAGACGCGCGCCCAGCGAGCTCCCCCCAGCAGGCTTGCGCCTTCATCCTGGCGCCACCAAGCCTCCGCTGTCGCCTCCGCCCCGCCGTAGGCGGGGCCGGTCTCCAGCGGCTCGCCCCCAGCCAGCGACAGTCCAAGACCGGACACTCCAAAGCTCACGCCCAAGCCAAGGATATCGGCTTTTGCCGCATCACCGACCGAACCCTGGTCGAGGCCGGACGGCGACAGGGTCGCGCTGGCTTGGGCGTAGCCCTTATCAACCACCTTCTGACGGGCCTTGGCCGCGTCGTTGACCGTGTTGACAAGGGCCTGCTCGGACGAGATCAGCCGCACCTTGCCGGTGGTCTCCTGGCCGGTCAGCCAGCTGGCCTGCTCGGACGCGCTCATCTTGGCCCAGCGCTTGGCGATGGAGGCGTCGACGCGGTCGTGATCCGAGAAGTCCAGCTGCGCGGCAGCCTTGATCTCGGCATAGGTCGCGCCGAGTTTGTCCAGTAGACCCTTTTGGGCACGGACACGAGCGGTCTTGGCCGCCACGACTGGATCGTTGGAAAGGCGGCCCAGCTCGCCATCCTCGTCGGCACGGCCCCATTCCGCCTGGTACTCGCCAGCGGCATACCCCACCGAGCCCAGCACCCGCCGCGCCAAGGCCACGTCGTAGCCCTCGCCCGTGCGGCCGTCGGCCCACACAAAGCTGATCGTGTGCTGCACGAAGCTTTCGGTGGTCAGCTCGCGGGTCTGGCCCGTGGCCAGGCCGCCGAGATTGATGGCCGCAATGCCTGCCTGCTCAAGGGTGCGCAGTTCCTTTGCGGTCGAGCGGCCGTTCTGGTTGGCGTCGACAAACAGCAGGATCTTGGAGAAGTCTTTGTCGTTCTTGTCGAGCAAACCATCGCCGTTGGTGTCCCAGGTGCGCAGGCCTTCCAGGTCGCTTTTGGCGCCGGGCTTGTCCTGCACGAACGACAGCTCCGACAGCCTGTTGATCGCCCCGTCGCCATCGCGGTCGACCGCCAGGAAGCCATCGGTCGGCCCAACCCAGCCGACGCGCGAAATTCCACCGCCGGCCGTGCGCACGACCACTTCGGAGTTGTCCACTGCCGAAAGATTCAGCCCGTCGCCGTCAAGATCCAACGCGATGGGATAGGCGTAGCCCTGATTGTAGGAAACGCTTTCGGCCCAGGTGATGTCCAGCTTGCGCAGGTCGATCGAGGTCCCGCCGGCCAACACGTACTCGACGGTGTTCAGGCTCTCGTACAACACCGTGTCGGAGTAGCCGTCCTTGACGATGTACTTGACGCCGCCGCCCTGGATTCTGATCCGGTCATTGACCTGCGAGGCCACCAGATCCGGGTTCTCCAAGTCTCGGGCGGCGATATAGAGATCGCCACCCACAACTTCGTAGATCACGTCGTCGGCGACTACGGTCGCGCCGAACACGATCGTGTCCTCGCCGCCGGCGTCGATGATCGTGTCCTTGCCGTCGCCGCGGTCGTAGGCGAACTGGTCGTCACCGCCGGACGTGCTGATGGTGTCGTCGCCACGACCGGCGATAATGACGTTGCCCTTGTCCTCCCAGGCCGTGCCCGAGCCGGTGATGTAGTCGGCCCCGTCATAGGCGGCGATCAGGTCGTAGTAGCTGCTGGTGCCGTTGATCGTGTCGGCGCCGTCGGTGCCGCCGCGTCCGAAGTCAACGCCCCCCAAGTCGACAGCCCCGCCGCGTTCGACGGCCAGCGACTTGATCTTGGTGTTGTTACGCTGGGCGAAGTTGCCGCCGATGCGCGCCTGGGCGCTGTAGCCCCGAACCCCGACGTCGAGCCAACCATTGGCCCCGCCGGCTGTGCCGAACCAGAGCTCCGAGAAGGTGACCGTGTCGCCGAACGACAGGGTGTTCCAGCCGGTGTTGTCCTCGACGATCGTGTCGGCGCCGTCGTTGCGGTACATGACGTAGGTGTCGGCGCCGGCGCCGCCGTACAGATAGTCATTGCCGGCCCCGCCCACGAAGGTCTCGTCAGCGTTGCCGCCGCCGATGCTGTCGGCCTCCGCCGTGCCGATTATGCCCTCGACGCCGATGAAGCTGTGGTTGGACGCCACACCGTCGCTACCCCGCACCTGGCCGCCCCAGGCCAGGTTCACGTTCAGCGCCGCCACCGTCGTCGTCACCGTCTCGTAGTGTCCGCCCGTGGAAACCCAGTACTGGGAGTTATCCCACTGGTCGCGTTCCCAGTAACCGTCTTCCACCCAGGTTTGATAGGTCGAGGTCCCGCTGGCGAAGCCCGACGAATAGTCGACGAAGTCCAGCCCCTCGCCGCCGTCGTAGACATCCTCGCCGTTGGTGGCCACCAGCCAGTCGTCGCCCCCGAGCCCCTCCAGGCGGTTGTGGAAGAAGTTGCCCTTCAGTTCGTCGGCGGCACCCGAACCGCGCAGGTTCTCGATCTCCTGCAAAACGTCGCCGGCGGCGTCGCCGCCCTTCGCCTCGCCGGTCGACAGGTCGACCTGCACGCCGGCCGCCGAACCGGCGTAGCTGGCGGTGTCGAAATAGCCGCCGCCGACCAGAAGGTCCGCGCCCGCGCCGCCTTCGAGGATGTCGTTGCCCTCGCGCCCGTAGAGCTGATCGTCGCCGGCCAGCCCCTTGATCACGTTGTCGCCGGCCGTGCCGTAGAGCCGGTCGGCATATTCCGAGCCGGTGGCGTTCTCGATGCTGACGAGGCCCTCGCTGGTCACCCAGGCGCCGGTCGCGGCGTTGACGACCACGGCCGCGCGGCTGGCGGCATAGTTGGCGTAGCCGTCGGGATGGCCGTTCCAGTCGGCCGGCCGGAAGTCGAGATCGAAGGCGACCCCGAAGGTGAGCCGTTCGGCGCTGATGGTGTCCCTGCCGTTCGGATCGCTGTTGAGGTCGCCGTCGCCGCCCCAGAACCAGTTGAAGGTTGCGTCGGCGGCGATCAGGAAGGTGTCGTCGCCGTCGCCGCCCTGCAGCACCTCGCCGCCCTGGCCATCAGCCAGAACGTCATTGCCGGCCCCGCCGTGAACGGTGTCGCCGCCGTCGCCGCCAGCCAGGAAATCGTCGCCGGCCCCGCCGAACAGGCTGTCGTTGCCATCGCGGCCGATCAGGGTGTCATTGCCGTCGCCGCCTTCGATGTAGTCGTCGCCGGCCTGACCGTCGAGCCAGTCCCAGCCGCCGCGGCCGTAGAGCTGATCGCCATACTGGCTGCCGACGAAGATGTCGTCGCCGCCGTCGCCGTTGGACCAGTACGAGGTGTCGATCCACTCGTAGGAATCCCAGCCGTCCCAGCGGTAGTAGCCGTCCTCGACGTACACCGCATGGGTGTCGTCCAACGTCACCGCCCCGCCGTGCCAGCGGTACTCCATGTAGTCGTTGCCGTTGGTGCCGCCGCCCGCGCCGACCCAGGTGTAGGCGATCTTGTCCAGGCCATCGATCGTCACGGTACGACCATCGCCGGCGGCCGTGGGCAGGATCGAAAACAGGCCCTGCGTCCCGCCGGCGACCGAGACGCTGAAGTCGACGCCGTTCCATTGGAAATTGGCGTTCTCATAGGCGACGCCGCGTTCCGCGAGATCGAAACTGTCGAGGAATCCGCGCAGGCCGCCGTAGAAGTCCGACGCCGAGAACTTGTCGAGACCAAGCTCGGTGACCCGCTGCAGGGTGACGATCCAGGGGTTGGCCAGTTCCTGGTTTTTAAGCGCCTTGAGAATGTTCTGTATGCTTGTCGAGTAACTGTCGTAAAAACCCCGTTCCTCGGTCGTCAGAGCATCAATGCCTTGGGTATATAGCTTATCGATCAGCGCCTTATGCGGCGGATGATCATAGAAGTTCTGCTCCCATTGGCTCAGCGTGTTGTAGGCGCCGGTGATGAAGCCATTCACCATGTCGCGGTTATTAGCGTAGTAACGGTAGTCGCCCGCTATTTGTAAATCCGCCGCCAGGGACGTGATATCCGCCGACGGCGATCGGGCGATAGCCCGCTTGGCGAAGATGTCCCCGCCGACGATCTTGGTGTTGCGGATCGCGGTCAGCGTTCCGTATTCGACGGCGGCGTCGGCCGAACCGAAATTATTCTGAGCCCCGTTGATCTTGACCCAGATCTGATTGCCGGTGTGGCCGTAGATCTGCGTCGTGCCCACGCCATTCAGATTGCTGACATAGGCGGTCGTCTTCGTATAGGCGACCATGTCGATCAGCGTGTTCAGCGTATCGCGCGCCGTCGACGCCATCGAGGTGACCAGCTCACGATTGCCGTTGTTGGCTACGGTGACGGCGCCCAGCTCGTACTGAGCGTAAGGCAACTGTAGCACCGTCTCGGCGGTCGCCGAGGGTATCTTGGGCTTCTTTTTGCCAAACAGATTGCCGATCAGAGCGCCGAGCACGAAGCCAACGAAAGAACCGATGCCGGGCGCGATCAGATTCAACCACATCCCGGCCGATTGACCGATGATCTTGCCTGCGATGAACGATCCCACAGCCGAGCCGATCGAGGACAGCGCGACGCCCGCCTGGGTCTGCGGGCTGACGACCATCGCGCCCAGCTTGGCGCCGATGAACGACCCCAGCGCATTGGCCATGGCCGCGCCAGAGGTGCCGCCATTAGATACGCCGTTGACCGTTTTCTGCGGCTGGAAGGCGTTGAATATGGCCGAAGGCCCGTCGCTCAGAAGGTTGGTGATCACCTGCGAGGTGACCCTGGACCCGACCGTGGTGAACAGCTCTGCTCCGAACCCCTGAAGGCCCAAGGCTTCGCCAAGTTCCATCGTCAGCCAGGAACTCACCGCGCCCAACGTCGCATCGCCAGCTCGGACGGCGACCTGCTCCCCGAACGCGCCAAGCCCGCCCTGGGTGGCCGTACGCATTGCAGATTCCATCGACCCGGAAAGCAGAGCGCCGCCGAGACGCTCGCCCACCTCGCCCAGCAGCGAAGAATAGGCGATCCCCTTGACCTTCTCGCCCTTGGCCAGGAAATCGCCGAGCGAGGCCCCTACGATAGAGCCGACCTCGGCCCCGAACTCGCTGAGCGCCTGCCAGTACTTTTCGCGTCGAACGGCCGGGCTGTCGCCAACCTCGATAGCGATCGTAGCGGACATCAACGCCATAAGCGGATACCCGCCGACTTGGACGATGGAAATGTCCGGCGTCCAGTCGTCGCCGAAAAGAGTGTTCGACTTAGCCTGGGCGAAGGCGGAGCCTTGCCAACTGCCGGAGGAGAGCGCAGCCGCCAGATCGGCCTCGAACGCCCCCATGGAAACATTGTCTCGAGCCGTGACGATGAAATCCGCCGAAAGGTACGTCCCGTCCCTGAGGGCCGGATTCACCGCCAACCACCCTTGATTGTAGGCCCAGCGCACGAGGTGGTCGATGCTGCCTGCAGACAGGTTTTTCGTGCGCGCTATTTCGCCCAGCCGCGCACCGATCTGATTGTTCCACAAATCCGCTGTGGCGTTGGCCTCCCACTCACTACTTCTGAGAGGCTTGTCGTGATATACTTGCTTTCCAAAGTTGCCGGGCAGGGCAATTCCAGCCTCAAACGATTCAACGAATAGACCAAAAGCAATGGCCTCATCCTTCGATTGATTGAAGGATATTTTCGCCATAGCAAATGTATGAGACAAAGCGTTGTTTTTCTGGCCGACGTCCAGCTTATATCCCTTCGGCCCAGTGGGAGAATACCCCATTGCGACCATCTTGTTGTAATAATGATCTTCTGTTGTAAAACTTTGATTTTTTATGTATTTATTTGCAAGACTATTCAAAGCCGCTGCAGGAATAATGTTGCGTGGAATTATCGTAATCATTATTCCCACTCCCGGCCAGCTTGAACAATTCTAAACTCTGACGCACCTTTACCAACTTCAATAATCTTAAAGCTAGATCTTCTACCGCACCTGGCAACGCCGCCCTGAACCAGTTGCCCGCGACCACCAACTAGAGTTACAGCCCTGTTTACCTTGCAACCATTCATCTCAAAAACAATATTGTTGTTGTCTTTTGAAAAATAGAATGGAATTGCACTCACAAAAGGTGAGCAACCCCTTCCGTCACCGACGGCGGCATCGCTCATGGCGCCCCCCAGATCTCCCGGAGCTGTCGACAGCAACCCATTATTATCTGGCGAAGTCACGCAGATAAAATTGTCTTCAACATTCGCCGAATTGGAGAAGTATTTTTCCGCATCTACGCGCTCTTCTTCTCGAAACATGCACCCACCCAAGATCAAAGCGACAGCCACGATCGCAGCTACATTTGACTCAGATCGATCTAATATTAACCACCGGCGGGATTTTTGAATCTCGTTCGCACCAGCGAAGATCAAATCCATGCATTGAGCCCCCAGCCGACAGACGCCCTTCACCGCTCCCCACCCCGCTTCACTCACCGCCTTGGCCACCGCCGACCAGATGAAGTCGATCATCCGCCTTCTCCCCGTAACCATGGCGTCCGGCGAGACCTGCACACCTCGCCTTCCACCGCGCCGTAGCGAGTGAAGGGGTAGGCCTCGAGCTTGATGACCGCGTGGCCGCTGGCGCACACGAAGCCGCCACCCAGCGTTTCCAGGCGCGACGCGACAAGCACCGCCTCGCCGCTCCAGAGCGCCAGCAGCTCGCCCATGCTCGGGTCGTGAGCGGCCGGCCGGGCCACTGCACCAGCACCTGATCGCCTTCCGCACCGGCCACGATGAAGAAATCGCCGGCCCCGCCCCTTGGCGACTGCCGGCCGAGGAGCATCTTCGATCCGGCGCACCGACATGCGCGGCAAATTCGACTCGCCCCCCATTCGGCGGGCGGGCCGGACCAGATCGCCGAGTTCAGCCGGCGCCCCCTTGCCTAGCGATTGGCGCCGCTGCTGCGGATCGGCCCCGATCTGATGAAAACCGGGGATGAGAACGAGGCGATCCACGCCTTCATCCGCGCCCGAACGCAAAACTCTCACCGACAAGCCCCAACTATCCCACGAGAGGCTTACCTAGCTCACGGTTTAGTTGCAAGGCGGGAGCGGAGCCGTAATTGCCCGAAATCGCATCGGCGAGGATGGCGCCCAACTCGCCGCGGCCGTTGGTCCCTATGTCGGACCGAGCGCCGCGCGAAGAACATATATAAAGAACGAGACGATCACCAGGATCACCACGATCGTCGAGCGACTGGAGGACGACCTCGGCCATGCCGTCTACGAGACGCTGGTCGACGTCCCCATCATTCGCCGCGGCGGCGAAGACAGCCTCCTGACGCTCGCTGTGGTCGCGGCGTCGCTCGATCGGACCCGGCCCCATGCCCGCTACTCGGCGACAGGGCTGACCCACGCGATCCATGGCCTTATCCATCACCTTCCAATGATGCGTGACCGCGCGCCGGAAAAGCCGATCGTCGACTTGGTCGAAGGGCTCGCCGGAGCGTAGCCTGCACGCAGCATGGACGTCGTCGCGGCGCGATCTACTTGGACAGCGCCAGAAACGCCCAACGCTTAGAAATCCCCTCCAAGTGCACCCGGCGCGGAACCTGCGCAAAGATCGTCGCGCATTCCTTGGGGGCTTTCTGGGGAGCGCCACAGATAACCAAAGATCAGTTACTCGCGATCACTCGCGGTAAGTCTTTGACCATACTGGGAAAGGGGATGGTGGACGCGACAGGGATTGAACCTGTGACCCCTACGATGTCAACGTAGTGCTCTCCCGCTGAGCTACGCGTCCGCCGAAGCGATCCGAAGCGCCTTGGTGTAGGCGTCCCGGCCGGGAAGGTGTGGGGGTATAGCGGCGGCTTGACCGGGGCGCAAGCCGCCTTTGAAACTTTTTCGGAGAAGTTTTCCGAAAGGTGTGGAGCCCTATGCGGCCATCATCTTTTCGACCTCGGAAACGAGGTCGCGCAGGTGCACTGGCTTGGACAGGACCTTGGCGCCGGCCGGCGCGCGGTCCTGGGCCGAGAGGGCGACGGCGGCGAAGCCGGTGATGAACATGATGCGCAGGGCCGGGTCGCGGGCGGCCGCCTGGCGCGCCACCTCGATGCCGTCCATGCCGGGCATGACGATGTCGGTCAGCAGCAGGTCCCACGGGTGCTCGAGGTGGCTGACCGCCTCCTCGCCGTCGGCGCAGGCGGTGACTTCGAAGCCGGCGCGTTCCAGCGCCCGGGCGAGAAAGCCGCGCAGCGAGTCGTCGTCTTCGGCGAGGAGGATGCGGGCCATGTCGGTTCAGTGTCCGTTGGATCTCGTCTCTGGAAGGCCGAATCTTATGTCCAGGACGGTAAATCGCCGGTGAACCGGCGCGGACCGTCCACAGATACGACAGGGCGCGAGGGCATTTGACCGCAAGCCCGGCGCCCTCGACTATGTGACGCATGAACGCATGGGACCCGATCACGCCGGAAACGGCCTCCGCCTCCGCCGGCGCGGCCGCCGCGACGGGGCGCGAGCCGGCGTTCGAGGCCGTGCGCGCCGCGCCGGAAGGGTCGCGCGCGCCGACCCCGGTGGTGTTCGCCTCGCCGCACTCGGGCGCGCTCTATCCGCCCGAGATGATGGCCGCCGCCCGCCTGCCCGAGGCGGTGCTGAAGGGCTCGGAGGACGCCTTCGTCGACCGGCTGATCGCCGGGGCCCCGGCCCGGGGCGTGGCGACCATCCGCTCGCGCCTGGCCCGCGCCTATATCGACCTCAACCGCGACCCGTGGGAACTGGACCCGGCGATGTTCGAGGACGACGCCCTGCCGGAGTTCGCCCGCGGCCGCACCGCCCGGGTCGCCGCCGGCCTGGGCGCCATCGCCCGCGTCGCCGACGGCCGGCCGATCTATGTGCGCAAGCTGACCTTCGAGGAGGCCAAGGCCCGCGTCGAGTACGGCCACCGCCCCTATCACGACATGCTCGACCGCCTGCTGGCCCAGGCCAGGTCGGCCCACGGCCTGGCGGTGCTGATCGACTGGCACTCGATGCCGGCGGCGGCGACGCGCGGCACGCGGGGCAAGGCCGGCGGCCCGTGCGACATCGTGCTGGGCGACCGCTTCGGCGCGGCCTGCGCGCCGGGCCTGACCAGGCTGGTCGAGGAGGCGCTGGAGGGCATGGGCTACCGCGTGGCCCGCAACAGCCCCTATGCCGGCGGCTACACCACCGAGCACTACGGCCGCCCCGGCCGCCGCACCCACGCCCTGCAGGTCGAGATCAACCGCGCGCTCTACATGAACGAGACGACCCGCGAGCCGACCGACGGCCTGGCGGTGCTGGCCGCCCACGTCGACCAGCTGACGGCGCTGCTGACGCAGGCCGACTGGACGGACCTGAAGTAGGGAAAAGCGCCGCGCGCGGCGGTCAGATCGCCCGCAAACCGCCGCAAAGGCCTGCAAACTCGCGGCCGGCCGGGTTCAGGCCAAAAAAAAGCCCGGCGGTAAGGCCGGGCTAGTTCATTAGGGAGGAAACGCCCAGGAAGGGCAGAAGCGGCAGCGCCGCCTCACACCTTCCTTATAGGGTGCGCTGCGAAATCGGGCAAGCGGAAAGTTGGACAACGTTGTCGAATTTTCTGCGACAACCCGTAGCAACCCTTTGCACAGCAAGGATCGGAGAACGCCGATCTTCAAGCTTGACCATAAAATAGGCATTGCTGCGATGCAGCATTAGTTGCCAAGAAACGACACCCGCCAGAAACCACCTCAAACCCGGTAGGAATAAGGGTTTGCGAGATGACACCGGTAACCGCGACATAAGGCGCCTTACGCGCGGGGTGGATAAACGCAGCGCAGTCGCGTAAAAGCCGCGCGCCTGACGCGCGCAGCGTCTCATCCGATTTTCTCCGAAAGCCCGCCGTCCTCCCATGTCCATGCGAAATATCGCCATCATCGCGCACGTCGATCATGGCAAGACCACCCTCGTCGACCAGCTGCTGGCCCAGTCGGGCGTGTTCCGCGCCAACGAGGCGACGACCGAACGCGCCATGGACTCCAACGACCAGGAGCGCGAACGCGGCATCACCATCCTGGCCAAGTGCACCAGCGTCCTGTGGAACGGTGAAGCGGGCGAGACCCGCATCAACATCATCGACACCCCCGGACACGCCGACTTCGGCGGCGAGGTGGAGCGGATCCTGGGCATGGTGGACGGCTGCGTCCTGCTGATCGACGCCGAGGAAGGCGTCATGCCGCAGACCAAGTTCGTGCTGACCAAGGCGCTGAAGATGGGCCTGCGCCCGATCCTCTGCATCAACAAGGTCGACCGCGCCCACGCCGACCCGGACCGCGTGCACAACGCCGCCTTCGACCTGTTCGCCGCCATCGGCGCCACGGACGAGCAGCTGGACTTCCCGCACATCTACGCCTCGGGCCGTTCGGGCTGGGCCACGCTGGACATGAACGTGCCCAGCGACAACCTCGCCCCGCTGTTCGACCTGATCGTCCGCCACGTGCCGGAACCCAAGCAGATCGCCAAGAAGGACGAGCCGTTCCAGATCCTGAACGTGCTGATCGAAAGCGATCCGTTCCTGGGCCGCCTGCTGACCGGCCGCATCGAGAGCGGCAAGGCCGTTCCCGGCCTGGCCATCCACGCCCTCGACCGTGACGGCAAGGAAATCGAGCGCGGCCGCATCACCAAGGTGCTGGCCTTCCGCGGCCTGAAGCGCCAGCCGATCGACGAGGGCGCCGAAGCCGGCGACATCGTCGCCATCGCGGGCATGTCCAAGGCCACCGTCGCCGACACCCTGTGCGCGATGGAAGTGACCGAGGCCCTGCCGGCCCAGCCGATCGACCCGCCGACCATCTCGATGACCGTCTCGGTCAACGACAGCCCGCTGGCCGGCCGCGAAGGCGACAAGGTCCAGTCGCGCGTCATCCGCGACCGCCTGCTGAAGGAAGCCGAGAGCAACGTCGCCATCCGCGTCACCGAGAGCACCGAAGGCGACGCCTACGAAGTCTCGGGCCGCGGCGAACTGCAGCTGGGCGTGCTGATCGAGAACATGCGCCGCGAAGGCTTCGAGGTCTCGATCTCGCGTCCGCGCGTCGTGTTCCAGACCGATCCGGAAACCGGCAAGCGCCTCGAGCCGATGGAAGACGTCATGATCGACGTCGACGACGAGTTCTCGGGCATCGTCATCGAGAAGCTGTCGCTGCGTAAGGCCGAACTGCGCGACATGGGTCCGTCGGGCGCGGGCAAGACCCGCATCCAGCTGGTCGCCCCGTCGCGCTCGCTGATCGGCTATCAGGGCGAGTTCCTGACCGATACGCGCGGTTCGGGCGTGCTGAACCGCGTGTTCAGCCACTACGAAGGCTACAAGGGCGCCATCGACCAGCAGCGCAAGGGCGTGCTGATCAGCAACTCGGACGGCGAAACCGCCGCCTACGCGCTGTGGAACCTGGAAGAGCGCGGCACCATGTTCGTCGGCGCCGGCGAGAAGACGTACCAGGGCATGATCATCGGCGAGAACGCTCGCTCGGATGACATGGACGTCAACCCGATGAAGGCCAAGCAGCTGACCAACGTCCGCGCCTCGGGCAAGGACGAGTCGATCCGCCTGACCCCGCCGCGCAAGATGACCCTCGAGCAGGCCATCGCCTACATCGAGGAAGACGAACTGGTCGAAGTGACCCCGAAGAACATCCGCCTGCGCAAGCAGACCCTGAACCCGTCCTTCCGCAAGAAGCGCGTGAAGGAAGACTAGTCTTCGGGTCCTTTCGGGACATGAAACGGGCCGCCGACCTTCGGGTCGGCGGCCTTTTTCGTGCGTGAAGCACCACTCCTCCCCCGCCTGCGGGGGAGGGGGACCACGAAGTGGTGGAGGGGGCGGCGGCGCGCACGGCGCTCCGTCCCTCGCCCCCTCCGTCGCGGCGCGTATCCGCACCGCACCACCTCCCCCGCTTCGCGAGGGAGGAGCTTCGCGACAAAAAGAAAAAGGCCGCCGCCGGCGAGGGCGACGGCCTTTCCGGCCTTCAGGCCGTAGCGCGGCTTACCAGCTGCGCTCGATGCTGAGGAAGCCGCGGCGGCCCCGCAGTTCGTAGCCCCAGATTTCCGAGTTGCCGACACGATAGCTGCTCGAGATCGAGGGCGGGGCCTCGTCGAACAGGTTCTGCACGCCGAAGGTCATGGTCGTCTTGTCGTCGATCACCTTGCGGGCCGAGACGTTGTGATAGGCCATGAACTCGGTGTGGTACTTCACGTGGACGTACTTGTAGTACGTCGAGCCGACCACGTAGTCGTAGCTGGTCGAGGTCGCGTACTTGGCGCTGCCCACGGTGTCGCCCAGGATCTCGGCGTCCGAGGCCTTGCCGGTGATGGTCGACGACCAGGTGTAGGTCCACGGCCCCTTGCGGTACGACAGGCTGGCCTTACCCGAGAAGTCCGGACCGTCGTAGATGTAGGTCGTGCCGTTGTAGTCGTCCTCCTCGGTCTCGCCGAACAGGTTTGAGGTGTCCTGCAGCTGCCAGCTGAACTGGCTATTGAAGTACAGCTGCCCGCCGCCTTCGAAGTCGTGGCGGTAGTCGGTGGTCAGGTCGATCGCGCGGCTCTTCTGCGAGGCGACGTTGACGTAGTCGTTCTTGACCAGGGTCAGCAGGTGCGTGGTCGGATCACGCGTCACCAGCGAGCAGAACGGGCTGGAGAGGCCGACCGACTCGTAGCAGCGGGCGGCGATCTTGGCGGCGCCGAACTGGGTGATCTCGTTGCTGATGTCGATGTCGGCGTAGTCGACCGCGACCTTCAGGTTGACGAAGCTCGGGGTGAACACCACGCCGATGGTCTTCGACTCCGAGGTCTCGGCCTTCAGGATGCCCTTGCCGCCCCCGGCCGTGATCAGGGTCGAGTAGCTGGCCTGAGTGGCCGACACGCCCTGGGCGGCGCAGTTGGTGACGATGGTCTGGCTGGCGCCGCTGCTGCCGTACAGGATGCAGGGGTCGGCGACGCTGTAGCCGGTCTGGTCGGCGAGATAGAGCTCGTACAGCGACGGGGCGCGGAACGACGTGCCGTCGCTCATGCGCAGGCGCCAGGTCGGGGTGATCTGCCAGTTCAGGCCGATCTTGTAGGTGTCGCTGTCGCCGTAGCTGTCGACCTCGGTGTGACGGCCCGAGACCTGGAGGTCCAGGCTCTTGACCAGGAACAGGTCCTTCAGGACCGGCACGTCGATCTCGGCGAAGGCCTCGGTCGTGGTGTCCGTGCCGAAGGTGTGTCCGGCGCGGGTCAGGTTCCAGTTGTTGTTGTTCAGCGACGCCGTGCCAGGGCTGTCGTCGAAGTCGTCGTGGCGCCAGGTGAAGCCGAAGGCGGCCCCGACCTTGCCGGCCGGCAGGCTGAACAGGTCGCCCGAGAAGCTGGCCTCGACCAGCGACTGCTCGTAGGTGGTGTGACCCACGTCGACGCCGAACAGGAAGGCGCGCTCGGCGTCGGTGAACTGTCCGGCCAGGACCCGCGAGCTGAACCACGGAATGCCGCTAGGCAGGGTCGAGCAGTCGCCGCCCGAGATCGTCACCAGCGACTGGTTGCAGTAGGAGCCGGCGGCCGTGGTGGCGGCGACGGCGTCGCTGTTGATCGAGCTGACCGAATAGGTCCCGTCCGACTTGCCGTACTGGCCGTAGACGTCCCAGTCCCAGCCGCTCAGGAAGCCGAACTTCGAGCCTTCCAGGAACTTGAAGTCGCCGCGCAGGCCGCCCAGGCCCCGGTAGTAGTCGACCTTCTGGATCGAGTCGTAGGCCACCGCGATGACCGGATAGGCCGTGCCGCCGGCCGCCCCGAAGATGTTGTTGGGGTTGGTGGTGCTGACGGTCGGGAACAGCTGGCGCGCGCCGTTCTGTTCGGAGTTGCGACGGTTGTAGAGCAGCTCGCCATAGGCCTCGACGCCGGCGCCCAGGTCATAGCCGCCGGTGACGTAGAAGCTGGCGCGCTCGACCGGGCTGATGACCGTAGCCCGCTGCCAGACCGACGAGTCGTAGTTGGCGACGCGGTAGGTTTCCGGGTAGTTGGCGCGCGCCACGCGGGCCAGGTTGGCGAAGGCCGCGTTGCTGGCCACGAAGTTCGGCGCGGTGTTGCCGGCGTACGAGTAGCTCGTGCCCGGGACCATGTACTGGAAATAGCCGCCGTAGCCGCTGGTGTAGGCGACGTTGTTGATCTGGTTGAAGCACTTGTAGTCGCCGGTGGCCGGATCGGTCAGGTCGACGCGGGCGCCGGTGGTGGTGCTGTAGTAGTTGTCGGCCGAGCAGCTGGTGTAGTCGCGGTCGCCGCGACGCAGGGCCATCTGCTTGTAGTAGCTGGCCGAGGCGCTGAGATAGCCGCGCTCGAACGTCTTGCCCCACGAGGCCTCGGCCGAATACTCCTGGCCGCCGCCGCCCTTGGCGAAGGGCGCGTTGCCGTAGATCCGCACCCGGCCGCCGTCATAGTTCGTCTTGGTGATGTAGTTGACGACGCCGGCCACGGCGTCCGAGCCATAGATCGACGAGGCGCCGTCCTTGAGAATCTCGACGCGGTCGATCATGGCGTTGGGGATGGTGTTCAGGTCGACCGGGCCGACCGTGCCGCGCACGCCCGACGGCGTCAGGCGGCGGCCGTTCAGCAGCACCAGCGTGCGGTTGGCGCCCAGGCCCCGCAGCGAGATGGTGTTCACACCCGGACCGCCGGTGACGTTGTAGCCCGTCAGTTCGTCGGCCACCTGGAACGAGCCGCTGGCCAGCGACGAGCTCTGGATGATCTCGGTGGTGTTGACCAGGCCCTCCAGCTCGCTCTGCTCGGAGGTGATCACCTGGATCGGCGAGGCGCTGTTGTAGGCGTTGCGCTTGATGCGCGAACCGGTGACGACGACGGCCTCGACTTCGGCTTCGTCGGCGTTCGCCCCCGCGGCCTTGTCGGACTTTGTCGGGGTCTGGGCCTGCGCCCAGGCGCCGACGGGCGCCAGCCCCAGGCCGGCGATCACCGACGAGGCCAGCAGCAACTTGCGATCAAGCATCTAGAATATGCCCCCATGAATAGGTTTGCGTGGAAACTTCGCCCCTCGCGAAGCTCCCGCCCTGTCGGGGTCTTTAGGACGCGGAAGCCGCCGACGAAGCGTGAACACGCCTCACGGATCGACTTTCCTCCCAATTTTCCCGCCAAAGCCGCCTTCGACAGCAATAGTCGGCCGCCGAAGATCATGGGTCGGACATTAGTTCGTCACAGTTCGGTCGCTATCTCTCGACCGAAAGACATGTATTCTATTTAATAGTTTTATCAGTTCACTTCAGACACACACGGATACCGCCAGTTATAACCTCAAACATCCAGGTTGTAGATGACAACGCCTCGCCGTGGACCTCCCGCCGGGCGAGCGTGCGGACGCCCGGCTTTTGGGCGCCGCCGCCGTTCCAGTTTGACTCGGATCAGCGCTTGCTGACCCGCCAGATGACGTTGCCCACGTCGTCGGCCGCCAGCAGTGCGCCGCGCCTGTCGAAGGCCACGCCCACCGGCCGGCCCAGGGCCTCGCCCTCGCCGTTGAGGAAACCGGTCAGCACGTCCAGCGGCGGGCCCGAGGGCTTGCCGCCGGCGAAGGGCACGAAGATCACCTTGTAGCCGCTGTGCGGCTTGCGGTTCCACGAGCCGTGCTGGCCGATGAAGGCCCCGCCCTTGAACGGCGCGGGCAGGGCCGAGCCGGCGTCGAAGGTCAGGCCCAACGAGGCGGTGTGCGGACCCAGCGCGTAGTCCGGCTTGATGGCCCGGGCCACCAGGTCCGGGCGCGGCGGCTTGACCCGCTCGTCCACGTGCTGGCCGTAGTAGCTGTAGGGCCAGCCGTAGAAGCCGCCGTCGCGCACCGAGGTCATGTAGTCGGGCACCAGGTCGCTGCCGATCTCGTCGCGCTCGTTGACCACGGTCCACAGCGCGCCGGAGGACGGCTCCCAGCCCATGCCGTTGGGATTGCGCAGGCCGGTGGCGAACAGGCGCTTGGCGCCGGTGGCGACGTCGATCTCCCAGATCGCCGCCCGCCCCTCCTCCTCGGCCATGCCGTTCTCGGCGACATTGCTGTTGGAGCCGACGGTCGCATAGAGATGCTGGCCGTCGGGACTGGCGATCAGGGTCTTGGTCCAGTGATGGTTGCGCGGCCCGGCCGGCAGGTCGGTGACCCGCTGGCGCGGCGCGGTGATCGTGGTCTCGCCTTCCTTGTAGGGGAAGGCCAGCACCGCGTCGGTGTCGGCCACGTAGAAGCGGTCGCCGACCAGGACCATGCCGAACGGCGAGTTCAGCCCGGCGATGAAGGTCGAGCGCAGGTCAGCGACCCCGTCGCCGTCGGTATCGCGCAGCAGGGTGATGCGGTTGGCGCTCTTGGTCACCGCCCCGGCCCGCTTCATCACCATGCCCTGGATCTTGGCTCGCAGGCCCTTCTGGTCCTCGGGCTTGGGCGGCGCGTTGGTCTCGGCCACCAGCACGTCGCCGTTGGGCAGGACGTGGATCCAGCGCGGATGGTCCAGCTTGTCGGCGAAGGCCTTCACGACCAGCCCCTCGGCCGCCTTCGGCGCGCCGCCCGCCGGCCAGCCCTTGGCCGGCGCGATGTTCAGGGTCGGCAGCAGCGTCTTCTTCGGCGCCGGCAGCTGCGGACTGGCGCCGGTGCCGGCGGCGATGTCGAGGTCGGCCCGCTCGCCGCAGGCCGCCACGCTCAACGCCGCCGCGCCCGCGGCGGCGATCAGGATGCGCCGCATCAGGCGCGTCGACGGAACAGGCCCAGCAGGGCCAGCAGCACCACCGCGCCGACGGTCGAGATCACCAGGCTGCCGATCCAGCCGGTCGCGCCCAGGCCCAGCATGCTGGCCAGGAAGGCGCCGATCAGCGAGCCGACCAGGCCGACCACCAGATTGGTCAGCAGCCCGTGATCGCGCTTCATGATCTTCTCGGCCAGCCAGCCGGCGAAGATGCCGATGATGATCGCGCCGATGAAACCCACGCCGTTCATGCCGTCTTCTCCTGTTGACCCCTTGGCGTCAGGGAAATGCGCGGAGTGCGGCGCAGGTTGCGCGGGCGCCTGCGGCGCCCCCCTCCGGCCCTCCGGGCCACCTCCCCCAGACGGGGAGGATCTGGAGCGTCAAGATGCTCCCCCTCTGGGGGAGCTGTCGGCAAAGCCGACTGAGGGGGCCGGCGCGGCCGGAAAGCCTTGGCGCTTCGCCGCCGCCACGCCATGGTCCCTTCCCCGCCGCCGAAGAGCTCGCCATGGTCCACCCCGTCTTCGCCGACCTGCCCGTCACCGTCTTCGAGGAGATGAGCGGCCTCGCCCGCGAAATGGGGGCGATCAACCTGGGCCAGGGCTTTCCCGACGACCAGGGGCCGATCGCCCTGCGGCGCAAGGCCGGTCAGGCGCTGATCGAGGGCTCGAACCAGTATCCGCCGATGCGCGGCCTGCCGCTGCTGCGCCAGGCGGTCGCCGCTCACTATGGGCGCGCCCAGGGCCTGGATCTCGATCCCGACCACGAGATCATCGTCACTTCGGGAGCCACCGAGGCCCTGGCGGCGGCGTTCCTGTCCCTGATCTCGCCCGGCGACGAGGTGGTGCTGTTCCAGCCGCTGTACGACGCCTACCTGCCGATGGTGCGCCGCGCCGGGGGCGTCCCGCGCCTGGTGCGCCTCGCGCCGCCGCACTGGCGGTTCGACCGGGCGATGCTGGAGGCGGCGTTCAGCGACAGGACGAAGCTGGTCGTGCTCAACAGCCCGCTGAACCCCGCCGGCGTGGTCATGGCCGACGAGGATCTGGCGCTGCTGGCGCAGTTCTGCGTCCGCCACGACGTGATCGCGGTCTGCGACGAGGTGTGGGAAGCCGTGGTCTTCGACGGCCGCGCCCACAAGCCGCTGATGACCTTCCCCGGCATGCGCGAGCGGACGGTGAAGATCGGTTCGGCCGGCAAACTTTTCGGTATGACAGGGTGGAAGGTCGGCTTCCTGTGCGCCGCCCCGGCCCTGGCGCGCGCCTTGGCCGGCGCCCACCAGTTCCTGACCTTCACCACTCCGCCCAACCTGCAGGCCGCCGTCGCCTTTGGCCTGGACGAGCCGGGCGAATGGTTCGAGACCATGCCGGCGGGCCTGCAGCGTTCGCGCGACCGGCTGGCGGCGGGCCTGCGGAACGTGGGCTTCTCCGTGCTCGACAGCGCCGGCACCTATTTCCTCAACGTCGACCTGGCGGCGTCGGGCATCGACGAACCCGACCGCGCCTTCGCGCTGCGGGCCGTGCGCGAGCAGGGGGTGGCGGCGATCCCGGTCTCGGCCTTCTACGCGAAGGATCCGGTGACCAGCGTGTTGCGGCTGTGCTTCGCCAAGGGCGACGACGTGCTGGATGCGGCGGTGGAGCGGCTGGCGCGCGCGAAGGCGACATCCGCTTCGTTGTCCAAATAAGCCTGCCTTCCTGGGCCTTGTGCCCAGGATCCATGTTTCAGCCGCTCAGACGGCGGTCGTCCCGGCTAGGTTTGAGCGGCGGCGCGATGGGCCCTGGGCACAAGGCCCAGGGAAGCGATTGAAGTTGGCCTTTAGCCCGCTCAAGGATGCGCCGCGGCCCAGTCCGTCACGTCCTGCAGCGGGGCCACCCACACCTCTTTCGGATTGGCCTTCAGCCAGGCCAGCAATTCCCGGTGCGCGGGGTTGGAGACCTGCAGGTAGTCGCGCCGACGCCGTGGAACAGGAACACCGCCACGCCGCCGCCGGCCGCGGCGCTCTTGGCGAAGTCGATCAGCTGGGCGCCGGTCACGTCGTCGGGAAAGCCCGCGCCGGCACGTGCATCGGGTCGATCTTCGCGCCGCTCAGGTCGGCCGGGGTCGTCACCACGCCGCGCGCATAGGTCACCAGGCCCGACTCCCGCAGCATCTCCAGATAGTCGACGCCGCCAGCCTTGCTCGACCCGCACGGCGTGGCGAAGCCATGCCGCGCCTTGCCGTCGATGGCGGCCAGCAGCACGTTCTGCTGCTTGATCTCCTCGAGCAGGCTGGCCGGCGTATAGGCCTCGGCGACATAGCGCGGATCGGCCGGATAGTTGGCGGCCGGGCAGGCGTGGAAGATCGTGTGGTTGGCCAGTTCATGGCCTTCCGCCGCCGCGGCCCGCCAGCGCGGGATGTCGGCCGCCTTCACGTTCGACAGGAAGAAGCTGCCCTTGAAGCCGGCCGCGTCGAGCGCCGGGATCGCGTTGTCCAGCTGCGAAGCCAGGGCGTCGTCATAGGTCAGGGCCACGGCCGCCTTGGCGCCGTTCGGCCACTGTGTGGCGTCGGCCGCCGAGACGCCGAACATGCCAAGGCCCAAGCCCATGGCGATCGCCAACAACGCCTTCATCGACGGCTCCCTAGCGGTTAGAACGCGACGCTAGGAGCGGTCGGCGGAGGACGCAACGCCGGCTTGCGCCTGTCGGGCGTCCAGCTTGGCGCAGTAGCGCTCGAAGTGGCGCGTCAGGGCCTTGCCCGGCCCACGAAGGCGTAGATGCGGTTGTTGTATCCGATGCTGACGAGGCCCGCCTTGGCCAGGGCGTCGAAATAGTCCGGCGGCAGGGAGATGTCGCCGGTGACCGACAAGGCCCCAGGCTTTTGCGGCTTGCCCGGCGTCCGCAGCACCAGTTCGCCGGCCTGGACCATCAGCTCGCCCGGGGCCATCGTCTCGTTCGACTTCATCTGCGAGTTGGCCGTATCGAGGCGCGCGGCGACCAGACCCGATTTCAGATCCTTGCAGCCTAGCGCCAGGGTGACGTTGCCCCCGTCCGGCCTTTGCGGACCGACCAGCAGCAGACCGCCGGTCGCCCCGTGGGCTACGGTCCAGTGATATTCCACGCCGTCCAGCGAGAAGTGCTGGTCCTTGGGCGCGCCGTCGCCAGGCCCGCACGCCGCCAGCGTCGACAACGCGATGAGAACGATCCAAGTCCGCATACGACACCCCCTGTCCGGATCCGGTCTCTCACGGACAACTGGAGCGAGCAAGTCGTCAGGCCGCCACCCGCTCCTCGTCGCGGACGCTGCGCCTGAAATCCCGGGGCGAGCAGCCGTACTGGTCGCGAAAGGCGCGGCTGAAATGGGCGCTGCCGTTGAAGCCCAGCGAAAGCAGATCTCCGAGATCGACAGCCGGGCGAACTGCGGGCTGGCCAGGTCGTTGCGGCAGCGCTCCAGCCGGCGCGTGCGCAGATAGTGGCTGAAAGTCTCCTCCACGCCCTCGAACAGCTTCTGCACGTAGCGCGGCGAGACCCCCTCCTCGTCGGCCACCCGGCGGATGGTGAGGTTGGGATCGGGCAGCAGCGTCTCGATGGTCTGGCGCAGGCGCTGCAGATGGGCGCTGCGGGCGTCGGTGGGCCAGGCCGCGCCGCGCTCCTCGCCGGCTTCCAAGAGGCACAGCCCCAGGAACTCGGCCAGGGCCAGCTCGACGGGCCGTAGCTGGTCGACCGTCAAATCCTCCAGCGAGTCGGCGGTCGAGCGCAGCAGGCCCGAGAGGATGTGCTTGACCCCGCCCTCCCCGCGCAGCCGGCCCACGCGCAGGGCGCGCGGCGCGACCAGCCGATGGTTCAGGGCCACGCGCGGGGCGCGGACGAACATCAGCCGGCAGCGTGTGGAAAGCCGCAGGGCGGCCGCCTGGCCGGTGGGGCCGAAGGCGATGTCGCCCACGGTCAGGTCCTCGGCCAGGTCGTCGCTGACCACCGCCGCTTGGCCGTCGAGCAGCACCGCCATCCACACCGCCGCCGGCTGGTTGGTCAGGCGGCCCGAGATCGTCTGGGCCCCGGCGTTGACCAAGGCGAACTCGATGCCCAGCGGGCTGGTCAGGCAGACCACGGAGGTCGAGGCCGGCTCCAGCTCCGCCAAACTTCCCGCTGGCAGCCCCTCGACCGGCAGGCCCAGGCGCGACATGGCCTCGCGCCAGGCGTCCGAGCGTTCGGCGCGGGGATAGCTGTCGGTGCTGAACGACCAGGCCCGCAAGGCGTCAGGTCTTCTTGGTTTGGGGGAAGATGTCGCGCGGCACGCGCACGTGGCAGCCCTGCTTGCCGTCCACCACCTGGGTGACGCCGAAGTCGGAGGCCACGCTCATCAGCGAATAGGCGTCGTTCCTGGTCAGGCCGACGTGATCGGACAGCAGGCTCAGCATGTTGAGGGAGGCTTGCTTCATGGCCACGTTCAGATCCTCGTCGAACCCGTGGACGATCCACCACTTGGGGGTCTCCAGCAAAGGCCCGGGGGTCTCGAAATCCTTGCGAAGGACGATCTGCATCAGGACGTTGAGCGAACTTTCGATCGCGGTGCCTGAAAGTTCGCCATCGCCCTGGCTGACGTGGGGATCTCCGATGGAGAACAGCCCGCCCTCCACCTGCACGGGATAGTACATCGTCGCCCCCGCCCCGATGCGCCAGTTGTCGATGTTGCCGCCGTGCAGGCCGGGCGGGATGGTGCTGACGCGGCCGTCGACTGCCGGCGCGACGCCGGCGGTGCCCAGGTGCGGCCGGGCCGGGATGCGCACGCCCGGCAGCGCGCTCTGGCGGTCGCACTCGGGGCAGTTGGTGATCGTGCCGGGCGTCAGGTACTTGCCCGGGAAGTCGTAGGCGTAGAGGGCGCTGGCGGTGTTGAAGTCGGCGTCCAGCTCGTAGATCGTCACCCGTTCCTTCTCGCCGAACTCCTTGTAGAGATAGCCCCAGTTGGCCGCGAGGTTGGAGCCGTAGCGGTTGCGCGGAACCATGCGCAGATAGCGCACCTCCAGCACGTCGCCGGGCTTGGCGTCCTCGACGTAGATCGGGCCGGTCATGATGTGGACGCCGGGATTGCGGTCGTCCTCGGGCACCTGCGTGAAGATCCGCGTGACGGCCTCGTCCATCATCAGCTCGGGGGCGTCGCCGGCGTGATGGGTGATCGCCTCGGCCTGGATCAGGTCGCCGCTCTTGATGCGCAGGGCCGGCTTGATCGACGGATCGAAATAGCCCCAGTGAATGGTCTCGGGCGTCGCCTTGAGATGATGCAGGGCGCCGGGCGCGACGTCGGGACGGACCTGGCCGGGTTCGCAGATGAAGGGCATCGGGATCTCCGTTCAGGCCGCGGCCAGCGTGACGCTGGTCATGCTCAGCGAGCCGTGCTCGATGTGGTCGGGGGAAAAGCGGGCGACGTCCCCGGGCAGGCGCGCGCCCAGCACGTAGAGCAGCGGCCAGTAGTGGTCGGGCGTCGGCACGGCGCGGCGGGCGTCCTCGCCCAGCGTCTCGAACTCGACGGCGGCCAGCGGCCGGTCTTGCGCGATCGCCGCCTTGATCGCCTCGTTGAAGCGCCGCGACCAGTCGTAGGGCGCGCAGTGCCTGTCGCCCCAGTCCATGGCCGGCAGGTTGTGGACGATGTTGCCGGTGCCGACGATCAGCACGCCCTCGTCACGCAGCGAGGCCAGGCGCCGCCCCATCTCGTAGTGCCATTGCGGCGGCTTGGTCCCGTCCATCGACAGCTGGATCACCGGCACGTCGGCGTCCGGATACGCCTTGCACAGCACCGACCAGGTTCCGTGGTCCAGGCCCCACTGGCGCTCGTCCAGCACCACCGGGACGTCCGGCGCCAGCAGGTCGCGCACCCGCGCCGCCAGCTGCGGCGAGCCCGGCGCGGGATACTGCACCTCGAACAGGGCGCGCGGGAACGAGGTCCCGAAGTCGTGGATGGTGCGCGGGTTGCTCATCGCCGTCACCCCGACGCCCTTGGTGATCCAGTGGGCCGAGACGCAGAGGATGGCCTTGGGCTTGCCGTGGGCCGCTTCGATCTCCGCGGCCATGGCCCGCCAGGTTGCGGTGGTGTCGTTGGTCTCCAGCGCGATCATCGGACTGCCGTGACCGAAGAAGACGACGGGAAGGCGCGAGGTCATCTCAGGCGGCCTCCACCGGGGTCGAGGGCGCGGCGGGCTGGCCCTGCATCCGCGCCCACTGGGCCTGGTAGCGCGGGGCGAGCCAGCGGTTGAACTGCACCTGCGCGCCCTCCTGCCAGGAGTAGCGGCCACGGATGGCGAAACGCGAGCGCAGGCCCTTCTGGACCAGTTCGTCCACATGCATGTCCTGGGCGATGATCTGGCCGGCCGAGGTCATGATCATCTCCAGCCGCTCCTTGAAGCCGTAGCTTTCGCGCGCGCCGGGGGCGACCAGGACGCCGGTGTCCTGGGCCATTGTCTCCGGGCCGGTGGGCCGCAGGATCAGGTAGATGACCATGTCGCTGGTCATCACGAGCGACAGGGTCGGCGGGATGTTGGCGAAGGTCGCCCGCCCCCGGTCCTCGTCCGACAGCTTGGGAAAGATCGGCAGCACCGCCTTCTGGGTCGGATTGAAGCTGGCGTCGGGGTGCAGCGTGCCGTTGTAGCGCAGGAAGCCGGCGTCGCCCGGAGCGGCCTCGGGGAAGCTGGCCAGCTCGCTGGGGATGAAGTCGTGCAGCACGCCGCGATGCAGCTTGCTGGCGTGGTAGCCGTCGTTGTTGTTCTCGAACATCACCTTCCAGTTCCAGGCGAACTGGCCGGTCATGGGTTCGAGCGCCTCGGCCGCCTCGAGATCGAAATTGGCGATGGCGGCTTCGACGTTTTGCAGGCGGGGCGCCAAAGGGGGGGCTGTATCGTCGAAATTGACGAAGATGAAGCCCAGCCAGATCTCGACCTTGAAGCCCGGCAGCTTCACCGTCTTCTTGTCGAAGCCGCAGGTGCGGTCCATGGCCGGAGCGTTCACCAGGTCGCCGTTCAGCGAATAGACCCAGTGGTGATAGGGGCAGACGAAGCCGCGGGCGTTGCCCTTGCCCTCGGCCACCAGCATGGCGCGGTGCTGGCACACCGACGACATGGCCTTGATCTCGCCGGCCCGGTTGCGGGTGACCAGGATCGGCTCGCCGGCGATCTCGGTGGTGAAGAAGTCGCCCGGCTCCCGCACCTGGTCCACCCGGCCCACGCACAGCCATTCGCGGTCGAACAGCGCGGCCTTCTCGAAATCGTAGAACGCCGCGTCGGTGTAGCAGGCCGGCGGCAGGGTCTGCGCCGCGCCCACCTCGAGGGTGGAGCTGGACAGCCCGTCGAAGAAGGCGTCGCTGAACAGGGTCACGGCCGGGCGCTCGCTTTGGGAGGAAGACGACCCAAGGCTGGCGCCGCTGGCCGCCCCAGGTCTTGCTCCAGCGCGCACGAAAACTTGGTCGGCGAAGGGGGCGCGCCGCGCCGTCGCCCGGCGGACGGGCGTTGCTGTTCCCAAGGTGCGCAGCGGCGCGGCTTTTGACCGTACGCGCACGAGACGCGGGAAAGAGACAGGGCGCTCTGAGGCAAGACCGTGATTTTTCAGCCGCCTAGGCTCGCCGCCAGACAGTCACCAAAGGTCGCCGACATGCTCGCCGAAGCTCTTCCCGCCCTGGCCAAGAGGCCGCTCAAAGACGCGTTCGGCGCGGAGATCCTCGGCATCGACCTGCCCACCGCCACCGACGCCGAGCTCGACGGGGTTGTCGCCGCCTTCCACGCGCACGGCGCGGTGCTGGTGCGCGACCAGACCATGACCCCCGACGACCTGATGGCGTTCATCGGCCGGTTCGGCGAGCCGGAGGACCATACCCAGACGCGCTTCACCCTGCCCGGCTATCCGAAGATCTTCATCCTCTCCAACCGGGTGGTCGACGGCCAGCCGATCGGAGCCCACAACGACGGCGTCGGATGGCACACCGACTACAGCTACAAGCCCCAGCCCGTGATGCTGACCATGCTCTATTGCGTGGAGGCGCCGGACGAAGGTTCCGACACCCTGCTGGCCGACGGCTGCGCGGCCTGGGAGGCGCTTTCGCCTGAGAAGCAGGCGCAGCTGCTGCCGCTGCGGCTGCACCACAGCTACAAGCACTTCATGGCCACCCGCGCGTTCGGGGCCCAGATCCTGTCGCCCGAAATGGAGGCGGCCAATCCCGACGTCGAGCACCCGCTGATCCGCACCCACCCGGCCGACGGCCGCAAGGCCCTGTGGCCCTCGACCGGCACGGTGACCGAAGTGATCGGCAAGCCGGGGCCGGAAGGCCTGGCGATGCTGGACGAACTGGTCGAGTTCATGACCCAGGACCGCTTCGTCCACCGCCACAAGTGGCGCGTCGGCGACATCCTGATGTGGGACAACCGCTGCACGCTGCACACCGGCACGCTGTACGACGACCAGAAGTACTTCCGGACAATGCACCGCCTGTGGGTGAAGGGCGACAAGCCGTTCTGATGGACGCTCCCGGGCCGGCCAACAGCCGCCCAAAACGAAATGGGCGACTGAGGGGGAAGACGGCCAGCGCTTCGCTAGCTGATAACGTCCCCCCTCCGGCCCTTCGGGCCACCTCTCCCAGTGGGTGAGGATCTTGTTGGACAGGACCTTTCATGACCCAGACCTGGCTGATCACCGGCGTGTCCGGCGGGCTCGGGCGCGAGATCGCCGCGGCGGCGCTGGCGCGCGGCGACGTCGTGGCCGGCACGGTGCGGCGCAAGGCCGACGTCGAGGCCTTCGAGGCCCTGGCGCCCGGCCGCGCCCGCGGCCTGGTCATGGACGTCACCGATCCCGTCGCCGTCGTCGACGCCGTACGCGCGGCCGAGGCGCTGACCGGCCAGATCGACGTGCTGGTCAACAACGCCGGCTACGGCCTGGTCGGAGCGGTCGAGGAGGCCTCGCTCGACGAGGTCCGCGCCCAGTTCGAGACCAACGTCTTCGGGCCGCTGTCCGTGCTCAAGGCCGTGCTGCCGGCCATGCGGGCGCGCCGCGCGGGCCGGGTCGTCAACGTCACCTCGGTCTCGGGCCTGGCCGTCTGGGCCGGCACCGGCGTCTACTGCGCCAGCAAGTGGGCGCTGGAGGGCCTGACCCAGACCCTGGCCGCCGAGGTCGCCGAACTGGGGATCAAGGTGACCAACGTCGCGCCCGGCGGCCTGCGCACCGCCTTCGCCAAGGGCTCCAAGACCATCGTCGCCGACAAGCTGGCCGACTACGACGGCCTGGCCCGCGACGCCGAGAAGATCATGGCCGACCACGCCGGGTCCGAGCCCGGCGATCCCGCCAAGGCCGCCCAGGCCGTGCTGGCGATCGTCGATGCGGAAAGCCCGCCCCTGCACCTGCTGCTGGGCGAGGACGCCCTGAAATACGCCGCCTACGCCGCCGACGGCCTGAAGGCCGACATCGACGCCTGGCGGGAGCTCTCCCTTTCCATCGCCTTCGACTGATCCAAAGGAACCCGCCGTGACCAACACCCTGATCTTCGTCGATCTGGCCAGCGACGACCCCGCCAAGGCCGGCGAGTTCTACGCCCAGGTGTTCGGCTGGCGGAACGACGCCCGGCCGCACGGGATCTATCACCGCATGGTCCCGGGCGGTCAGTTCAAGAACCCCGACGGCTCCGACAGCCAGATCGGCAACCTGCACCTGGGCATCTTCGACGCCGCCAACGCCCGCCCGCACCCGGAGCCGGCCGGCGTCGAGCCCCGCGCGCTGTCGACTAACGGCCGCAAGCCCCGCGTCTGGATCCTGATCGGCGACGACGACAGCGCCGACCGCATCCTGGGAACCGCGCAGGATCTGGGCGCGACCTTGCTCTGGCGCGATCACTACTGGGCCGAATTCAACGGCTACAACCACGCCTTCCGCGACCCGTGGGGCAACGAGATCGTGCTGTGGGGCAAGGCGGGGGCGAGCCCGGACGTGCCGGAGGGGTTCAGCCGGGAGTAGCCGCCTGACGGCGGCCCCCTCAGTCGCTCCGCGACAGCTCCCCCAGAGGGGGAGCACCTGCGCCGCGTAAATCCTCCCCCTCTGGGGGAGGTGGCCCAGAGGGCCGGAGGGGGCCTCGCGCAGCGAGGATCACGCACCTGCGAAGCCCCATATTGCACCGCACCCAACACCGGCGCATCATCCCAGGATAATCATAAAAGACCGCCGGGAGCGCGAGGATGTCGGACAAGGCCTTTCAGCACGCGCCCGATCCGCCGTGGATCTTCCGCACCTATGCCGGCCACTCGACGGCGCAGAAGTCGAACGCGCTCTACCGCTCGAACCTGGCGCGGGGCCAGACGGGCCTGTCGGTGGCCTTCGACCTGCCCACCCAGACCGGCTACGACCCGGACCACGTCCTCTCCCGCGGCGAGGTCGGCAAGGTGGGCGTGCCGATCAGCCATCTGGGCGACATGCGCGCTCTCTTCAGCGAGATCCCGCTGGAGAAGATGAACACCTCCATGACCATCAACGCGCCGGCCGCTTGGCTGCTGGCGATGTACGTGGCGCTGGCCGACGAGCAGGGAGCCGACCGTCGCTTGCTCCAGGGCACCACCCAGAACGACCTGATCAAGGAGTACCTGTCCCGCGGCACCTACATCTTCCCGCCGGGCCCGAGCCTGCGGTTGATCGGCGACATGATCGCCTGGTGCTATCGCGAGGTTCCGAAATGGAACCCGATGAACGTCTGCAGCTACCACCTGCAGGAGGCGGGCGCGACGCCGGAGCAGGAGCTGGCCTTCGCCCTGGCCACCGCGATCAGCGTGCTCGACACCGTGCGGGCCGGCGGGCAAGTGCCCGACGAAGACTTCGAGATCGTCGCCTCCCGCATCAGCTTCTTCGTCAACGCCGGCGTGCGGTTCGTCACCGAGCTCTGCAAGATGCGCAGCTTCACCAAGCTGTGGGACGAGATCCTGCTCGAGCGCTACGGCGTGCAGGACAAGAAGGCCCGGCGCTTCCGCTATGGCGTGCAGGTCAACTCGCTTGGCCTCACCGAGCCGCAGCCCGAGAACAACGTCTACCGCATCCTCATCGAGGCCCTGGCGGTGACCCTGAGCAAGGACGCCCGCTGCCGCGCCCTGCAGCTGCCCGCCTGGAACGAGGCCCTGGGCCTGCCGCGCCCCTGGGACCAGCAGTGGTCGCTGCGGCTGCAGCAGGTGCTGGCCTACGAGACCGACCTGCTGGAATACGAAGACCTGTTCGCCGGCAGCCACGTCGTCGAGGCCAAGGTCGCCGAGCTGTCGAAGGGGGCGCTGGAGCAGCTGGCGCTGATCGACGAGATGGGCGGCGCCCAGAACGCGATCGACTACATGAAGGCGCAGCTCGTGGCGTCGAACGCCAGGCGAGTGCGGGCCGTCGAGACCGGCGAGCTGACCGTGGTCGGCGTCAACCGCTGGACCGACAGCGAACCCTCGCCCCTGTCGGCCGGCGAAGGCGCCATCGAGACGGTCGATCCGAAGCTGGAGGCCGAGGTCGTCGCCCGCATCCAGGCCTGGCGCGCCGACCGCGACGCCGCCGCCGTCGAGACCGCTCTGGCCGGTCTGAAGGCCGCGGCGATCGATGGCCGGAACATCATGGAACCCTCGATCGCCGCCGCCAGGGCCGGCGTCACCACCGGCGAGTGGGCCGGGGCCCTGCGCGAGGTGTTCGGCGAATATCGCGGCCCGACGGGCGTGGCCGTCGTCGTCTCCACCGGCGAGGCCGAGGACGTGGAAGCCGTGAAGGCGCAGGTCGAGCGGGTCTCGCAGATGCTGGGCCGCACCCTCACCTATCTGGTCGGCAAGCCGGGCCTGGACGGCCATTCCAACGGCGCCGAGCAGATCGCCACCCGGGCCCGGGCCTGCGGCATGGAGGTGGTCTATGACGGCATCCGCTCGACGCCGGAGGAGATCGTCCGCCGGGCCAAGGAAAGCCGCGCCCACGTGGTGGGCCTGTCGATCCTGTCGGGCTCTCACCTCGACCTGGTGCAGGAGGTGGTGCGGCTGATGCGGGCCGAGGGGCTGGACCACGTGCCGGTCGTGGCCGGCGGCATCATCCCCGAGGGCGACGCCCTGATCCTCAAGCAGATGGGCGTGGCGCGAGTCTACACGCCCAAGGACTTCAAGATCACGCAGATCATGAGCGACGTGGTGGCGCTGGTCGAAGCAACGGCGCTGACCGAGGCTTGAACGCGGTACGGCAAGCGCTACCTTGGCGGGCATGAACCCGCTCCGCAAGGTTTCCGACGGAATCCGCGTCCACATGTCCGCCGCCGAGATCGGCCGCGAGACCGCGCCGACCGCCATCTGGGCGGGCCTGGCCTTCGGCGTCTGGGGCGGTTCGCCCGAGGTGCAGCCGCCGCTGTGGATCGCCGGCATCGCCCTGGTGCTGGCCTTCTGGATCGCGGGCCACCGGGAAGACGCGCCCGACCAGCTCGCGCCGGGCGTCTGGCGGGCCAGCCGCAAGACCCGCTTCCAGGCGCGCTGGAAGCGTCGCATCCCGTTCGCCGGCCTGGCGATCGCGCTGCTGCTGACCGGCCAGTCCTGGTGGTACGGCGACCTCTGGGGCGTGATCTACGCCATGGCGCTGAACCTCGCCTTCGGCTGGCTGATCTGGCGACGCCCGCCGCTCGAGGACGGTCCCGTGGAACTCAGGATCGACGAGGCCGGCGTCTATGACCGCGGACTGGGCTGGACCATCCCCTGGTCGGCGATCCAGGCGGTGCGCCCGCGCAGTCTCGACCGACCCGGCAAGCTTGGCCTGCGGCTGGGTCCCAACGACCTGCCGAAGCTCAGCCTCGCCGACCGGGCGGTAGGAACCGACGTCGAGCTCGACCTGGCGCCGCTGGCGGTGGGCGTCGACGCGGCCCGCGCCGAGATCTTCCGCCATCGACCCGAGCTGGAGGTCGCGCCGCCTGTCGATCTGCCCGGCGGCCTGATCGTCGCGCCCATCGCCGGTTCGGGCACGGAGTCCGACCAGCGGGACGAAAACGCCCTGGGCGCCGTCGGCGTCATCCTGATCGCCCAGAACCCGGCTCTTCTGCTGACCCTGGGCGGCGACGACTAGGAGCTCAGCGCCGCGCCAGCCGCCAGGCCGCGACGCAGCCGATCAGCGCCAGCGGCGCGAAGGCGGCGAACAGCCAGGGGCCGTGGACGAAGGCGGCGGCCGGATCGATGCCGTGGCCAAAGCCCAGCAGGTTGGCCATCGCCCCGGCGGCGGCCGAGCCGGCCGCGCCGCCGATCAGCTGCACCGTGGGCACCGCCGACGAAGCCAGGGCCTGCTCTTCCGTCGGCGCGCCGGCGATGGTCCGCCGGGCCAGGAACGCCCAGCACAGGCCAAAGCCGCAGCCGACGGCCAGCAGCGACAGGCCCGTGCTCCACAGGCCGCCGCGCGTCACCGCCAGGGCCGCCAGCGCTACGCCGGCCAGGATGATCAGCGCCCCGGCGCGGATCGCCCGCGCCTCGTGCTCGGCCTTCAGGCGCGCCACCAGCATGGCGCAGACCGTCCAGCCCGCGGCTATGCCGCCGGTGACATAGCCGGCCACCAGGGGCGAGGCGCCGTGCCGGGCCTGGATGAAGGCCGGGCCATAGACGGTGAAGCCGATGGCGGCGGCCTCGCAGGCGAACATGGTCAGCAGGCCAAGGCCGGTGGCGGTGGAAAGGTCGGCGGCCGAGCGCGGCAGCAGCCGGTCGGGCGAGGCGCGGTTGACGGCCAGCATCGCCGCCATGGCCGCGACGCCGACGACGGCGCAGCCGCCGGCCACGGCCGGCGAGGCCACGACCCCGGCCGCGCCGATCAGCCCCACCCCGACGACCAGCAGCGCAAGCTGGCGGCTGGGAATGCGCGTGCGCCCGGCCTGGCGCTTCTCGCCCGGCAGCATGGCCAGCACGGCGACGACGAAGACGACGCCCTGGATCACGAAGGCCCAGAACGCCCCCCGCCAGAAGCCGGCGGCGGCGAACAGGCCGCCCAGCATCGGCCCCAGCAGGGTCGCCCCGCCCCACACCCCGGCCACCGCGCCGTAGACGCGCGGCCACAGGCTTTCGGGGAACAGGGCCGTGATCGCCACATAGCACAGCGCCACCACCGCCCCCGCGCCCAGGCCCTGCACCAGGCGTCCCGTGACGAAGGTGACGAAGTCGGGGGCCAACGCGCTCATGGCGCATCCGATCGCGTAGACCGCCCCGGCGAAGGCCGTGGCGCGACGCAGGCCCAGCCCTTGCGAAAGCTTGCCGCTGCAGGCGCCGGCGACGATCGATCCGATCAGATAGGCCGCCACCGACCAGCCGAAATACTGGTGGCCGCCGATCTCGCGGGCGACGCTGGGCATGATGGTGGCGGTGACCAGGGTGTCGGCGGCGTTCAGCCAGATGCCCAGGCACAGCAGGCCGAAGCGCGGCAACAGGGCGCGGTCGAGCAGGGCTGTGCGTTCGGCGGACATCGACGGTCTCTGGAACGGTCCCTTCGGACCGGGGCAGGCGGTCATGCCCGTTTATGCGCCGCTCGCCAAGCAGGGGCGCGCGAACCGGACGGCTCGCCTGGCCGTTGCAGCCTGCGTGAAACCCGCTTCGCCCCAGGCCCTCGCGCTGGCCGAGATCGGCGGCCTCCTGCTGGACGCCGCGCTCGCCGGCCTTTTGCTGCTCGCCCTCGTCGAACGCATCGCGCCGCCGCAGGACCTGGCCTGGAAGCCGTTCTCGCTGGACCAGCCGCTGGGCCTGGCCACCGAAAGCAAGCTGGCGCGGATCGGGGCCGATCCGGCCGCCTGCCGCGCCGCCCTGCGGGCCGGCGGGATCACGCCCGTCGACCAGCCGGTCCGCGAGGAAGGCTTCTGCTCGACCCGCGACACGGTGCGGGCGCCCAGCCGCCTGTCGCCGGCCGCGCCGGTCATGACCTGCCCGCTGGCCCTGCGCTACGCGATGTGGGAACGGCAGGTGCTCGCTCCGGCGGCTGATCGCCTGCTGGACAGCCGTCTCGTCCGCGTCGACCACCTTGGAACCTATGCCTGCCGCACGATCTACGGCCGCCCCGGCGAGCGGCCCAGCCAGCACGCCAAGGCCTCGGCGCTGGACGTCTCGGGCGTGCGGCTGGCCGACGGACGCCGGCTGACCATCGCCGGCGACTTCCGCAAGCCGGGACCCGAGGGCCGCTTCCTGCGGGTCGCCCGGACGGGGGCGTGCGAGCTGTTCGGCGCGGTGCTGGGCCCCGACTACAACGCCGCCCACGCCGACCACCTGCACCTGGACCTCAGCCCATACCGGCTGTGCCGCTGATCCCGCGACAATAAGCGCGGCTTCGCGGCCCACGCGGGGGTGCGACACCTCCCCGACGCGCGCTATAGTTGGTCGAGTACCCGACGCGTAGCCTCTGGATGTCCCGCCGATGCCGCACTCCGTCCTGGTGATCGACGACGATCCCCTGATCCGCGACTTCGTCGACCTGGTGCTGAGCCAGTCGGGCTGCCGCGTCTCGGCCGCGCCCAACGGGACCATCGGCCTGGAGACCCTCAGCCATGCCCGCGCCGACCTGGTGCTGCTCGACATCCAGATGCCCGGCATGAGCGGGCTGGAGGTGCTGCGGCTGATGCGCAAGCACCGCCGGCTGCGCACGCCGGTGATGATGATCACCGCCCGCGGCGACATCGACACAGTCAAGCTGGCCCTGAACGAGGGCGCCAACGGCTACATCGTCAAGCCGTTCACCGCCGCCGACCTGTCCAAGCGCGTCAACGCCCTTCTGTCGTCCGAGCCCCGCGCCGCCACGCCGCCGCCCGTCCCGGCGCCCGCCAGGCCCGCTGCGCCGCGCCAGCCCGACACCTTCGAGATCGACTAACGCGAGCGCGTGATCGACACCCGTTCCAGAGCGCGCTGCGCGCCTGGCAGCGCGAAATCCATGACGTAGCCGCCCTCGCCGTCCCGCAGCAGCCGCCAGCAGACGCGCGATCCTGGGCGGGAGACGCAGACCTCGTCCCGATTGACGACGTAGGTTCCTGGCGCCGGAACGCGATAGTAGGCGGTATGCCGTCCGCCGGGCGCGAAGTCCTCGTCGCCCTCGCTCCGGCCATACGAAAATCGCGAGCCGACCACCGTCGCCCTCAGCTCCTCACCGGTCAGCAGCGTCAGGCCCCGCGGCTGGCTCGCCAGGGCCAGGCTCGCGAACAGGATCATCATCGGACAGCCCCCCCTTTGGCTCTCCGGACTATTGCAGCGAAAGACCCGTCCGTCAGGCCCTGGCGGCCTGCATCTTCCGCGCCCGCGCGCTCGTCCGCCCCTGGGCGGCGACCACCACCTGGGCCAGGATAGTCAGCAGGTTGCGCATATCGATCGGCTTGGCGACGTGGGCGTCCATCCCCGCCTCCAGGCAGGTGCGGATCTGGGTGCTCATCACGTCGGCGGTCAGGGCGACGATCGGCAGGGTGCGCCATCGCGGATCGGCGCGCAGGCGGCGGGTGGCCTCCAGCCCGTCCATCACCGGCATGTTGACGTCCATCAGCACGATGTCGAAGGCCTCGGCCTCGACGGCGGCCAGCGCCTCCTGGCCGTTCTCGACCTCGACCAGCTCGCAGCCGAACGGCTCGAGGAAAAGGCGGATGACCCGGCGGTTGACCGGATGGTCGTCGACCACCAGCACCCGGCGTCCGCCCAGCGAGGCCAGGGCGTCCAGTTCGAACGCCGCCGCCGGCGCCTCGGCCGGAGCGGCCGCTACGGAGGCTTCGGCCACGTCGGCCATGAACCGCAGGGTGAACAGCGACCCCTCGCCCTCGCGGCTGCGCACGTTGACCGAGCCGCCCATCAGTTCGGCCAGGCGCCGGGTGATGTTCAGGCCCAGGCCCGAGCCGCCGTAGTTGCGGGTGGTCGAGGCGTCGGCCTGGGTGAAGGCGCCGAACAGCTTGTCCAGCGTGGCCGAGCTCATGCCGATGCCGGTGTCGCTGACGGTCAGTCGCACCGACTGGCGGCCGCTGTTCGGCTCCAGCGCGCAGGACAAGGTCACCTCGACCCGGCCCTCGCTGGTGAACTTCAAGGCGTTGGAGACCAGGTTGGCCACGCACTGGCGCACCCGCACCACGTCGAACATCAGGCAGGGCGGCGGATCGCCGTCGACGTTGAAAGACAGGACGATGCCCTTCTCCCGCGCCGTGGGCTGGAAGCCGTTGACCAGCCGGCCCAGACTCTGGACCAGATCGCCGGCCGTGGGCGCGATCTCCAGCTTGCCCGCCTCGATCTTCGACAGGTCGAGAATGTCGTTCAGCAGCACCAGCAGGGTCTCGCCGGAATCGATCAGCAGGTCGACCTGCTCGCGCTGGCCAGCCCCGAGCTCGTCGGCGCGCAGGGCCTGGGCCATGCCCAGCATGCCGTTCAGCGGCGTGCGCAGTTCGTGGCTCATCACCGCCAGGAACGAGGACTTGGCGTCGCTGGCCGCCTCGGCCCGGCCGCGCGCGTCCTTCAGGTTGGCCTGGGCCCGGCGCATGTACAGCGCCCAGGCGACGCCGCCGGCCACCAGCAGGGCCATCAGGGCGGCGATGACGCCGGTGGCCTGTACCAGGCGCCGGGTCAGCTCGACCTCGGCGGTCAGCCGGCGGCTCTCGCTGCGCTTGGCCCGCAGTTCGGCTTCCAGGGCCGACGAGATCTGGGCGGCGGTGGCGGCCTGGGTGGCGCTGGCCTCGCGGGCATGGGTCGCCCGCCAGCGGTCGAACAGGGCGAAGGCGTCCTTGCCGCGCCCCTCGGCGTTGGCGATGTAGGCCTCGACAAGCAGGCGGCCGATCGGGTCCGGACGCGCCGCGCGCGGCGGCGCCTGGTCGAGCACGGCGAGGTCCGCGCGGGCGCGGGCCGCGTAGCCGGTGCGGGCCAGGGCCTTGGCCCGCAGGCGCAGCATCGACACCGACACCCGGTCGCGCGGCGCGGCCAGGGCCGAGCCGGCGTCCGCCAGGCAGCGCAGCACGGCGCGCGGGTCGTCGCGGGCGTCGGCGATCATCGCGCACAGGTCCTGGTCCCAGGTCAGCAGGTCCTCGTCGCCGGTCGCCTCGCTCATCCGGTGGTGCATGTCGGCGAACTGTTCGGCGGCCTGGATCTCGCCAAGCTCGGCGGCGGTGTAGGCGATGTCGTACAGGCGCTCGATCTTGCGCATGTAGAAGGCGTCGCGCTCGTCCAGCCGCGCGGCCTCGGCCATGTGGTCGAGGGCGCCGTCCTTGTCGCCGATCTCCGACAGCGTATAGCTGTGCACCTGGTGAGCCTCGGCCAGCAGCGGGCGGGCGATCGAGCCGCGCTCCTCCAGGTCCTCGAAGAGCTCGCCGGCGAACTGGCTGGCCTGGGTCCAGCGGCCGCTGCGGGCCAGGAGGCGGATGCGCTCGACCCCGGCCATCAGGCCGATCTCGCGACCCGAGCCCTCCAGGAACCGCGCCCAGCGGGCGTCGTCGACGCCGCTCGGGCCCCGGGTCTCCAGTTCGTAGGCGGCCTCCATCATCTCGGCCAGGGTCGTCAGCTCGGCGTCGTCGTCGGCGCGGGCGGTGGCGCGCACCGTGGCGACCCAGTCCTTGAAGGCCTGGTCGACGTGATTGCTCTTGTAGGCGTAGAGCACCCGCCACAGGGCGTAGAGCCGGGTGTCGCCGCGCTGGCGCAGGGCCCGGCGGCCGGCGCGCTCGACGTCCTCGTTGGCGTGGGGCGCGGGTCCGGCCCGCTGGACGCCGATCTCGCGATACAGGGTCTGCAGCTTCTGGGCCTGGCCGCCGATCTCGGGCGATGCGGCGCGGGCCGGCGCGAAGCCGGCCAGGGCGACGAGCGCGAGCAGCAGAGGCAGGATGCGCTTCAAGCGGCGGGTCCTTGGGTTGACCCCTCCGTCCTAGCGCCAACCTCTTACGCTGACGGTTAATTTCCGGCGGGGCGCGACCCTGAGCCGCACCAAAAACCGCCGTTATCGCGCCTCGGTGGAGCGGGCTTCAGATGGTCGCCCCGCCGTCGACCACCAGCGCCTGACCGGTCATGAAGCTGCCCGCCCTGGACGCCAGATAGACCGCCGCCCCGGCGATCTCGTCCGGCTCGCCGATCCGGCGCAGCGGCACGCCCGCCGTCGAGCGCTCCACGGTCTTGGGATCGTCCCACAGGGCCTTGGCGAAATCGGTCTTGATCAGGCCCGGCGCGATGCAGTTGACCCGCACGTTGTCGGGTCCGAACTCGTGGGCGAGGTTGCGGGCCAGCTGGAAGTCGGCGGCCTTGGAGATGTTGTAGGCCCCGATGATGGCGTTGCCGCGCAGGCCGCCGATCGAGCTGACGATGACGATGGCGCCGTCCTTCCGCTCGCGCATCTCCGGAGCGACCATCGAGATCAGCCAGTGATTGCTGATGATGTTGTTGTCGAGGATCTTGCGGAACTGGTCGTCGCTGATCCCGGCCAGGGGGCCGTAATAGGGATTGCTGGCGGCGTTGCAGACGCAGACGTCGACGCGGCCGAAGGCGGCGCGGGTCTCGTCGACCAGGCGCTGCAGGTCCTCCTTCGAGGCGATGTTGGCCGGCACGGCGATGGCCGTTCCCGCGCCGTGCTTTTCGTTGAGCGCCGAGGCGACCTCCTCGCAGGGGCCGGCCTTTCGCGACGAGATCACCACCTTGGCGCCGTGCTCGGCCATGCGCTCGGCGATGGCCTTGCCGATCCCGCGCGAGGATCCGGTGATGATGGCCACCTTGCCGGAGAGGTCGAAGAGGCTCACGGCGCGCTCCCTAAAACGTTTGTTTGAATTGCCGCCACAGTGGCCTTCGCGGGGAACCGGGTCAACCGGCTTCGAAAAAATGCGCGGGCGATGTCGGAAGCGGTCGACGCGGCGCGTCCTAGGGCCGAACAGTCATTCCACAGATGGAGGAAACGCCATGGCCCTCGACGCCGCCCCGACCCCGCAGGCCGCCGCCCACGAACTGGTCCTGACCCGGATCATCGACCAGCCAGCCGACAGGCTCTTCAAGTGCTGGACCACGCCCGAGCTGCTGCCCGAGTGGTTCTGCCCGCCGCCCTGGCGCGTCAGCCACGCCGAAATGGACGTCCGCACCGGCGGCTCCAGCCTGATCGTCATGACCGGTCCCAACGGCGAAGAGATGCCCAACCGCGGCGTCTATCTGGAGGTGGTCGAGAACCAGCTGATCGTCTTCACCGACGCCTTCACCAGCGCTTGGGTCCCCTCCGACAAGCCGTTCATGGTCGGCATCGTCCGCTTCGAGGATCTGGGCGGCGGCAAGACCCGCTACACCGCCATCGCCCGTCACTGGTCGGCCGAGGACAAGGCCATGCACGAGGAGATGGGCTTCCACGAGGGCTGGGGCGTCGCCGCCGACCAGATGACGGCCCTGGCGGCGCGGCTTTAGGGGCGAGCCTACCGTCCCTCCCCGGCCAGCTTCTCGTAGTAGTCGGCCAGCACCTTGAAGGCGGCCTTGCGCCGGCCGGTGGGCGAGATCAGGCCCTTGCGGTTCCAGCCCTGCTGGTAGACGGGGTGCTGGCGGCGGGGCGAGCGGAAGTCCTTGAGGATCCACGGCGACATGCCCCGAAGGCTGGGGGCGTTGGCGGCCATGGCCAGGGTCTGGACGTAGTAGCGGGCCTGGAAGTCCTCGGAGAACTTGCGCATCAGGGCCGGGTCGCTGAAGCCGGCCAGGGCGTCGGCGCCGAACTCGGAGAACACCAGCGGCTTGTCGGTCGGCCGCCAGGCGATCTTGGCCACCGCGTCGAGGCTGTCGTCGGAATACCAGCCGGCATAGGTGTTGACCGCCAGCACGTCGAGCTTGGCCGCCAGCGGGTCGTCGACGCCCATCAGCTGCCTGCCGCCTTCGATCTTGCGATCGGCCAGCAGGGCGGCGGTGACCAGGCGGGTGTCGTCCAGCGCGCGGACATCGTCGGCCAGGGTTCCGAGGAAGGCGTTGCGGGCCTCGCTGACCGGGGTCTCGTTGGCCACGCTCCACAGCACGATCGAGGCGCGGTTGCGGTCGCGGCGGATCGCGTCCGCCTGCATGTCGCGCGCCAGCTTCAGGGTGCGGGCGTTGCCGAAGTCGACCAGCCAGTAGATCGGGATCTCGCTCCAGACCAGCAGGCCCATCTCGTCGGCCAGGCGCGTGGTGACCTCCGAATGCGGATAGTGGGCCAGGCGCACGAAGTTGGCGTGCAGGCCGTCGCGCGCCTCGGCCAGCAGGGCGTGGGCCGAGGCCTCGGTGATCGTGCGGGCGGGGTTCTCGCCCAGCTCCTCCTCGTGCAGGCAGATGCCGCGCAGGAACACCGGCTTGCCGTTGACCAGGATATCGCCGCCGCGCACCTCGACCGTGCGGAAGCCCACGCGATCGGTCAGCACGTCGTCGCCGGCCTCGACCCGCACGTCGTAGAGCACGGGCGCGCCCGGCGCCCAGCGCCGGAGGCCCTTGGGCGCCGGCGCGGTCAATTTCGCCACGCCGTCGGCGCCGGCCTGGCCCGACAGCGTGAGGTTCAGTCCGGCGACCTTGACGCTGACGGCCTGACCAGCGGCGGCGGAACCATCCAGGCGCACGTCGGCGGCGATCGTCTTGCCGTCGCGGGTCAGGCGCACCCAGGCGTCGTCGACGAAGGTCTCCGGCGTGATCACCAGCCGCACCGGCCGGGTGATGCCGCCATAGGTCTCCCAGTCGGTGACCGGCGGCGGGGCGCCGTCCACGGCGGGCGTGGAGTCGACGCCGACCGTCACCTGGTTCTGGCCGGCCCGCAGCAGGCTGGTCACCTCCAGCGAGAAGGGCGTGAAGCCGCCCTCGTGCTCGCCCGCGGTCTTGCCGTTCAGATAGACCTTGGCGGTGTAGTTGGCGGCCTCGAACCGCAGGAAGGCCCGCTGGCCGGGCTTCAGGGCGGCGGCGTCGAACCGCCGCTGGTACCAGACGAGGCCCTGGTAGTGGCGCATCTCCGGCGCGTGGGTCAGCCACGAGGCCGGCAAGGTGGCCGTCGGCGAGCGCTGCATGTCGTATTCGTAGAGCGCCTTGGGATCGGCGCGGGTCACCTGCTCGACGTCGCTGTCGTCATAGCGGCGGTGGCCGGTTCCGGGCGGGCCGCGATGGAACCCGGCCACGCCGTCGCGATAGGGGTCGACCGAATAGTTCCAGGTTCCCGACAGATCCTGACCGTCACGCCGGTCCGCCCGGGTCAGGGTCGGTCCCGCCTGCGCCGCCGACGCGACTGCCGCCAGCACGGCCATGGCCGCCAGAACGCGCTCGAACACCCGCCGCATCAACCTCTCCCTGTCGCGCAACGCTGGTAATGCCAACGTTGTCATTGGGCGGGATATTGGTCAGGCCGGTTGAGGGTTGTCTATAGGCGCGGATTATCGCGCACCTCATGGGGGCACCGCATCTTTTACTACCGCAAGGGTTGCTGTAGAATCATGATGTCGAATAGGGAGGGGCGCGAGTGAGCAGTTTTACGAACCAGCAGGTCGATGCCGCAGCCTGCAAACGTTTCAAAGAGAAAAGCGCAGATTGGGTCGATGGCCCTAGCCATTTAGGCAGCCATGCGGTGTGGCGCATCTGGACTTATAATGGTGATGACTATCAAGCGCGCTATGCAGTCGAAGACACCGCTGGCAGTTTAGTTTTCTTCGAAAGCATTCCGGATTTATGTAATTGGATAAATTCGAAATTCGATCTGCATGGTTACAAGAACAGGACGTTGAACTCCGTTCCGATTTGGGTGGCCGCCGCCGTCGTGATCGCAGGCATGGCGCTCATTTCATACATCGCCATAACGGGACCACAGCAGTCGTTTCCCCTGACGGCGACGCTTACGGCGGTGCTCGGCGGAGGCGCTGGGTATCTATTCGCGCGGCGACCGACGCGACCCTAAAGGATCAGGCGACAGTCTGTACCCTTCAAGACGTCACGCCTTCGGGCACTTGGCTCCAGTGTCGATCCACGCCTTGATGATCTCGCCGAACTGACCTTGCGTACCCGGCGCGGGCTTGCGGCCCTCGCCGGGGTTCCAGCCCCAGCCGACCAGGTGGTCGCGGGCCATGTGCTCGTGGATCTGGGCCAGCGTCTTGCCGCCGTTGCGGGCCGGGTCCTTCAGCTGGGCGCAGATCTGACCCAGCGACCGGCCCTGCCAGGCCATCTCGGCCGGGGCCAGCGCCCAGTGCGGATCGCCGGGAATGCTTTTGACCTGCTGGCCGAAGGTCTTGACGTTGGCCGGGCCATGGCACGACAGGCAGGGCATGCCGGTCGGCCCGTGGCCGCTCTGGCCGGCGACCATCGGCGGATTGTGCGGATGCAGGTCGTCGCCCTGGGTGGGCGCGCGCTCGGCGGGATGGCAGTTCAGGCAGCGCGGGCTCTGGATCACCTTGCCCGCCTCGGTGAACAGGGCGACCGAGCGGGCGGCCGGATCCTTGATCGACTGGAAGCTGGCGACGGTCTTGAGGCCCTCGGCCGGCGGCGTCGCGGCGGGCGCGGGACCCGCGCCGCCCTGGGCCATGGCGATCACGGCGCCGCCCGACAGGGCCAGGCCGAAGGCGAGCATCACGGTGGCGAGACGCATGGCGTGGTTCCTCCGCTCCGCCAGCCGCAACGGCCAAGTCAGGCCTTGGTTGCCTTGGCCGCGCCCGTCAGGAAGCCGTCGATCCAGCCGGCGATGCGGCGGCTGTCGTTGGGCGCGGCCAGCGAGGCCACGGCCGCGTCGGCCTGCTCTTCCGAAAAGCGCGCGCCGCGCCGGCTCTCGATCAGGGCCGTGGCGTAGGCCGGGTCGAACTCCGGGTGGAACTGCATGGAGATGGCCTTGTCGCCATAGGCCAGCACGCCGAACGGGGTGAAGTCGCTGCCGGCCAGCACCTGACCGCCCGGGGCCAGGGCCACCACCTGGTCCTGGTGCGAGCCGGGCGCGCTGACGTGCGCCGCGTCGTCCATCCAGGCCGCGGGCTTCGACACCGAATAGCTCTGCAGGCCGATGCCCCAACCCTTGTCGGACTTCACCGCGCTGCCGCCGAAGGCCTCGGCCATCACCTGGTGGCCGAAGCACACGCCCACCAGCGGAACCTGGTCGCGGGCGCTGGCCAGAAAGCCTTTCAACGGCTCGATCCACGGCAGGTCGTCATAGACCCCCGCCGAACTGCCGGTGACGATATAGGCGTCGCAGGCGCCCAGCGTCTTGGGCAGCACGCCGGCCTGGACGTCGAAGGTCGCGTAGTCGTGGCCCGGTCCCAGCAGGCGCTGGAACATGCCGCCGTAGCGGCCGTAGGCGGGGATCAGGCTTTCGGGCGGCTCGCCCGTTTCCAAGAGGCCGATGCGCATCGTCTTCCTATGGCGTCTTATCGCGTCGCGCCGGGCTTCCACAGAACGTCGCCGGCGCCGTCGGAGTTGGCGCGCCGGGCGGCCACGAACAAGAGGTCCGACAGGCGATTGAGATATTTCAGCGCCGGCTGGCCGACGATCTCGCCCTCGAGGGCGGCCAGGGCCACGCAGGCGCGCTCGGCCCGGCGGCAGACCGTTCGGGCCACGTGCAGCGCCGCCGACAGCGGCGAGCCGGCCGGCAGCACGAACGAGGTCAGCGGCGAAAGCCTTTCGTTGATCAGGTCGATCTCGGCCTCCAGCCGCTCGACCTGGGCCTCGACCACGCGCAGAGGCTCCCATTCCGGCTTGCCGTTCTGCTCGGGGGTGGCCAGGTCCGCGCCCAGGTCGAAGAGGTCGTTCTGGATCCGCTCGAGCATGGCGTCGAGCACGGGGTCGCCGCCGGCGTGCTGGCGGGCGACGCCGATGAAGGCGTTGGTCTCGTCGACGCCGCCATAGGCCTCGACCCGCAGGGAGGCCTTGCTGACCGGCTCGCCCGTCGACAGCCGGGTCGAGCCCTTGTCGCCGGTGCGCGTATAGATGCGGTTGAGCACGACCACGCCGTTATCTCCTGAAACAAAGCTGCAAAATCAGCCCCCTAAAGAAGCTCTAGCGGTGGCTCCACCAGAAGGCGGCCACCAGCACCAGCACGGCGACGAACTGCAGCACCACCCGCAGGCGCATCAGCCGGTTGGAATAGGAGCGGCCGAAGTCGCCGCCGCGGAAGAGGGCGTAGATCCCCACGCACAGCGTCGCCAGCACGGCGAACAGGGCGACGGGGATGGCGATTTGGAACAGGTTGGCCATGCGCCCAACCTAGAGGGTGACAGCCGGAAGCGTGAGCGCTTTTCGGCGGTCGTCACCTCCTAAATTGACGCGCGGCCTCTGCGCCGCTCGCCTTAGGAACGTCAGCGCCGCCTCGCTCGCCTCAAAATCGCAAAACATGTTCGCCGAGTGCGTTCGTTGAGCGCATTTGCCGCATCGACGATTGAGCAGCGCTACCATAGAACGTTTTTCAGCCAAGGTTGACTGATTTTGGCACGTTTTGTGGGTTGAATTCCCTTGCACACAAGGGTAGACGGCCCCACCTGAATTCACAGTGCGCGTTCGTTGAACATGATCGACGCCAAGCCGCGGATCGTTCAGCGCAGTTTGTTCCCGCGGCCGGCCTGGAGAGAAATCATGTCGCAGAGCGCACGGCTCGCCGTGGCCCAATCCAACGAGAAAGGGACCGAGAGGGACGAAGCCCTCGCGGAAGTCCGCCAACTGATTATCGACCTTCGAGACGCCGCCCAGGACGGGCGCGATCTCGCCCGCCGCTACGCCGACGTCCTGCAAAACGTCGTCGACGAGTATTGCATCGAATTTGAGAAGCGCGCCGAAGCCGCGCTCGCCCGCCTGGAGGCCGCCGCATGAGCTTTGTTTCCGTCAACATCGAGTCCGGTTCCGAAACCCCGGTGAAGCTGACCCGCCGGGCGCTCGCCAAGCAGCGCACCCGCGAACGCGTCCTGTCGGCCGCCCGCCGCCTGTTCAGCGAGCGCGGCTACGAGGGCGCGACGATCCGTGACATCGCCCAGGCCGCCGGCATGTCGACCGGCGCGGTGTTCGCCTCGTTCTCGGACAAGTCGGAACTGTTCGACGAGATCCTGACCGCCGACTACGAAGTCATCTACGCCCAGATGAAGCAGGCCGCCCGTGAAGGCGAGACCGTCGCCGACGCCCTGCTGGGCCTGTTCGGCGTGGCCTACAGCTTCCACCTGGAGCAACTGCCGCTGCTGCAGGCCAGCATCGCCGTCAGCTGGACCCGTTCGGACGCCGCCGAGAAGCGCGCCCGCACGGATATCAAGCACCTGTTCGCCCTGATCACCGACGCGCTGGAACGCGGCGTGCAGGCCGGCGAGCTGAAGGCCGACGTGGACGCGAAACTCGTGGCCGAGATCGCTTGGGACGTGTATGTCGCCAACTACCGCCGCGCCGTCTACGACGGCTGGACGGTCGAGAACCTGGTGGCTCACCTGCGTGAACAGCTGAAGCTGATCCTCGCCGGCGCGCGCGCCTGAGGACGGTTCCGCCGGGGGGCGGATCGTCCCCCGGTCGTCCAGGTCAACGACAACAAGAACGAGACGGGCGCCCGTTGGGGTCGGGTGCGCGTTTCGATGTGTGAAATCAGCGCTGCGTGTCCGGAGGGGGAACTGCGTGGGCGTACGCGACGAACAGAAACAGGCGACGCGCGAGCGCGTGCTCGAAGCCGCGCGAGACCTGTTCAACGAGACCGGTTACGAAGAGACCACGATCCGCGCCATCGCCGAACGGGCTGGCGTGTCGGTGGGCAGCGTCTTCACGACCTTCGCTTCAAAGGCCGAGGTGCTCAGCCACGTGATGGAACGGCGCCTGGGCGACCTCTATGCCGAATTCGACCGGGTGCTGCCGTTTCTGCGCGGCTCCACGGCCGACCGGCTGTGCTCGATCTTCGCCATCCACTACGAGTTCGAGACCAAGCGTGTGCGCCTGTTCCTGGCCCACATCGCCGCCTCCTACAGCCCAAGCAACGATCCGGGCGTGACGCCTTACGGCCGTAACGAGCGGCTGTCGGACATGCTGGAGCAGGTGCTGCGCGACGGCGTGGCGCGCGGCGACGTGCGCGGCGACCTGGACCTTCCCCTGACCGTGGAAGTGCTGAAGGCCTGCTACGCCTCCAACTACCGCATGGCCGCCGCCCGCGGCGCCGACGCGGCCGAGATGTCGACGGCGATGGACAGACAGGTCGCCCTGATCGCCGCCGGCTGGGCGCCCCGGAGCTAGGCGTTCTAGTCCCGCGTCATCCGCTCCAGCGGGGCGGTGAAGCGGGCCGAGAAGCCGTGCGGGGCGTAGATCAGCTCGGCCTCGCGCGCCGCCCGCAGGCCCGTGGAGATCAGGCGCGAGCCGAAGCCCTTGCGCGCCGGGGCCGCGGCGGGCGGGCCGCCGGTCTCGCGCCAGTCGAGCACGAAGCGCTCGCCCTCGATCCGCCAGCTCAGCGACACCCGGCCGGCCTCGACCGACAGCGCGCCGTACTTGGCGGCGTTGGTGGCCAGTTCGTGCAGCAGCAGCGACAACGACAGGCTGGCGTCGGCGGCCAGCAGCACGTTGGGGCCCTCGACCGCGACCTGCCCCCGGCCGTCGTGCAGATCCAGCATCGGGCCGATCACCGAACGCACCGAGGCCGGCCGCCACTGGTGCTGCAGCAGCACGTCGTGGGCATGGCCCAAGGCGATCAGGCGGTCCTCGAACGTCCGTACCGCGCCCTGGTCCTGGACGGACTTGAGGCTCTGGGCGGCGATGGCCTGGACCATCGACATGATGTTCTTCACCCGGTGGCTGAGCTCGTGGTTCAGCAGTTCCTGCTGGGCGACGGCCTCGGCGTGGGCGGCCTCGGTCCGCATCTTGCCGGTGGTCTCGTTGGTGATGCACAGCACGCCCAGCACCGCCCCGGCGTCGTCTCGCACGGGGGTGTAGGAGAACGTCCACCAGGTGTCCTCGGGCTCGCCGTAGCGCTCCATCGGGATGAACATGTCGATGACGCGCGAGGCCTCGCCGGCCTCGGCCTTCAGGAACATCGGCTCGACGCTGGGCCAGGCGTCGGCCCACAGGTCCTCGAACCGCGCGCCCTGCGCCGCCTCGAGCCGGGGCCCGAGGATCGGCCGGTAGGCGTCGTTGAACATGAAGACGCGCTCGGAACCCCAGACCAGGTACATCGACTCCGGCGAGCCGAGCAGCGAATTGACGACCATCCCCAGCGTCTCGGGCCACGCTTCGCGCGGGCCCAGCGGGTGGTTGTCCCAATCCACAGCCTCCAGGAGGCTGGCCGCCGACTGCACCGTCCGAAACTCCGCTCGATGATGGCCGTCCGTGAAGGGCGATGCGCATCCAGGGCCAGACCCTAGGTGATCGCAACAAGCGGCACAATCGAAGCAAAAGTGTCGGTGGAACGACTTAGTTCCCGTCTTCCAGCAGGCGCCGCGCGATGACCTGAGCCTGGATCTCGCCGGCCCCCTCGAAGATGTTGAGGATGCGGGCGTCGGCCAGCAGGCGGCTGGCGGCGTACTCCATGGCGAAGCCGTTGCCGCCGTGGATCTGCAGGGCGTTGTCGGCGGCGGCCCAGGCGACGCGGGCGGCGACCAGCTTGGCCATGCCGGCCTCCAGGTCGCAGCGCTTGCCCTCGTCCTTCTGGCGGGCGGCGAAATAGGTCAGCTGGCGCACGCCCATGATCTCGGCCGCCATCATGGCCAGCTTGTTGTGCACCCGGGGGAAGGCGAAGATCGCATCGCCGAACTGCTTGCGGTCCAGCGCGTAGGAAAGGCCTGTCTCCAGCGCCGCCTGGGCCACGCCCACGGCGCGCGCGGCCGTCTGGATGCGGGCGCTCTCGAAGGTGGCCATCAGCTGCTTGAAGCCATGGCCGGGCGCGCCGCCCAGCAGGTTCTCCTTGGGCACGGAAAAGCCGTCGAAGCCCAGCTCGTATTCCTTCATGCCGCGATAGCCGATGACGCCGATCTCGCCGCCGCTCATGCCGTCGGCCGGAAAGTCGTCGCCCTCGACGCCGCGCGGCTTGGGCGCCAGCAGCATCGACAGGCCGCGATAGTCGCTGGTGGCCGGATCGGTGCGGACCAGCAGGGTCATGACGTCGGCGCGGGCGGCGTGGGTGATCCAGGTCTTGTTCCCGGTCACCACGTAGCGGTCGCCCTCCAGCACGGCGCGGGTGCGCAAGCTGCCCAGGTCAGAGCCGGTGTTGGGCTCGGTGAACACCGCCGTCGGCAGGATTTCGGCGCTGGCGATCCTGGGCAGCCAGTACTGCTTCTGCGCCTGCGTGCCGCCGGTCAGGATCAGCTCGCCGGCGATCTCCGAGCGGGTGGCCAGCGAGCCGACGCCGATCCAGGCCCGCGACAGTTCTTCAGAAACCACGCACATGGCGGTCTTGCCCATGCCGCTGCCGCCGTATTCTTCCGGGATGGTCAGGCCGAAGACGCCCAGTTCGCCCAGTTCCTGAACGAGTTCGATCGGGATCAGCTCGTCCTTAAGGTGCCAGTCGTGGGCGAAGGGCGTGACCTTCTCCTCGGCGAAGGCGTGGAACTGGTCGCGGATCATCTCGAAGGTCTCGTCGAGACCGGTGTGCTCCAGGGTCGGACGGCCGCGCGCCTCGGCCAGGCGCTGGGCGACGCGAGTCTTCACGCCTTGCGTGCCGCCCTCGACCATCAGCTTCATGATGCCGTTGGAGAACAGGCGGTTCATCACCGCGCGGTCGGTGACCAGGTGGGCGGGGCGGACGATCTCGCCCTGGTTCATCGGCACGCCGCCGATCAGCTGGGCGGCGTATTCGGAGAACAGCAGCTGGGCCAGCAGGGCCTCGATCTCGCCGAACCGGCCCTCGCCTTCCAACCGCTCGGCCCAGCCGGCGACCTGGTTCATCAGCTCGGCATAGGCCGCGTACCAGCCGAAGCCGTGCACGGCGTGCTGCTGGGCGTCGGCCAGCTTGCGGTCGATCTTGCCGTCGGCGCCGGCGATGGCGGCCTTCACTGCGGGCCTGGCCTCGGCGACGAAGGTCTGGGCCGAGGTCGCCGCCTCGCGCAGCAGCCCCGTCAGGCCTGGAAGGATCAGGGACGTGGATTCCTTGGCGACCGCCTCGGTCATGCTCGTTAGCTCCCCTGCGCCGTACTTATGTTTTCCGGCACTGTGATCTCTTTCGCACCTGCGAGCAATGCGGCGACGCAGCATGGGGTTGCGCGAGATCGGGATCGGGGAAGGCGGGCGCCCGCTCCTTCAAAGGGCGGGCGCCGGGGTCGTCAGTTCGGGTCGGAATTGCCCGCCAGCGCCCACGAGAAGTCGGCGTGGGTGTTGCTGGTCGTGAAGTAGAGCGGGTCGCTGAAGAACGCGATCGGCTTCTTGTAGTCGGCCGGATAGGGCGGCGTGCCAGAGGCGACGATCACCGCCACCCCGTGGCAGCTCATGCAGTTGGAGGTGATGCCGGCCGGGATGCCGGTGCTGGTCTCCAGGTAGGGGTTGAAGCAGACGGTCATGGTCGAGCCGCCCTGGGTGGTCGTCTGATCGTAGGCCGTGCAGGTGGCGTAGTTGGTCCACGGCCCGGTCAGGCTGGCCGGCTGGCCCTGCTTGCTGCCCGGGAAGCCGTTCGGGGTGTCGGCGCCCGGCTGCCACCAGAAGGTCTGCCAGGTCCAGAACGGGATTTCCTTGGAGTTGACGTGCATGGCCTGCAGCACGGCGAAGTCGCCCGCCACCGCCGCCTGGTCGCCGGTCAGGCCGTTGGCGGTGTTGTAGTCCTGGGCTTCCGCGGCGCTGAGCTTGACCGAGTAGAAGGTGCTCATCGGCGCCCACAGGAACGTCTTGCAGGGGCCCGGGTCGCGGATGCTGGCGATCTCGCGCGGGGTGGCCGGGCGCACCGGACCCTGGCCGGCCGGCGCCACCAGCACGCAGGTGGTCCAGGTCTGGGGCTCGGGGTTTTGGGCGTTGGTCGAGGCCGACGGCCCCTGCCACAGCGGCTGGACGGTCAGCCCCTTGGCGTGGACCAGGCCGAACACCGGCTTCAGCTCGATGCCGCGCACCGGGAAGTCCTGCACGCCGCGATCCTGCGGGGTCGTGCCCTGCGGCCAGGAGGCGTTCAGCTTCTGCATGTCGCTGGTGCTGGAATAGCGGTACGAGGCGCCGCCGGGCCCCGGATGCGAGGCGTCCAGGAAGGTCGCGGCCTCGGGGCTGAACTTGTTGAACGAGGTCACCGTGGTGTCGAACTTGGCGGGCGTGATGCCGCCGCGACCGTGGTGGAACTGGTTGGGCTGCTGGAAGACGCGCAGCTTGCGCGGCGCGGCCACGCGCTGGGCCACCGTCGTGGTGGTCGCGGCGGTCGCCGCTCCGGCCGGCGGGGCGGGCGGGAAGACGTCGGCCGTGCCGGCCCAGGTTTCCCAGATCGGCAGCGACTGGCCGTTGAACGACTGGCCCGACGGCTGGGCCATGGCCTGCCAGAGCTGCCAGGCGTGGTTGCGCATCGCGGCCGTGTCGGCGTTGGCGATCCAGCCGTTGATCGTGGCGGCGGCCACCGGGTAGTTCGGCGTGGTCGGCAGCGGCACCGGCGTGATGACGGCGACGTCCAGCAGCGCCTCGGGCTTGGGCGCGGATGCTTCCGGCGCCTTGTCGCAGCCGGCCAGCCCGGCGCACAGCGCGACGGTCGCGGCCGTCGCAATCGCGATCTTCCTCATGGGTCGTCCCCTCCCCGACGCGGTGTTGCGGGCCGCGCCATCGACGCATCCTAGCGCAAGCGCGCATCCGAAGGTTGTGAATTTGCGCACCACGACTTCGGAGAGGGTCGCCGGGCCTGTTTCGAAAAAATTCCAACATGAACGAAATCTGTCGAACGACCTGACGGCCCGGTTCAGCTTCGACCTGCGATCTTGCGTCTCACGGGGCCGACGGCTCCGAACCAATCACAGGGACGAAGGACTATCGCCATGCAAAAGACCAACGACATCAAGAAGATGGGCAAGACGATCGGCCTGACCATCGCCGCCGCCGCCACCGCCTTCACCATGGCCTCGGCCCCCGCCGCCAACGCGGTCGAACAGCGCCTGGGCGGCGTCGTCGGCTGCAACGCCTCGGGCAAGAAGCAGGAAACCGGCGCCGTGATCGGCGGCCTGCTGGGCGCCGTCGCCGGCTCGCAGCTGGCCAAGAACGAGCGCGGCGCGGGCACCGCCATCGGCGCGGTCGTCGGCGCGGGCGCCGGCTCCTACGTCGGCTGCAGCATGCAGAAGAAGGAAGCCTCGCGCGACGTCGGCGGCTCGTACAAGACCAGCAACGGCATCAAGGTCTCGCACAACGTCGACTCCGCGCCGATGACCAAGATCAGCGGCAAGTACGTCGCCCGCTCGAACCTGAACCTTCGCGCCTCGGCCTCGACCAGCGGCATGCGCGTCGGCTCGGTCGTCGCCGGCGAGACCTTCCAGGCCCTGGGCCGCACCAGCGACGGCCGCTGGATCCTGGTCGGCCAGAACGGCGTCGGCGTCGGCTACGTCTCCAGCGCCTACGTCTACCGCGCCTAACACCCGAGTTCGGGGCGCGCTCCCCAACCCCCGTCCCCGCGCGCTCCGTGCGAGCCCGCCTGGTCCCCCGACCAGGCGGGTTTTTCGCGTGGGCCGCCAATCCGCCAATCCCGTCATTCCCGCCACGAGGGCGGGAATGACGGGAAGAAAAGGGAGAGCGCTAGCCAACTCCCTCACCCCAGCGCGCTGACGCCGCCCAGCCAGGTCTGCCAGACGATCACGAAGCCGCCGTGCAGCAGCACCGCCGGCCACAGCGAGCCGGTGCGCAGCCGCGTCAGGGCGCAGGCCAGGCCGAGGATCGCCGTGCACAGCAGGAAATCCCAGCGCAGGAACATCGTCGCGTGCGGCAGGAAGGTCAGGGTCTCGAACGGATGCCAGGCCACGTAGAGCGCGGTGGAGACGGCGACCCATAGCCAGAGCCGCCGGGTCTCGTCGCGCCCGGGCAGCAGCAGGGCGCGGAACGGGATCTCCTCGCCCAGCGCCGGGATGATCCACACCGTCAGCAGCCGCAGCGGCAGGCCGGGCGCGGCGTCGGTCAGGCGATAGAGGCCGGTCGAAAAGCCGATGGCGGTCATCGCCGCGCCGCAGGCCAGGGCGACCAGCGCGCACCACCGCCAGCCGGCCGCGTCGGGCAGGGTCGTCAGGACGGCGACGAGCCGCCGCCAGACAGCCGTCAGCTGCGCCACTTCAGCGTGGTTTCCCTGACCGGATTGACGAACGGCCGGCCCTCGGCACGGCTGGCGGTCCATTCGCGCTTCAGCTGCTGGTACCACTTGGCCTGGGTGTCGGCGTCGTCGATCCAGATCAGGGCCGGATCGTACTTCAGCCCCTCGTTCTGCAGGTTCACCATGCGCCCGTCCTGGCGCAGGAACTCGCGCGCGAATGGGGCGATCAGGGCCCGCAGCATCATCACCGGATGGTCCGACCAGATCAGCTGGCTGATCCGCGTGCTGGTCTCGGTCAGCGGCGTCAGGCAGGTCAGGGCCAGCACCTGACGCTTGCCCACCATGATGTGCTCCCAGCGATAGCCGGGCAGGCGGAAGGTGATCTCGATCTGCGGCGCGCCGCCGAGGATGTCGTACAGGCGGTTGGCCTTGCTGCGCCCGTGGCGGCGCATGACGAAGCCCTCGGGCGAAGGCGCGAAGACCTTGGTCTTCTCCGACTGGCGCTTGGACGAGCGTGCCCACCAGGCCTCGTGCACGTAGGGGGCGTGGGTGGGGTCCATCAGGCCGACCACCGCGTGGTCCATGTGGGTCTCGAAGATCATCGAGTCGACGATCTTGGCGTCGCCGCCGACCACGCCGGGGAACGACGGCGGCGGCTGCGGCGGCTCGCCGTCGAACCGCGGGTCGCCGCTGATCCACACGAACACCATCCCCTGGCTCTCGGCCGCCGGATAGCGCCGCACGCGGATGCGCGAGACCTCGAGGCTCTGCTCGCTGGTCAGGGACGGGATCGACGCGCAGACGCCGTCCGAGCCGAACCGCCAGCCGTGATAGGGGCACTCGACGCTGGAGCGGCCGTCGGCCTCCTCCTTCAGCTTGCCGGCCGACAGGGGCGCGGCGCGGTGCGGGCAGACGTCGCGGATGGCGAACACCTTGCCGTCCTTGCCCCGGCTGACCAGCACCGGCTCGCCCAGGATCTCGTAGCGGACGAGCTTGCCGGTCTTCACCTCGCGCGACAGGGCGGCGAAGTACCAGGCGTCGAACAGGAAGCCCTTGCCGAACCTGGCGGGCGGGGCCTTGGCGGCGCTGATGGGATGCGAGGCGGTGCGAGCGTCGTCGGCGGGCATGAGAACGCTTCTAGCGCCAGTCCGTGGGCGATTTAAGACCGTGGCGAACCCTTATCCGCAAAATCCGCGTCAAAAGCTCACCGGCCCGCCGTCTCCACCAGCCGCTGATAGAAGCGCACCATCTCTTCCAGGTTGGCCAGCGTCATGTGCTCGTTGGTGCCGTGGATCATCCTGGTGCCGTCCATCGACAGGGTGATCGGCTGGAATCGATAGATGTCGTCGGCGATCGGCGACATGAAGCGGCTGTCGGTGGCGGCGATGACCAGGCCCGGCGCGACCGGGGCCCCGCTCTCGCTGCCGGCCAGCGAGGCCAGGGTCTTCCAGCCGTCGGAGGCGGTCGACGACACCGGCGAGGGTTCGTTGAGCTGGCGCTCCCAGGCCAGGGTGACCGGCAGGTCGCCGACGGCGCCCTTGGCCCGGGCCATCACGGCGGCCGAGCTGTCGCCGGGGGCGATGCGGTAGTTGATCCAGGCCGCGGCGTCCTGGGGCAGCACGTTCTCCTTGGGCGACCCCTTCAGCATGGTCGGCGCCGTGGTGGTGTGCAGCATGGCCGCGCCGGCCGGCGAGCGGGCCGTCTGCTTGATCAGCAGCGGCGAGAACAGCCAGGTGTTGGCCGCGGCCATCTTCACCACCGGCGAGGCGCTGGGAGCCAGCGACTTCAGCATGTCGGCGCCGGGACCTTCGAACTTCATCGGATGCGGGTGGTCGGCGATGGCCAGGACCGCGCGGGCCAGGGTGGTCACCCCCGTCTGCGGCGGCGGCGTCGAGGAGTGCCCGCCCGGGGCCGGGGCGGTGACCCGCAGCGTGCCGTAGCCCTTCTCGGCGACGCCGATGATCGCGGCCGGGCCCTTGGTGACCGGATTGTCGGCGACCACCACCATGCCCTCGTCGAGCACGAACCAGGCCTTCACCCCGCGCGCCTTCAGCGTGGCGGCCATGGCCCGGGCGCCGGCGCCGCCGACCTCCTCGTCGTGACCGCTGGCGATGATCACCGTGCGCTTGGGGACGAAGCCGCCGGCCGCCAGGCCGTCGACCGCCTCGAACAGGCCGACCAGCGAGCCCTTGTCGTCGACCGAACCGCGCCCCCAGACCGCGCCGTCGGCCACCACGCCGCCGAACGGCGGATGCTTCCAGTCCTTCTCGGTTCCGGCGGTGACGGGCACCACGTCCTGGTGGGCCATCAGCACCAGCGGCGGCAGCGACGGGTCCGAGCCCTTCCAGGTGTAGATCAGGGCGTGGCCGCCGACGACCTCGCGGGTCATGGCCCTGTGGGCGGCGGGATAGGTGGTCTGCAGCCAGGCGTGCAGGCCGTCCCACTGCGTCAGGTCGTTCTCGGCGGCGTCCTGGTGGCTGATCGTCTGGAAGCGGATGGCCTCGCCCAGGTGCGCGGCGGCCCTGGCGGCGTCGAACGGACGCGCGGCGGCCAGCGGAACGTCGCCGGCCGGCGCCGGCGGCTTGAAGGTGACCGTCCGCACGACGACCACCCCGACCAGCACCGCGACCACGCCTGCCGCGCCCAGCGCGACCTTGCTCTTCCACCCCATGACGCCCCTTTCGCCGAATGTCAGGCAGCGACTGTGCGACGGGGCGGCGAGGTTGCCAATCCCCATTTCGATACCAATTGAATCGAAATATCCGAAAACCTTGTGCGCCATGGAGCAGCCGCATAGGTTGATCGCGTGGGGCCTTTCAGTTTTTCCGTCTTGTGGCGTTCCGTCGTCGGGCGCGGCCGCCTGGTTGCGCATATGGCGCTGTTCGAGATCGGCCGGCAGGCGCGCCAGCCCCTCTACTGGATCTCGACGATCCTGCTGTTTCTCGGCGGCGTCGGGCTGATGGCGATGGACTCCCTGGGCTCCAGCCAGGTGCCTCGCAACGCGCCCTCGACCCTGGCCATGGCCGTCGTGTTCATGAACCTGCCCTATGTGGTGATCATGGCCGCCCTGGCCGGCGACGCGGCCGTTCGCGACGGCCGCAGCGGCTTTCAGCCCATACTGCAAGCCACGCCGATCCGGCGCTGGCAGCACGTGCTGGGCCGCTTTCTCGGCGTCCAGGCGGCGACGGTCGTCGCCGGCATGATCGGCTTCGGCGGCCTGCTTGCCGGCTCGGCCGCGCCCTGGATCCAGGCCTCGGCGATGGGCCCTATCACTGGCCGCAGATCGCGCTGGTCGCCGCGGTTCTGGTCGCGCCCCTGTCGATGTCGGTCAGCGCCGTCTTCTTCTGCCTGGCGGCCATCACCCGCTCGATCGCCGCCACCACCACGGCGGCGATGGGGTTTCTGCTGGTGTTCTTCGCCTCGCTGGGCCTGCTCGACCTGCTCGACCACACCGGCATCATCATCATCGCCCTTGCCGAGCCGATGGGCGTGTTCGCCCTGCGCGCCGACATCAGCGGCATGAGCGTCGAGCAGCAGGCGCTCCAGGCCTTGCCCAAGGACAGCTGGCTGGTCCTCAACCGTCTGGCCTGGCTGGGCGGCGACCTCGCCCTGCTGGCGGTCTCGCTGGCCTTCGAACGACGCGACGACGCCGCCAAGCTACGCGCCGAACCCAAGGCCGCGCCGGCGCCCGTCCACCCCGCCCACGCCTGGCGCATCGCACCGAGCTTCGCCGGCGGCGCCTGGCCGATGTTCGCCGCCCGCCTGCGCTGGGAGCTGGCCCGGCTGATGCGCAGTCCATCGCTCTGGGTGATGATCGTGATCATGGTGGCGGTCTCGGCCTTCGGCCTGCGGGCGCACACCACGGTCGACAGCGCCCCCAGCCTGCCGGCCCTGCGGATCCTGACGCCGGAACTGCTGCCCGGAGTGATCCTGGCCGGCCTGGCCATCGCCGTCTTCCACGCCGCCGATATCGTCTGGCGCGACCGCGACCTGCGGGTGGCCGAGATCATCGACGCCTCGCCGGTCACCGACTTCGCGCTGATGGCGGCCAAGCTGGCCTCGATGGGCGTGGTGCTGGCCGTCGTGGCGGCCGCCGCCTGCGCCACGGCCTTCGGCGTGCAGACCTGGCAGACCTATGTCGACGGCCGCCCGGAGGTCTATTTCGTTCTGCTGATCGGGCCGGTCCTGGCCCCGCTGTTCGTACTGGCCGCCACCTCGATCGCCGTCGCCGCCCTCAGCCCCAACCGCTACGTCGGCTGGGGAATCATGGCCGGCCTGCTGGCCCTGACCGCGATCGGCGAGGCCAAGGGCTTCTCCCATCCGCTGTGGGACTTCATGGACACCCCCAGCGGCTCGCCCAGCGAGATGAACCTCATGGGCGACGGCACCGGCGTGTTCTGGTGGTTCACCCTCTACTGGACGCTCGGCGCGGGCGCCCTGCTGACCCTGGCCTGGCTGGCCTGGCCGCGCGGCCTGCCGATGGGCTGGCGGCGGCGCTGGATCCGCTCGCGCCAGCGGCTGGCCGGACGCCCCGCCCTGGTCGGCGGCGCCCTCGTGCTGGCCATGGCCGCCGTCGGGACCTTCATCTTCGTCAACACCAACGTCCGCAACAGCTTCTCCACCCACGACGAGCTCGAGGCCAGCATGGCCGCCTTCGAGAAGGCCATGGCCCCCTTGCGCGACGCGCCCGGCCCGGCCATCGCCTCGATGCGCGTCGCCATCGACCTGGACCCGCGCCGCCGCTCGCTGACGGCCCGGGGCGACTACCTGCTGGAAAACCGCACCGGCCGTCCGCTGAAGAGCTTCCTCGTCGACATACCCGCCGACCTCTCCGACTGGACCATCCGCCTGGACGGCGCCCGGCAGGAGGAGAGCGACTATCAGGTCGTGACGCTGACCCTCGACCGGCCGATGGCGCCCGGCGAGCAGCGGCGGCTGAGCTTCGAGACCCGGATGCGCGACAACGGGTTCGGCGTCGACGGCGGCTCGCTCGGCATCGTCGACAACGGCAGCTTCCTGCGCTCGACGGCGTTCATGCCGCGGGTGGGCGTGGCGGCCGGCGGCTACCTGACCGACACCCTGGCGCGCGAACGCCAGGGCCTGCCGCGCGAACGGCCGATCCGCGAGGCCGTCGATCCCCTCGCGCACCGGCGGGCGCGCGGAGGGGCCGACTGGCTGACCAGCGACATCACCGTCACCACCGCCGGCGACCAGATCCCCGTCGCGCCCGGCCGCCGCGTGCTCGACCACATCGAGAACGGCCGCCGCGTCGCGCGCTTCGTCTCCGACACCCCGATGCAGGCCGACTTCTCGCTGCAGTCGGCGCGCTATCAGGTGCGCCGCGCCAAGGCCGGCCGGGTAGACGTCGAGATCTACTACACCCCCGGCCACGAGATGAACGTCGAGCGCATGGTCGCCGCCGTGCGCGAGGGCCTGCCGGTGTTCGAGGCCGCCTTCGGTCCCTATCCGCGCGACCACCTGCGGATCGTCGAGTACCCGGCCTATGACGACGACATCGCCGCCATGGCCTGGGCCGGGGCCATTCCCTATTCGGAGAAAGGCGGCTTCGTCGCCGATCTGCGCAAGCCGGACGCCTACGACTACGTCACCGCCACCACCCTGCACGAACTGGCTCACCAGTGGTGGGGCCACCAGGTCGAGCCGGCCGACGCCCGGGGCGCGCGCTTCCTGACCGAGGGCCTGGCCGAGTATTCCGCGCTGATGGCGATGAACAGGCTGCGCGGACCCACGGTCGGCAACCGGGGCTTCGCCCTGGCGGTGAGCGGATATTTCCGCGACAGCAACCGCCGGCGCGAGCCGGAGCCCGCCGTCGTGGCCGTCTCGTCGTCCGGCGGCGAGAACTATGTCGCCTACCAGCGGTCCGCGCTCGCCCTGCTGACGGTGCGCGCCCGCTGCGGCGAGGAGAACCTGCATCGGCGGCTGCGCGGCTTCGTGCGGCGGTATCGCTTCCGCAACGCGCCCTACCCGACCTCGGAAGACCTGATGGGCGCGCTGAAGGCGGCCTGTCCCGCCAAGGACTGGGCCGCGATCGAGCCGACCTTCCGCGATCCGGCGCGCCGGCTGTTCGTCGGCTTCGAGGCCGGCCCCGGGCCGAGCACCGCGCCGGCCATGCCGGACTGAGCCGCCCCTAGCCCTTCACGTGCGTCGTCGGCCGGTCGTGGCCGTCGGACAGTTCCTCGCGCCATTGGCCGCGATCGTCCTCGTAGGTGATGCCGACCGTATCGCCCGCCACCTTCTGCTCGCCGGCCGCGCGCTTGGCCGCCGCCAGGGCGGCGTCGTGGCTGGGATAGGTTTCCGAGAACACGTCGCCGAGCTTGTAAGCCCAGCCGCCGTCGTGCTCGACGATGGTGTAGGTGATGTCGGTCATGCGGGCGCTCCTTCCGCTGGAAAACTGAAGGTGAGGAAACGCGGTTCCGGCGGCGAAGTCTTGGATGCGGGCGCCGAGTTTTTTATCCGGCTCCCTACCCCGCCCCGCTCAGCTCCTGCACTTCCTCGAAAGTGCGCAGGCCTGGGCGCTGGGCGCAGACCAGCACGCCCATGTTGCCGGGCAGGTGCTGGTTGGCCAGCATCTTCTCGTGGGCGGCGGGGATCTGGTCCCAGGGGAACACCTCCGACAGGCAGGGATCGACGCGGCGGTCGATCACCAGCTGGTTGGCGGCGCTGGCCTGCATCAGGTTGGCGAAGTGGCTGCCCTGCACGCGCTTCTGGCGCATCCACAGGAAGCGGGCGTCCATGGTCAGGTTGAAGCCGCTGGTGCCGGCGCAGATGGCGACCATGCCGCCGCGCTTCACGACGAAGACCGAGACCGGGAAGGTCGACTCCCCCGGGTGCTCGAACACCAGGTCGACGTCGCGGTTGCCGGTGATCTGCCAGATGGCTTTGCCGAACTTGCGGCTCTCCTTCATGTAGTCGGCGAACTCGGGGCCGTTGACCTTGGGCAGCTGGCCCCAGCAGTCGAACTCCTTGCGGTTCAGCACCGCCTTGGCGCCCATCGACAGCACGAACTCGCGCTTGTCGTCGTCGCTGACCACGCCGATGGCGTTGGCCCCGGCCACGGCCGCCAGCTGCACGGCGAAGACGCCGAGACCCCCGGACGCGCCCCAGACCAGCACGTTCTGGCCTGGCTTCAGCTCATGCGGCTTGTGGCCGAACAGCATGCGGTAGGCGGTGGCGAGGGTCAGGGTGTAGCAGGCCGCCTCCTCCCAGGTGAGGTGGCGAGGGCGCGGCATCAGCTGGCGCGACTGCACGCGGCAGAACTGGGCGAAGCTGCCGTCCGGCGTCTCGTAGCCCCAGATGCGCTGGCTGGACGAGTACATCGGGTCGCCGCCGTTACACTCCTCGTCGTCGCCGTCGTCCTGATTGCAGTGGATGACCACCTCGTCGCCCAGCTTCCAGCGCTTCACCTTGGGGCCCACCGCCCAGACGATGCCGGAAGCGTCGGAGCCGGCGACGTGGAAGGGATGCTTGTGACCGTCCAGCGGGCTGATCGGCTCGCCCAAAGCGGCCCAGATGCCGTTGTAGTTGACGCCGGCGGCCATCACGAGGATTAGCACCTCGTCCTCGCCGATCTCCCAGGTGGGCACCACCTCGACCTGCATGGCGCTGGCCGGCGCGCCGTGCCGCTCCTTGCGGATCGTCCAGGCGTACATCGACTTGGGCACGTGGAAAGGCGGCGGGATCTCGCCGATCTCGTAGAGGTCCTTCACGGGCGACGCGGTGGTCTCGAGGGTCGCGGTCGTCATGTCACTCCCCGGCTGTGGGCCCGGCTGCGGACCCCGGCTCTTCGGCGCTGCAACATGAACGCCGAAATGGCTGTCTGCGCTCCGCGGTACGGTTCGGCGCGAGGCAAGGACGCGCCGCCGGACCGTCGTTCTTATCGTGTTCCCCGGCCACGCTCGGCGGACGGGTACGGCTGAGGCTGAGACAAGGCTTCGGATCTGGCAAGCAGAATCCTTGTGCGTCGCAGCATGGTTGCGAATGAAACGACCCGCCGTCCCCGAGGTTGCGCGCTTCCCATTCGCGGCGTGTCGGGCGAGGTTGCGGACATGACGCCGACGATCCCGCCGCTGCTTCACGTTTCGCGCCCCACGGGCTCCATCATCCTGCTTGAGCTGGACGCCCCGCCGGCTAACGCCCTGGGCCTTCCGCTGCGCGCCCAACTGGTCAAGGCGCTGGACGAGATCGCCACCGACGACGACGTGCGCGCGGTGGTGCTGACCGGCCGGGGCGGCGTGTTCTGCGCGGGCGACGATCTGCGCGAGGCCGCCGTGCGCGGCGACGGGGCGCTGGCGGCGGTCGAGGACTTCAACCGGCTGATGGACTGGGTCGAGGCCCTGCGCGTGCCGACCATCGCCGCCATAGACGGCTGGTGCTTCGGCGGCGGGCTGGAGCTGGCCCTGGCCTGCGACATCCGCTTGGCCAGCGACCGGGCGACCTTCGCCGCCTCGGGGGTGAACATCGGCCTGGTGGCCTCGGCAACGCGCCTGCCCCGGCTGATCGGCGCCGCACGGGCCAAGGCCCACCTTCTGACCGGCGCCCAGTTCGACGCCGCCCGCGCGCTGTTCGACGGGATCGTCACGGCGGTCCACACGCCCGGCACGCTGCTGCGCGAGGCCATGCGCCTGGCCGAGGCCGTCTCGTCCCGCGCCCCCCTGGCTGTCGAGGCGACCAAGCGGGTGATCGACGGCAAGGCCTATGTGGAGGAAGAGCTGCCGGCCCTGATCGCCAGCGGCGACCACAAGGAGGCCATCGCCGCCTTCATGGGCAAGCGGACGGCGGACTTCCGGAGGAAATAGGCCTTATTCGGAAGCCTTCTTGCCGCCCAGCTTGATCAGGCCGAACCCTACGGCGAAGCCGAGGATCAGGCCGATGGCCATGTTGTCGATCAGCGCGCCGAAGATGATCCCGCCGCACACGCCCAGGACAAAGCCCGCGCCGCCTTTTTTCGTCATCGAACGCCCCTGAAACCGAGGCGTGCATCAACGGCCAGACGATCGGCCAGGTCAAGCAGGGGCTTTAGATCCTCCCCCTCTGGGGGAGGTGGCCCGGAGGGCCGGAGGGGGGACGTTTTCAGCTTGCGATGAGGCCTGACCGACTTCCCCCTCAGTCGCTTCGCGACAGCTCCCCCAGAGGGGGAGCATCTTTCACTCAGACCGGCCGATCCCCCGCGATCGTCACCCGGAACCCCGAACGCACGTCCGGGAAATAGTCCCAGATCGCCTGGTGCCAGGTGCATCGGTTGTCCCAGAAGGCCACCGAATTGGGCCGCCAGCGAAAGCGCACCTGAAAATCCGGGTTGCCGGCGTGGTGGTAGAGGTAGCCGAGGATCGCCGCGCTCTCGGCCTTGGGCAGGCCGACGATGTGGGTGGTGTAGGACGGATTGACGAACAGGCTCTTCCGCCCGCTCACGGGGTGGGTGCGCACCACCGGGTGGGCGGTGCGGTTGTATTGTCGGTCGAGGTCGGGGAAGAGCGCCTTGTAGATCGGGTTGGCGTCGTGGACCGCGGTCAGGCCCTCCAGATAGGCCTTCATCCGCTCCGACAGAGTGTCGTAGGCCGCGTACATGCTGGCGAAGACGGTGTCGCCGCCGTCGTCGGGCACGATCGGCATGTGCAGTATGCTGCCCAGCGGCGGCTCGGGATCGCAGGTGAGGTCCGAGTGCCAGCTCTCGCCGGCCACGAACTTGGAGTTCTCGTCGGCGTGGATGGCCACCACCTCGGGATGATCGGCCAGTCCCGGCACGCCCGAATGGATGGCCAGCGGCCCGAACTTGCGGCCCAGGGCCTTGTGGGCGTCGTGGGTCATCTGCTGGTCGCGGAAGAACAACACCTGATGCTGGGTCAGGGCCTGGTGCAGCTCCTCGAACTGCCGGTTCGACAACGGCTGGCCCAGGTCGACGCCGAACACCTCGGCGCCGATCCGGCGGGTCATCGGCTTCACTTCCAACACATCGTAAGCCATCGAACGCTCTCTCAGGATTTAAGGAACTGGCCGCGCACGTAGACGAGCGGCGGCTTGGACTCGTCGATGCGGACGGAAACCACCCGGCCGACCAGGATCTCGTGGTCGCCGCCGTCGTGGGCGGCGTGGAGCTCGCACTCGACCGCCGCGACGCAACCGGCCAGCACCGGGGCCGCGCTGGCGCCAGGCTCCAGCGCGGCCAGGGCGAAGCGCTCGTCGCAGCCCGACTTGGCGAAGGCGTAGGCCAGCTCGCCCTGGTCGGCCGCCAGGATGTTGACGCAGAACACGCCCGCCTCGCGCACGGCCGAAAGGGTGCGGCTGCCGCGCTTGAGGCAGGCCAGCACCAGCGGCGGGTCCATCGACAGCGACGAGAAAGCGCTGACGGTCGTGCCGCTGAGCCGGCCGTCCAGCGCCGTCGTCACCACCGTCACCCCCGCCGCGAAGCCGCCCATGGCCTTGCGGAAGAGGGTCGTGTCGGGAACCTCGGAAGCCAGGGCCGCGCCCATCATTCGCCCCCGAACGGGTTGTCGCCGTAGACCGGCGGGGCGCGGTTCCCGGCGTCCGCCGTCTCGGCCCGGCCGCAGACGGCCAGGGCGGTCAGGGCGTAGACCAGGGCGCTGTCCACCAGGTCCTTCGGCGTCGGCCGCCAGCGGGAAAAGCCGGTGGTGATGGCCGGGATGCGGTGCATGTTGAAGACGTTGTGGTCGCGCCACATGCTGGAATAGACCGGCGCGGCCCTGGCCACAGGATGGCCCAGCGACAGCTGGGTGGCGACGTCGACCGCGCCGACCAGCGGGGCCACCTCGGCCGCATCCGCCTCGAAGCCGTGGCGCACGACCACGGGCTCGATCTCGATCCCCGCGATGCCCGTCTCGCGCACCATGGCCTCCAGCGAGTGCTGGATGTCGGCCACGCGCTGGCGAGGGTTGAGCCCCACCTCCAGATAGAGGTTCACCCGCTCGGTGCCGGCCCCGAAGGCGTAGGGGATGCCGCCGCGCACCGAGGCCAGCTGCGACTTCGGCTGGGCCGTGCCGCCGGGGCTCTCGTAGAGGCTGGCCTTCTCCCACCGGCCGCTCCAGGCATGGATGGCCTCGGTAAGCTTGCCCAGCTTGTAGATCGGGTTGGGGTGCTGGTCGGCGCTGGCCGGGTGGCTGAGCAGCGGGGTGAACACCCCCTCGCCCCACACCGCGATCCGGAACACCGCATAGCCGCAGCCCACCCAGGTCAGGCCGAAGTCGCAGCCCTCGGCGGCGATGGCGTAGTCGGGGGCGACGCCGCCGTGGTGGAACAGGTAGTGGGCGCCGATGTCCTTGCCCATGTAGGCGACGCCGCGATGCTCCTCGATCGGCTCGGGGCCGATCTCGCCGGGACATGCGGTCAGGTACATCTTGCCGGCCAGTTCGTAGCCGGCCGCCTTCAGCGCCTTGGCGGCGATCAGGAAGCAGGCCATCGGCCCGCGATCGTTGGCGATCGGATAGCCGTAGAGCTTGCCGTCCTCCAGCCAGCACGTCTCCCACTCGGGATTGGCCAGGGTCGAGGGGCTGTACTTGTAGGCGTCCAGGTCCGGGTTCCAGGTCGGCGCCTCGGTGTCGAGGTGGGCGGTGAACAGCAGGTTCTTACCCACCCCCCTCCCGCCGTGCGTGCCGATGACGTTGGGCCGCTCGGGCGTGGCCCCCACCTTGCGCGGCGAGAAGCCCTCGCGCGCCATCCAGTCGTAGACGTAAGTTGCGGCCTCCAGCTCCTTGCCCGAGGGCGCGGGGATGTTGCCCAGCGTCAGGGCCAGCTCGACGAGCTCGCTCTCGCTGATCGCCGCGGCGATGGCGGCGCGGTCGGCCTGCGTGACCATATAGGGCGCGGCGACGCCCGCGAGGTTGGCGAACCCGTCGGCCATCACGCGGCCTCCTTCCAGGCTTTGGCGACCTCGACGCTGTCGGTGAGGATCGCGGTGTTGAGCCCCATCGTCTTCAGCGCCACCTCGTGCAGGTCGGGCTCGTAGGCCGCGCAGGCGTCGGCGGCGACGAAGACGTGGTAGTCGAGGTCGAAGGCGTCGGCGGCGGTGGCCGCCACGCAGCACTCGGTGGTCAGGCCGCAGAGCACCAGGGTGTCGACGCCCATGGCCTTCAGCCGCCTGTCGAAGTCGGTGCCGACGAAAGCGCTGTAGCGGGTCTTGGCCACCACCAGTTCGCCCTGCGCCGGCTGGGGACCATGGAAGGCGCTGCCCGGCTGGCCCGCGCGGCACAGGGCCGCCTCGCTGTCGGGATCGCCGCCGCGCCGCCGCATGCGCTCGTTCCAGGCCGGGCTATCGGTTTTCGGCGAGGTGAACAGGCCTACGAACACCACCGGCGCGCCGACGTCGCGCGCCGCATCGACGAGGCGGCCGGCGGCCTGCACGGCCGGCTCGGCCAGCCCCAAGTCGACGCCGTACCGGCCCAGCAGGCCGTCGGGCGAGGCGAAGTCGACCTGGATGTCGATCACGACCAGGGCCGTCCGCGCGGGCGCGATCCAGGCGGCGACGCCGCTCACGAGAACACCGAGCGCAGGCCCGGCAGGATCTCCGAGCCGAACATCGCCAGGCCTTCCACATAGTCGGGGAAGATCAGCATCAGCCCGTCCAGTTCGCAGTCGGTGACGAAGGCCTGCACCTGCTCGGCGCAGGTGGCGGGAGAGCCGACCACGGTGTGGGTCATGAACGCCCCCTGCTGGGCGGCGACGGTCGACAGCTTCTCGGCCGGCACGCCCCAGCTTTCCAGCATGGCCAGGATCGCGCCCATGTCGGCCCCGCCCTTGTAGTGCTGAACGAGGGCCTCGGCCCCGGCGTCGCTCTCGGCGTGGACGATGGTGCACATGGCGTAGGTCTTGATGGTCTTGCCGAGTTCGGCGGCGACGCGCTTGGCCCGGCGGCTGGCGTCGCGGCGCTCTTCGGGCGTGCGGCCGCCGATGAAGCAGACGTCGGCCTCGCGCACCGAGAACTGGAAGCCCCGGTCGCTCATGCCCGCGCAGATCAGTTCGGGGCGCGGCTTGGACAGCGGCTTGGGCTTGGACTGGCAGTCCTTCATCGTGAAGAACCGGCCGTCGAAATCGACGCTGTCCTCGCTCCACAGCCGCTTGACGATCTTCGTCCATTCCTCGGTCAGGACGTAGCGGTCGTCGTGGGTCAGGGCGTCGTCCCAGGCGCCCATCTGGGAAAACTCGCCGCGATAGGCCCCGGCGACGATGTTGAGGCCCGCGCGGCCGCCGCTGATGTGGTCGAGCGTGGCGATCATCTTGGCGGCCACGGCCGGGTTCTGCAGCAGCGGGTGGATGGTGGCCCAGATGCGGACGTTCCGGGTCGCCTCGGCAATGCCGGCCATCATCGTCACCGACTCCAGGGCCGTGCCCCAGTGGTCGGTATGCCCGCCGAAGCCGCGGAACTTGCCCATCGACATGACGAAGTCCATGCCGACCTCGTCGGCCTTCACGGCGGCGGCCTTGTTGGTCTGGTAGAGGCCGTCGAGGACGGGCGTGGTCTTGGAGATGATCCAGCCGCCGTTGGCCACCGGCAGGAAGACCCCGAAGTCCTTGTGCTTGGAAGGGCTGTGGAACATGGCGGACATCCTTACGCGGCGTCTTGCAGGAGGGTGGGGACGGGTTCGCCGACGGGTTCGGCCTCGGAGGCCTTGCGCGGCGGGCGCATGAACAGGGCGGCGACGAAGATCAGGCCGATCACCGCGGCGAAGAGCTGGAAGGTCGGCGCGAAGCCGCCCAGCTGGTCGCGCATCAGGCCGCCGATCACCGGCCCCAGGGCCGAGACGGCGCCGACCAGGCAGACCATCGAGAAGAGCTCGAGGTTGTTCTTCCGGCCGTAATAGTTGAGCAGCAGGATGCTGACGGCCAGCACGGTCATGCCAAAGCCGATCCCCACCCCGACGGCGAACACCATCATCACCGGCCAGGTGGTGGCATGGGTCAGGGCCAGCAGGCCGACGGCCATGACGCCCTGCGCCCCCGCGAGCAGCCATCGCGGGTCGATGCGGTCGCCCACCAGGCCGCCGCCGGCCCGGGCCGCCACCTGCATCAGCGACTCCAGGCTGATGGCGGCGATGGCCACGGTGGCCGGCACGCCCAGCTCGCCGAAGTGGCTGGGCGCCAGGCTGACGGCGGTGACCCCGCCCAGCAGGTGGGCGAAATAGGCGGCCAGGATCACCCAGAACTGCGGGGTGCGAACGGCTTCCTTCACCGTCCAGTCGACGGCGGTGCGATAGACCTTGGCGGCGGCAGGGGCGCTTTCGATCTCCTGCGCCACGGCCTTGTCGGTCTCGGCGGCGGCGGCGGCCAGCCAGGCCTTGCTGCCCACCAGAGCGGTGCAGACCAGGCCCACGACCAGCGAAGCGGCCGCCTGCATCCACCAGTAGGGCCGCCAGGCGCCGCCGGCGATCTCCATGCCCGACAGCGCCATCCACGGCCCGACCACCCCGCCCAGCGAGCCGATGGTGAAGTAGATCCCGAACGGCAGGGCCCGCTTCTTGAACAGCATGCCCAGCACGTGGGTGCCGGGGATCAGGGCCATCATCTGGTAGCCGACGCCCAACAGCGCCGTGCCGACCAGATAGACCGTCAGGCCCGGCGTCGCGGCCAGGCACGAGAAGCCCGCCACCATCACCGCCGAGCCGGCGACGATGGTAAACCGCACCCCCAGCCTGCGGATCAGCAGGGCCGGCAGCCACGACGAGCCGCCGCAGAAGGCGCCCAGCAGGGTGAAGCCCAGGAAGGCCGGGCCAAAGCCCCATCCCTGCTCCCTGATCATCGCCGGCAGCACCACCCCCAGCGACGAGAAGGTCGAGGCGGTGATCAGGAACAGCAGCAGGGCGAAGACCGACAGGATCAGCCAGGGACGCCAGGGAGAGGTCGGCATGGCGAAGCTCTTCTATGCTTGGTCGCGTGACGAGCGCCGAACCCGCGAACACTTTCGGCCGTCACGCTCCCGGTGAGGGGCGAAGAAGCGACGCGCCCGTTGCAGCGAGCGCGCCGCGTGGGGAACTAGAACTTCCGGGCCAGGGTCACGCGCCACTCGCGGCCCTTGGACGGCAGGGCCGCCAGGTTGGCGTAGGTGTCGCCAACCGGCGTGAAGTAGAGCCTGTCGAAGAGGTTATCGACGTTGAGCGTGGCGGTGTACGGCCCGTACTCGTAGGCGACCGAGCCGCTGGCCACCGCGTAGTCCGGATAGACCACCGCGCCGGGAACCGTGCCCGAGGTCTTGGTCACGCGGGTGACGCCCAGCGTCGCGGCGACCTTGCCCCAGGCATAGGCGTCGGAGGTGTAGGCGCCGTAGAGGCTGAGCACCGACTTGGGGATCAGGGTGTAGTCGTAGTCGCCCGGCCGGATGCTGGCGAAGCTCCACACCACGTACGAACCGCCGAAGCCATTGGCGCCCGTCACGCCCACGGTGTGCACCGGCACGTACTGGAACGAGGTGTCGGGACCCTTCACGGTCGTGTGCTGGGTGTTGCCCGAGAAGGTGAAGCTGAAGTGCTCGCTGGCCAGCCAGCGGACCTCAAGCTCGACGCCCTTGGCGCGGGTGCCGGTCGGGGTCTGGGTGATGCCGGTCAGCTGGGTTCGGTTCTGACGGTAGCCGGCCAGCGAGCCGACCAGCGTGCCCTGCAGCCACTGGAACTTGACCCCGGCCTCGGCCAGGTCGCCGCCCGACAGCCAGGCGTCGCCGGCGTCGGCCACCAGGCCAGGAGCGATGTCGCCGGCCTGGCTCATCTCCAGCGCCGAAGCCTTGGCGTAGGTGATGTAGGGCATCAGGCCCAGCGGCGCCTTGTAGGTGGCGCTGGCCGTATAGGTTCCCTTGCCCTTCGAGGCCTTCTGCTCGCCGGCCACGGTGTAGGAAAGAAAGCCGGTGTCGTGCGAGGTGACGTCGTAGTCGTCGTAGCGGCCGCCCAGCATCAGGTTCAGCTTGTCGCCGACCATGATGTCGGTGGTGAAGAACAGGCCGGCCTGCGTCCATTCCGAGCGGTTGTCGTTCTCCCACTCGACGCCGTCGCCGGGGTTGAAGGGGCTGCCGATCATGTCGGTGGCGGTTGCGCCGAAGGCGATGTCGCGGCGATCCAGCGCGATCAGGCCGCTGTTGTAGCTCTCGCGCCGGCGGCCGTCGAAGCTGCGGTAGGAGGCGCCGACGAACGACTTGGCCTTCACCAGCCCGTCGAAGACCTCATTGGCGAAGTTCCAGGTCAGGCGGGCTTCCCAGACGTCGCTGTCGAACCAGGCCGGGTAGCCGTAGGAGACGAAGCGCTTGTTCTCCAACGCGTCGTAGAACAATTGGAGCTTCAGCGCGCTGTCGGGCGACAGCTCCTTGGCGACGTCGAAATAGAGGGTGTTGGTCTCGGTTTTCGAGAAGTCGGCCGAGGCGATGTAGACCGTGCGCGGCGACAGCTTGGTCGTGCCCACGCCCGTGTCGAGCGTGTGCTTGGCGTCGCTGTCGGGGAAGCCGTAATAGGCCAGGTACATGGCGCTGGCGTACGGATAGAAGCCGATCTCGCCGGGCGTCAGGCGGCCGTTGCCGTCGGCGTCGACCAGGCTTGTGTCGCGGCCCGTGACGTAGGTCCCGTTGTCGATCAGGTCCTGGGTCAGGCGGTTCCAGCCCGGCGTCTGCACGTCGCCCTTGGAGCGGTACAGCATGCCGCCGACGGCGGTGCTCCAGCCATTGCCCAGGTCGAAGTCGGACGAGACCTGCAGGGTCTGGCGGCGCGGATAGACGCCACGATAGTAGCTATGGCTGTCCTCGACCTCGCCGTAGACGTGGACGCCGCCGACGACCTCGCCGAGGTTCACCGGCAGGCCGACCTGGGCCGTGGCGTTCTTGCGGTTGTAGCTGCCGTAGGTGGCCGTGACCTCGCCAGCGGCTTCCGACAGGTAGCCGCCCTCGCCTTTCCCGGATTTCGGGATGAAGTTCAGCATACCGCCGACCTTGCCCGAGCCGTAGATCGGGGTCGGCGGACCGCGCACGATCTGGATCTGGTCGGCCGCGCCGATCGGGGTGGCGTAGGTGCCCCGGTTCTCGATGCGCTTGAAGCCGCGGAAGTAGTTCTCGGCCAGGGTGCCGCGAATGTTGAGCGCCCCGGGCACGCCGTAGAAGCTGGCGGTGTAGGTCCCCGGCGACACGGCGGTGAGGCCGTCGATCGTCTCGATGCCGTAGCGCTGCAGCGTCAGGTCGGAGACGAAGCTGGCCGAGCGCGGCGTCTCGATCAGCGGCTTGTCCAGGCCGAAGACGGTGTTGTTGGGCTCTTTCTCGATCAGGCCAGCCTTGTCGCGGGCGCGGACCACGATCTCGTCGACGGCGTCCGGCGCGGCGGCAGACGGATCCGGGTCGGCCGCGTGGGCGGCGCCGGCCAGGGCGAGCAGAACGGCGGCGGAACAGCCCGCGAGCAGCATTCCTTGGTTCGACATGACGGTCCTCGTTCGAAGCCGTCGCACTCCCGCCCTCGGCGGTTATCCCCAGAGCGACGCCTCTTGCGTAAAACCATCGCCCCGCCCAGTTCCCGGCGTCCGGGACGGCATCTGTAATTTCACTCAAAATGTTCGAGACGCCCAGGATTTGCCCCGCCGTGCGCGGCTTTCGCCCACCGTGGGACCAAGGAACTTGATCCAGGGCGAACGAGACCGCGACTCAAGCGCCGTGCGGCCCGGATGCCGCGTCGGGATCGAAAGACGAGCGCACAACGTCCGATAGTGTCGCAGTCCGCCGCCACCTTGGCTTCGAACCCGCCGGGCAGTCCGGCGACTAGAACAAAAGAAGAACAAGTGAGCCTCAAGCCCCTCATCGGCGCCTATACCGACAGCGCCGGCGCCTGGAACATCATGGCCAACGGCGCCAACAACGACTCCCCCGGCATCACGGCCGCCTTCGGCGGTCCCGAGATCGGCTGGATCGCCCAGCAGGGCGGCCAGTATCTGATCGAATGGGACGCGGTCATGCCCGTGGGCAGGACCCTGCTCGTCGAACCGGGCTGCACCTTCCGCATCCGGAACGGCGCGACCCTCTATCTCCTCGGTGAGGTGGACCTGCCGCAGGAACGCCAGGTCTTCATCCTGGAGGGCTCCGGCAAGGTGGTCGGCCTGCGCAGCCTGACGCCCGAAATGCTGGGCGCCCAGGCCGGCAACGCCAACGACGCCTATTTCATCCAGCAGGCCCACAACTGCCTGGAAGCCAGCGGGGCGGCCCTGGGCGGTCCGATGGAACTGCGGCTCCTGAGCCGCGAGTACAAGCTGCACGCGCCTGTCTTCCTGCGCCCGACCCAGACCTTCTCGCTGACGTTGCGCGGGGCCGGGGTGATGAACGACGGCACCCGGCTGATCGCCTCGTCCGACACGGCCCATCCCTGGAGCGGCCAGGCGGGCCAGGCGATGGTCAACCTCACGGCCACGGCCCTGCCCAACGCGGCGGGAGCCTATATCGAGGCCAGGATCGAGAGCCTCGGCATGGTCTGGAACGCTGGCGCCTGCGCCACCGCCCTGCGCCTGTCGGGCGGCGATCCCATCAAGCCCAACGTGCTGCAGGACGTCTTCATCCAGGATTTCGAGATCGGTCTGCACCTTGCCAAGGCGCGGATGTGGAGCATCGAGCGCTTCGGGATCTGGGCCGAGCACAGGCAGAACGCCATCGGCTGCCTGATCGACGGCGGCGGCGGCGACTGCACCTTCCACGACGGCCAGATCAGCATGCAGCTGGCGGCCGGCTCGCGAGCCCTGCGCATCGCCGCGAGCACGGGAGAATGGGTCGCCGGCCTGCGCTTCAACGGCGTGGTCTTCTACCACCCCGACCGGGGCGTCGAGATCCAGACCACCGGCTCGGGCAAGGTCGGCGATGTCTGGTTCAACCCCGGCTGCCAGTTCGACGGCGACAACACCGTCGCCGGCAGCGGCGCCCCCCGCATGGTCGCGCTCCAGGCCGACGGCGGCGCGATCGACAACGTCAACTTCAACGGCGTCTACTTCAGCGGCTTCGCCGCCCAGCAGCCGGCGATGGAAATCGCCGCCACCGGCACGGGCGCGATCAACGACATCAGCATCGTCGCCAGCTGGTTCGTCGGCGTCCGGGGGCCGGTGATCAACGCCTTCAACGCCAATGGCCTGATCGTCGCCAACAATCGCTTCCGGGAGGTGAGCACGACGAACATGCTTCAGTTCTCGCTGGCCAAGCGGATCGTGGTGTGCGGCAACACGCTGTTCCAGGCGAACGCCACGCTGACCAACAGCATCCAGATCGAAGCGACCTGCGACGACTTCGTCATCGCCGACAACGTCTTCAAGAAGCCGATCGCCAACCTGGCCGGAACCTCGGCCAGCCGCGTCGTCGCCAACAACGTCTGACTATCGCTCGCCGACGGCCTCGCGCCGTCGGCGACCCTCGAACCTTTCGGCGAGCAGATGACGAAGATGTAATCTACGGCTGAAAGGCGCAGCTGTTTACAAACGTATTACAACGCCCCACATTGCCACTCATGGTCGCGCTGAATACGCCCTTGAGTGTCAGGTTGTCCGAGGAGGACGCCCTTTTCCTCGCCGGTCTCGAGCTGGAGGGGGCGATCACGGCCAGCGACAAGGTGCGCGGCCTGATCCGCCAGGCCCGCCGCCGCGCCGAGACGCCCGCCGGCTGGGACGCCGCCCTGGCGGCCGCCCACGACATCGCCGCCCCGGCCCTGAAGGCCCTGCGTGCGGCCGAGCTGGCGTCCGACCGCCACTCCACCGTCGCCCTGGCCCTGACCACCGCCGTCGAGGAAATGCTGGCCGTGCTGCTGGCCGCTCCGGCCGAACTGGCCGGCGCCGATCCCCAGGCCCTGGCCCGCCACGAGGCCCGGCTGGTCGACTGCGCCGCGCGCCTGACCGAGCAGATGCTGCGCTGGGGCGTCACGCCCAGCGCCCCCGCCTACGATCCGACGATCGTCTCCCGCCGCGTCGCCGCCCTGGGCGAGCTGACCCGCCTGATCACCGCCGCGGCCGACAGGCCGTCGGCCGCCTGACGAGGACCCGATGGCAGATTCCCTGCGCGCCCGTGTGGGACGCATCGTCAGCGGCGGGGCCCACGCCCTGATCGACGCCCTGGAAGAGGTGATGCCCGACGCCCTGGGCCAGCAGGCCCTGCGTGAGGTCGACCAGGCCGTCGACGAGGTGCGCGCCGAGCTTGGCCGCGCCATCGCCGCCCGCCACCTGGCCGCCAAGCGCCTGACCGAGCAGTCCAGCCGCCACGACGACCTCTCGGCCCAGATCGATCTCGCCCTGTCGCAGGACCGCGAGGACCTGATCCGCGCGGCGCTGGAGCACCAGCTGGACATCGAGGCCCAGATCCCGGTTCTGGAGACCGCCGTCGCCGACGCCGCCCAGCGCCAGGGCGAGCTGGAAGGCTACCTGGCCGCCCTGCAGGCCACCCGCCGCGAGATGGCCGAGGACCTGACCGACCTGTCGGCCGCCCGCGCCAAGGCCCCGCAGCCGCCCGCCGACGCCGACCTGGCGCGCGGGGCCAAGCTGTCGGAACTGGAACGCCTGGCCCGCGGCCACCGGGTGGAGGAGCGCCTGGCCGCCCTCCGCGCCGGCCGGTCCGGAGGCTGAGCCGATGTGGGGTTTCCTCTCGGCCGACGGCAACACGATCTTCCTGGCCGCCCTGCTGCTGATGCTGCTGATCGGCGCGGTCGAGGCTGCGGGCCTCGGCGCGGGCCTGGGTCACGACGGGCTGGACGGTCACGACCTGGACCATCCCTCGCTGCTGGGCTGGCTGAACGTCGGCCGCCTGCCGCTGCTGATGGTGATCGTGGTCTTCCTGTTCGCCTTCGGGGTGACGGGCCTCGTCCTGCAGCAACTGATCGCCGGCGTGTTCCGACACCCGGCCCCGGCCTGGATCGCCGGGCCGCTGGCCGCCGCCGTCGCCCTGCCCTTCACCCGCGTGCTGGGCGGCCTGCTGGCCCGCATCCTGCCCGGCGACGAGACCACCGCCGTCTCGCGCGAGACCCTGGTCGGCCGCGTGGCCGTGGTGGTCACCGGCGCGGCCAGGGTCGGCTCGCCGGCCCAGGCCCGGGTGCGCGACGCCCACGGCCAGACCCACTACGTGATGGTCGAGCCCGACGACGAGGGCGAGGTCTTCGAGCAGGGGACCAGCGTCATCATCGTGCGCAACGCCGGCGCCCGGTTCCTGGCCATCCGCAACGAGAGCGAGGCGCTGCTGTGACGCCCGCCTTCGCCTTTCTTCTCTTCTCTCTTTTCCGCTTTTCCAAACTTCGGGGGTAAATCCGCATGCCTGCCCTGCTCGAGATCGCCGCCATCGCCGGCGGAAGCCTCGTTGGCCTTCTCATCCTCGGCCTGATCCTGGCCCGTCTCTACAAGCGCGCCTCCAAGGAGACCTCCTTCGTCCGCACCGGCTTCGGCGGCGAGAAGGTGGTCATGAACGGCGGCGCGCTGATCCTGCCGGTGTTCCACGAGACCATTCCGGTCAACATGAACACCCTGCGCCTGGCCGTCTCGCGCAACAACGAGCAGGCCCTGATCACCAAGGACCGCATGCGCGTCGACGTGCTGGCCGAGTTCTATGTTCGCGTTCAGCCCAGCTCCGAGGCCATCGCCAGCGCCGCCCAGACCCTGGGCCAGCGCACCATGCATCCCGAGCAGCTGAAGGAACTGGTCGAGGGCAAGTTCGTCGACGCCCTGCGCTCGGTGGCCGCCGAGCTGACCATGACCGAGCTGCACGAGCAGCGCACCCACTTCGTCCAGAAGGTGCAGCAGGTGTCTTCGGAAGACCTGCTGAAGAACGGCCTGGAGCTGGAGACCGTGTCGCTGACCGGCCTCGACCAGACCGCCATGGAGTACTTCAACCCGTCGAACGCCTTCGACGCCGAGGGCCTGACGCGGCTGACCGAGGAGATCGAGCTGCGCAAGAAGCTGCGCAACGACATCGAGCAGGACACCCAGGTGCAGATTCGCACCAAGAACCTGGAGGCCCAGCGCCAGACCCTGCAGATCACCCGCGACGAGGAATACGCCAAGCTCGAGCAGGAGCGTGAACTGGCCACCCGCCGCGCCGAGCAGTCGGCCGAGGTCGCCCGCCAGCAGGCCGAGAAGACGCAGGAGGCCGAACAGGCCAAGATCGCCAGCGAGCAGCAGATCGAGCAGGCCAAGATCACCGCCGACCGCGCGGTGGCCCAGCAGCGCATCGCCATGGAGCAGGAACTGGGCGAGCGCGAGATCGCCAAGGAACGCGCCGTCGAGACCCAGACCATCGAGAAGGCCAAGGCCATCGAGCTGTCGGAGCAGGATCGCGCCATCGCCGTGGCCGAGAAGTCGCGCGCCCAGTCCGAGGCCCAGGCCGACGCCGACAAGGCCCTGGCCCACGCCGTCGCCGCCGAGGAACAGGTCAAGACCGTCCGCGAACGCGAAGCCGCCGACCGCCAGAAGATCATCGAGCTGATCGAGGCCACCAAGGAGGCCGAGCGCGAGGCCATCGCCGTCAAGGTGGCCGCCGAGGCCGAGAAGACCGCCGCCGCCGACCGGGCCGAGGCGCTTCGCGAGGAAGCCAAGGGCGCGGCCGACAAGACGCGCATCGAGGCCGAGGCCTCGGCCGAAGCCGTCCGCATGGCCGCCGAGGCCGACCGCGTGCGCTACAATGTCGACGCCTCGGGCCAGGAAGCCCTCAACAAGGCCGCCAACCTGCTGTCGGCCGACCAGGTGGCCATGGCCATCCGCATCAAGCTGATCGAGAACCTCGACCGCATCATCGCCGAGTCCGTCAAGCCGCTGGAATCGATCGACTCGATCCGCATCGTCCAGGTCGACGGCCTGAACGGCGCGACGGGCGGCGCCCCGGCCAACGACGCGGGCGGCAATGGCGGCGGCGGCAACCTGGCCGACCAGGTGGTCAGCGGCGCCCTGCGCTACCGCGCTCAAGCCCCGCTGCTCGACCAGCTGATGGCCGAGGTGGGCCTCAACGGCGGCGCGCTCTCGGGCCTGACCGCGCCCCTGGCCGACGTCGCGCCGTCCGTGACCGTGGTGGACGAGGCGCCCGCCCAGCGCCGCGCCAAGAAGGCCAAGCCGGCCGCGATCGCCGCGCCGGTGGCGGTCGAAGCCGACGACGAGAATGAGGACGAGGAGGCGTAAGCGCCTCGCCTGCTGAATGCTGGAAGCCATCGCCTGGAGACCGGCGATGGCTTTCTTCCTGCCCCCTTTGCGCCGTCATCCCCGATAGCGGCTCCGCCGTTTCCGGGATGACGAACGAGGGAGGAGCGCCTCAGATCCGGTTGTACGGATAGCGGTCCCGGATCATCCGCTGGAAGAACCGCCCCTTGGAGCGGGACCGCGTGAAGGCCGCCGTCACGCGCTCGGGCACGCCGACATAGACGTACTCGTCGCCGTCGATGAAGGTGACGATCAGCTTGCCGTGTTCGGGTTCGTAGTCGATCGCCCGGATGGCGGTGGAGTCGACGAGCATTCGCGAGACCTTTCTTCGGAAAGGGTTCGGACGAGGGTCTACGAAGCTTAGAAGCGCATGGGCCGGGCGGGCGGTTCCGACCATCGGCGTCACGGCTTTGAGCTTGGCGCGTGAATAAGCTTAAGCTCGCCGGACGCGGCCGTCCTTGCGCCGCATCAAAGGTTCGGGGAGGACCACCAAGCCCATGCAAACCCACGCCCTGGTCGCCATCGTCACCTTGGTCGCCCTGCTCTGCTACGTCTGGATGACGCTGCGGGTGGGCGGCGCCCGCCGGCGCACCAAGATCGACGCCCCGGCCATGACCGGCCACCCGGACCTGGAGCGCGCCATCCGCGTGCAAGCCAACACCCTGGAATGGCTGGTGATCTTCCTGCCGTCGCTGTGGCTGTTCGCGATCTACTGGAACGACCTTTTCGCCGCCGCCGTCGGCGCGGTGTGGATCGTCGGGCGGATCGTCTACGCCCTCGGCTACAGCGCCGACGCCAAGAAGCGCTTCGCCGGCTTCGGCATCCAGGCCCTGGCGACTTTCGTCCTGCTGCTGGGCGCGCTTGGCCGCGCGGTCTGGGTGGCGGCGACGGTGGGGCTGTAGAGAGGACCTTCAAGGCAGCCGCCGACCAGAAAGGCTCGTCGTCCCGGAAAGCCCGCAGGGCTTATCCGGGACCCAGGGGACCGGGCTCCACGACTAGGCTCGCCCTTGGTGTTGGCCGATACGATGCGGCGGCCCCTGGGTCCCGGCTCTCCCGCCCGCCTTCGCGGGCGTACGGCCGGGATGACGAGCTTTGTCTTGGCAGGAAGAAGGCCTATAGCCCCGCCCATGGTCCTGCTCGTCGATCCCGCCCGCTACAGCGCCTTCCTGGCGGCCATGTTCGTGATGGCCATCACGCCGGGACCGGCCAACCTGTTCGCCATCGCCACCGGCATGGAGAAGGGCAAGGGCGCGGCGTTGCTGGGCGTGGTGGGGATGAACACCGCGAGCCTCGTGTGGTTCGTGTTCGCGGCGCTGGGCCTGGGCGCGCTGATCGCCGCCTTCCCGGCCGCCTTCCACGTTCTGGCCCTGGCAGGGGCGGCCTACCTGGTCTGGCTGGGCGTCAAGTCGATCCGCGGCGCGCTGAAGCCCGCGAACGCCGAGGGCCAGGCCCTGGCCGGGGTGAAGATGTCGTCCACCCGCTCGGCCTTCCGCGACGGCTTCGCCGTGCAGATCGCCAACCCCAAGATCCTGCTGTTCTTCGGCGCGGTGCTGCCGCCGTTCATCGACGTGCAGCGCCCGCTGGTCCCGCAGCTGGTGATGTTCGCCGCCGCCACCATCGGCATGGACCTGATCAGCATGAGCGCCTACGGCCTGGGCGGCGCGGCCCTGGCCTCGCGGATGAACGAGCCCGGCTTCCGCAAGGGTTTCGGGATCGTGGTCGGAATCCTGCTGATCACCGCCGCCGGCCTGATCGTGGCCCGGGGCTAGAGTCGGCCAGCAATCTCTTTTACATCGCGGCAACGTGTTCGCCTTGGCGAAACCGTAAAGCTCCGCCATCCATTGTGGTACGGGAGTAACGAGTCGTCGCAAAGGAGCGCGCCATGTCCCATAAGAAGGCCAAATGGCTCGCGATCGCGGCGGTCGCCGCCGCGCTCAGCGCCTGCGCCACCGCCACGCCGTACCAGCCGGCCATCCCCGGCCAGAAGGCCTCGGGCGGCTTCACCGAAATGCGCCTCGAGGGCGACCGCTACCGGGTCGGCTTCGCGGGCAACAGCCTGACCAGCCGCGAGACCGTCGAGCGCTATCTGCTGTACCGCGCCGCCGAGGTGACGGTCGAGCAGGGCTACGACTGGTTTGAGACCGCCGACCGCCGCACCGACCGCACGGCCCGCACGGTAATCGACGAGGATCCGTTCATGCGGCCGGGCTTCGGCTACGGCTATCCATACGGCTACTGGCGTCCGTCCTGGCGCTACTACGGCCCCCGCTACGGCGGCTGGCGCGCCTGGGACCCGTTCTGGGGCGACCCCTTCTTCGCCAACCGCGCCGAGGTGCGGACGATCGAGAAGTTCGAGGCCAGCACCGAGATCGTCCTGCACAAGGGCGCCAAGCCCTCGGGCGATCCGCGCGCCTACGACGCCCGCGAGATCATCAAGAACCTCGAACCGACCATCCAGAGGCCGGCTCCGGGTCAGTAGAAACGACAAAGGCCCTCTCCAGCGGAGAGGGCCTTTTCTCTTGATCCTCCCCAACAGGGGGAGGTTCCTCCTCGGTCGCTCCGCGCCAGCCTAAGCCGCGCAGGCCTCGAAGCCCTTCTTCAGCTCGGCCTCGTCGAGGTCGCGGCCGATGAAGACCATGCGGCTGTAGCGGTTGTCCTTGTCGGTCCACGGGCGCTGGAAGTCGCCTTCCAGGATCATGTGCACGGCCTGGAACACCAGGCGGCGCTCCTCGCCCTTCACGTCGATGATGCCCTTGGCGCGCAGGATGTCGACACCCTTGGCGGCCAGCAGCTCGTTGAGCCAGGCGGTGATCTTCTGGCCGTCGACCGGACGGTCGAGGGTCAGCGAGATCCCCTTCACCCCGTCGTCGTGGATATCGCTCTTGTGGTCGTGGCCATGGTGGTGATGGCCGTGATCATGACCGCAGTGCTCGTCGTGCACGTGGTCATGGTCGTGATGATGGTGGTCGTGGCCGCAGTGCTCGTCGTGGACGTGGCCCGGCTCGCCGTGGGCCGGGTTGAGGAAGTCCGGCTCCAGCTCGGTGATCCGCTCCAGGTCGAAGCTGTGCTTGCCGATGATCGCGGTCAGCGGGACGTCCGAGCGCTGGGCGCGGTGGATCGGGGCCAGTGGGTTGATCTTGCGGATCCGGGCCTCGACGTGGCGCAAGTCGTCCTCGCCCACGAGGTCGGTCTTGTTGAGCACGATCTGGTCGGCGAAGGCGATCTGCTCGACGGCTTCCTTGCTGTCGGAGAGGCGCAGCATGATGTGCTTGGCGTCCACCAGGGCGGTCACCGAGTCCAGATAGGTGCGGGCCTTGACGTCCTCGTCGACGAAGAAGGTCTGGGCCACCGGACCCGGATCGGCCAGGCCCGTGGTCTCGACGACGATGGCGTCGAAGCCGCCCTTGCGCTTCATCAGACCCGAGAGCACCCGGATCAGGTCGCCGCGCACCGTGCAGCAGACGCAGCCGTTGTTCATCTCGAACACTTCCTCGTCGGCGCCGACCACCAGGTCGTTGTCGATGCCGACCTCGCCGAACTCGTTGACGATCACGGCGTAGCGCTTGCCGTGCTCCTCGGTCAGGATGCGGTTGAGCAGCGTGGTCTTGCCGGCGCCGAGATAGCCGGTCAGCACGGTGACGGGGATCTTGCCGGGAGCGGGAGCGGTCTGGGTCATGGCGGGTATTTAGGGCCGCGAGCGACGAAGCGAAAGCGGGGGATGAAACGACCGCCCCCACCTCCCGTCATTCCCGCCACAAGGGCGGGAATGACGGGAGTTTAGAAAGACGCCCGCCTTACGTCTTCAGGAAGGCCACCGCCAGGCCGACCAGCACCAGGGCGGCTCCCAGGATGGTTTCCTCGTAGCGCTCCAGCCAGTCGAGGTTCAGGCGGCGCACGCCGGCCAGGGAAAGGCCAGTGAACAGCAGCATGCCCGCCGCCGTCGCCGTCAGCAGCACCAGGCTGAGCAGCAGGAACGCGCCCCAGCCGTGCTTCATCCCGGCCAGGTAATAAGGAAGGAAGGCCTCGCACGGCGACAGGGTCAGCAGCACCACCAGGGCGGTGATCGCCGCCCGGTCGGAGGCGTAGGTCCGCCGGCCGGCCTCGGGCATGGCGTGGCTGTGGCGCCCCCGCACGATATAGAAGAGGCCGACCGCCACCATCAGCCCGCCGACGATCCAGTGGAACAGGTGGCCAAGGCGCGGCTCCAGCGCCAGGCCCGCCACCACCAGCACGAGGCCCAGCAGGATGGTCAGGGCCACGTGCCCCAGGCCCGCCAGCAGGGTCACGCCCAAGGTGCGTCCCGCCGACCATTTCTGCGCGCGGCCGACCAGCACGAACGGCAGCCAATGGGTTGGCAGGGCCGCGTGCAGGAAGGCCACCATGAAGCCGGTGGCCGCGATCGAGGCGAAGAAGGCGGACGTCACGCTCGCGCTATAGCCTGTTACAAAATAACGAGCCAGGGGAGTCGTGAGCGCTCCGGCCACAGGCCGCACATTGAATCCCGTCAAGGCCCAGAGAGGGCTCCTTGGCCGTTGACTCACAGCCTTTCGACGCTATAAGTGCGCCCCTCTCGCCCGCCGGGTTTCCTAGCGGGCGTTCCGTATTTTGCGAACAGCACGTTATTTAAGGCGCTAACCTATGTACGCGGTCATCAAAACCGGCGGCAAGCAGTACCGGGTCCAAGCCGGCGACCTGCTGGTCGTCGAGAAGCTCGACGGTCAACCTGGCGCGGAAGTCGCCTTTGGCGAAGTTCTGCTGCTGGGCGAAGGCGAGGCCGTGACGGTCGGCGCCCCCACCGTTGACGGCGCCGTCGTCAACGCCACCCTGATCGAAACCCGCAAGGGCGAGAAGGTGAAGATCTTCAAGAAGATCCGCCGTCAGGGCTACCGCCGCACCCGCGGTCACCGCCAGACCGAAACGGTCCTGCGCGTGACGTCGGTCGCCGGCGCCGGCAAGGAAAGCAAGTGGGACGGCACGATCGACCTGACCCCGAAGGTCATCCTCGACGCCCGCGCCCGCGGTCTCGGCGACGCCGCCGTGCCCTTCACCATCCCGGAAGCTCCGGCCGCCAAGGCTGAAGCCGCCGCTCCGAAGAAGAAGGCCGCGCCGAAGAAGGCCGCCGCCCCCGCTCCGGAAGCTGAAGCTTAAGATCCGCCAGGATCTTTTTGGATTGATCTGACCCAGGTCCGCGCGTCGGAAACCGGGTCAAAGATTAGGAGAGCATCATGGCTCACAAGAAATCTGGCGGCTCGTCGAGCAACGGTCGCGACTCGGAATCGAAGCGCCTTGGCGTAAAGAAGTTCGGCGGCGAGAAGGTTCTCGCCGGCAACATCCTCGTCCGTCAGCGCGGCACCAAGTTCTACCCGGGCGCCAACGTCGGCATCGGCAAGGATCACACCCTCTTCGCCCTCGTCGAAGGCGCCGTGGGCTTCGTGACCAAGAAGCACAACCGTACCTACGTGACCGTGGCCCCGGTGGCCCAGGCCGCCGAATAGTACGATCAGAAGTCTCTCTTCGGATCGTGCTTCCTAAACGAAGACGATCCGGACGCGACGAATACGAAGCGGGGAGTCCGGACGCCGGACTCCCCGCTTTTGTTCGTCCATGCTCCAGAAAAAGCCTCATCCAGGCAATTGGAGCGTCACGGTCCCGCACTATCTGAGGCGCGTCGGAGTATTCGGCGCCTCGCGTGAAGAAGGGCCGGGAAAGGGAGACGCGCCATGTGCGTGATCGAAAGAAGCCCTGTCATCGAGACGCGGCGGCTCGCCCTGCGGGCGCCGGAGATGTCCGACGCGCCGCGCATCGCCAGCCTGGGCGCCGACTACGCCATCTCCAAGATGACCACCCGCATGCCCTGGCCCTACGGCCAGGCCGACGCGGAAGAGTTCGTGGCCCGCGTCCACGCGCAGGACTGGAGCCGCAACGCCACCTTCGTCATCGACCTGGAAGACGCCGGCGTCGTCGGCGTGCTGGGCTTCTTCCCCAACGAAGAGGACCGGCTCGAGGTCGGCTACTGGGTCGGCCGGCCGTACTGGGGCCGGGGCCTGGCCACCGAGGCCCTGCAGGGCGCGCTGTCCTGGGCCGCGCACGACTGGCGCCGCAAGCTGGTCGTCGCCGGCCACTTCGCCGACAACCCCGCCTCCGGCCAGGTGCTGGTCAAGGCTGGCTTCCTCTACACCGGCGTGATCGCCGACAAGGACTCGGTCTCGCGCGGGGCGTCCGTGCCGACGCGGATGATGGTCTGGCTGGCCTGAGGCGACCCGCTTCCCAGTTCCCGTCATTCCCGCCTTGTGGCGGGAATGACGGGAGGTAGAGATGAAGAAACACATTATGTAAGATGCGCCTCCATAATATGGGAGGCATCATGCATCGTCGCGTTCTGTCCGGACTGGCCCTGACCCTGGCGCTGCTGACGCCCGCCGCCGCGCTCGCCGAGGCCAAGAAGCCCCTCTACCGCGACCCGATTTTCGACGGCGCGGCCGACGTCGCCATCGCCTGGGACAAGTCCGACAAGCTGTGGCGGATGTTTTACACCAACCGCCGCGCGACGCTGAAGCTGGAAGACCCCAAGGACGTCGCCTGGCTGCACGCCACCGCCATCGGCGTGGCTACCTCCAGGGACGGCCTGGCCTGGACCTATGCCGGCACGGCGAACATTCCGGCCGCATGCACCGGCGAGACCCTGTGGGCCCCGGAGATCTTCACCGAGAACGGCGTCCACCACATGTTCCTGACCGTGGTGCCGGGCGTCTTCCATCGCTGGAACCTGCCCGAAGCGGGCGCGAAGATCGTCCACCTGACCTCGACCGACCTGAAGGCCTGGTCCTGCGCCGACACCCTGAACCTGGGTTCCGACCGGGTGATCGACGCCGGCGTCATCAAGGCGCCGCAAGGCGGCTACCGCATGTGGTTCAAGGACGAGCGCAAGGACAGCCGGATCTTCTTCGCCGACAGCCCCGACCTGAAGACCTGGACCCGCCAGCCCGACTTCGTCGCCGACTTCGCCGGCGAGGGCCCCAAGGTGTTCTTCTTCGAAGGCGCCTGGTGGATGATCGCCGACGCCTGGAAGGGCCTGGCGGTGCTGCGCAGCAAGGACGCCGTGACCTGGGAGCGCCAGCCGGGCTTCATCCTCGACAAGCCGGGCAGCCAGGCCACCGACCGCGACCTGGGCCACCACCCCGACGTGGTGATCAACGACGGCCGCGCGCTGCTCTACTATTTCGTCGGCCAGGGCAAGGAAGACGAGGCCAAGACCGACCCAGTCTGGAACCAGCGCACGGTGATCCAGCTGGGCGAGCTGAAGGTCGTGGACGGCTGGCTGGCGGTGGACCGCGAGGCGGTCGTGAAGACGGGGCTGAAGGCGCCCAAATAAAAGACCCTCCCCCTCTGGGGGAGGCGGCCGAAGGCCGGTGTGGGGAAGTTTTCAGCTGCCGGTGAAGAGGCCGGCTTCGCAGACGCTCCCCCCCGCCGATCGCTTCGCGATCACCTCCCCACGGGGGAGGTTCCCTTTGGGTGGGATCTTACGCCGCCCGGTGCGTGTGGATCACCTTCTGCGGCCCCTCGCGGAAGCGCTTTTCGGCCGTGACGATGCGCTCGCACAGGGCGTCCAGGTCCGACAGCAGCGAGTAGGTCGCGTAGATGGGGATCTCCATCATCGCCACCTGCGCGCGGGGCATGAACTCGCAGTACTTCTTCCAGGCGATGTGGTTGTCGCGGGCGGTCAGCGCGCGCTGGCCCAGCGGGTTCCACAGGTTCAGGTCGACCAGCTCGTCACGGCATTCCTTCATCACCGGCAGGGCGATGTAGAGGAACAGGAAGGTCGGGGTGGCCGCACGGCTGAACTGCGGCTGCACCTGCATGTGCCAGATGCGGAAGGCCTCGAAGAAGTTGGCCTTGCGGGCCGGGTCCGGCGGCAGCCAGTTGGCCTCGGTGTTGATCACCTCGGCGGCGCTGGCCGCGCGCTTGACCAGTTCGTCGGCGCTGCGGCCGCCGGCCATGGTCTTGGACAGGGCCGCGACCGGGATGTTCAGCTTCCTGGCGACGTCGGTGAAGCTGACCTGCTGGCCGCCCATCGGGGTGAACTGGCCGAAATTGGGGGCGTTGGGAGCCTTGGCGCGGCGGATGGCGGCGGCCTCGTGCTCGATCTTCTGGGCCTCGCGCTTCTTCTCGATCTGGACGCGGTCGAACTCGGCCTCGTGCGCGGCCTGCTCGTCGGGCGTCATCCAGCGGGCGCGGCCGGGGCCATAGGTGCGCTCGAGCCGGTTGATCAGAACCAGGACGTGGTTTTCCGAGGGCTTGGGACCGATGTCGCCGAGGAAGGCGCGGAAATCGCGCCATGTGCCGGTCACCCCCGTGCCGCGGCTCATCAGGATGTTGCGATGGATAGACGCCTCGCCCGCATACTTGCGGCAAAGCGTCTGCAGCGTCAGGTCCTTGAGGTCCTGATCCAGTTCATTCCCGATGTTCGCTTCCGTCGACAACGGACGCCTCCCCCCTCCACGAGAAATAGAGAATTTTCGCCCCGGGACCGTTTGTCGCACCCTGTGTTTAACATTTCGTCACGCTGCCGAACAGCGTTCAAGGCAGCGTTTGTTTGTCGCAATATCGACACGGGCGGCGCTTCGTCGCGCGTTCCACAGGTTGCGCCAAGTCCATTTCGCTCGACGCGAAACCCGTGTTGGGACAAAAGACGCCCATGAAATTCCTGGATCAATGCAAGATCTTCATCCGCTCCGGAAACGGCGGCGGCGGGTCGGTGTCTTTCCGACGCGAGAAGTACATCGAGTACGGCGGCCCCGACGGCGGCGACGGCGGTCGCGGCGGCGACATCTGGATCGAGGCCGTCGAGGGCCTCAACACCCTGATCGACTACCGCTACCAGCAGCACTTCAAGGCCGGCACCGGCGTGCACGGCATGGGCCGGCAGCGCCACGGCGCGGCCGGCGACGACATCGTGCTGAAGGTTCCGGTCGGCACCGAGGTGCTGGAAGAAGACAAGGAAACCCTGATCGTCGACCTCGACGAGCCGGGCATGCGCGTGCTTCTGGCCAAGGGCGGCAACGGCGGCTGGGGCAACCTGCACTTCAAGGGCCCGGTCAACCAGGCCCCGATGTGGGCCAATCCCGGCCAGGAGGGCGAGGAGCGCTGGCTGTGGCTGCGCCTGAAGCTGATCGCCGACGTCGGCCTGGTCGGCCTGCCCAACGCCGGCAAGTCGACCTTCCTGGCCGCCGCCAGCGCCGCCAAGCCCAAGATCGCCGACTATCCCTTCACCACCCTGACCCCGAACCTCGGCGTCGTGGACCTGTCGACCAGCGAGCGCTTCGTGATCGCCGACATTCCCGGCCTGATCGAAGGCGCGTCGGAAGGCGCAGGCCTGGGCACCCGGTTCCTGGGCCACGTCGAGCGCTCGGCCACGCTGATCCACCTGGTGGACGCCACCCAGGACGACATCGTCGGCGCCTGGACCACGATCCGGGGCGAGCTCGAGGCCTATGGCGACGAACTGGCCGACAAGTCCGAGATCCTGGCGCTGAACAAGATCGACGCCCTGGACGAGGAGACCCGCCTGGCCAAGCAGGCCGAGCTGGAAGCCGTGGCCGGCGTCAAGCCGATGCTGATCTCCGGCGTGTCGGGCGAAGGCGTGACCGAGCTCCTGCGCGCGGCCTACCGCCAGGTCCGCGTCCGCCGCGGCGACGCGGTGGCCGAGATCGAGGACGACGAGGACCACGTCGAGGAGACGCCGGGGGGCTGGCAGCCGTGAACCTGGGGGTCGGGGGACCTCTGGGCCAGGCCCGGAGGATCGTGTTCAAGGTCGGCTCGGCCCTGCTGGTCGACGCCGCCACGGGCGCGGCCAACAAGCCGTGGCTGGAGGCGTTCTGCGCGGACGCCGCGGCCCTTCGCGCGGCCGGCAAGCAAGTGGTCGTGGTGTCGTCCGGCGCGGGGGCGCTGGGACGCAGGCGCCTGGGGCTTTCGGGCCGCAAGATCACCCTGCCGGAAAAGCAGGCCGCCGCCGCCGCCGGCCAGAGCCTCCTGATGCGGGCCTGGGAGGAAGCGTTCGAGCCGCACGGCGTCGGCGTCGCCCAGATCCTGATGACCCGCGACGACACCGAGACCCGCCGCCGCTGGCTGAACGCCCGCGCCACGGTCGAGACCCTGCTGTCGCTGGGCGTCGTGCCGGTGGTCAACGAGAACGACACGGTGGCCACCGAAGAGATCCGCTACGGCGACAACGACCGCCTGGCCGCTCGCGTCGGCCAGCTGGCCGGCGCCGACCTGCTGGTGCTGCTGTCCGACATCGACGGCCTCTATACCGCCGACCCGCGCCGCGACCCGAAAGCGACCCACATCGCCCGGGTCAGCGAGATCACGCCGGCGATCGCCGCCATGGCCGAGGGCGCCAACGCCGCCGCCGGGGTCGGCACCGGCGGCATGGCCACCAAGATCGCCGCCGCCCGCATCGCCCGGGCCGCCGGCTGCGCCACCCTGATCACCCTGGGCTCGCGCCCCCGACCGCTGGCCGCCATCGAGGACGGCGCGGCCGCCACCCTGATCGAGGCCGCCGCCTCGCCCGCCGCCGCCTATAAGGCCTGGATCGCCGGCTCGCTGGCCCCGCAGGGCTGGGTGACCATCGACGCCGGCGCCGTCGCCGCCCTGAAGACCGGCAAGAGCCTGCTGGCCGCCGGGGTCCGCGCCGTCGAGGGTCCGTTCGAAAAGGGCGACGCCGTCCGCGTTCGCGACGAGACCGGCCGCGAGGTCGCCCGTGGACTGGTCCGCTACGACAGCGCCGACGCCTTGCGGATCGCCGGCCTGCGCAGCGACGCCATCGAGGCCGAGCTGGGCTTCACCGAAGGCCCGATGATCCACACCGACGACCTGGCGGTGAATAGCTGATCCATGCCTGAGCCCTCCCCTCGATGGGGGAGGGTTGGGTGGGGTGGTTGCGGCGGCTGAACTTGGCATGGAAGCCAGTTCAGCAGATCACCCCCATCCCCGGCCCTTCCCCCACCAAGGGGGAAGGGAGCAGTCGTAGCTACTTCAGAAACCCGTCCACCGCCTTGGCGAAGGCCTCCGGCTGATCGGCCATGATGAAGTGGCGGCTGTTCTCCACGCGGACCAGCTTCACACCCGGCAAGGCGTCGTATTCGCGCATCCACAGCGCCCCGACCACGGCCGGCGGCAGCGCGCCTTCGGTGTCGACGGCGTAGAGCGCGGTGACCGGGGTCTTCATCGCCGCCAGGCCCGGACGGGCGTCCAGCGTCATCACCTCGGAGATCGCCTTGGCCACGGCCTTGCGGTCCGAGGCCAGCGACCAGGCGACGATGGTCTCCTGCATGGCCGGGGTGCGCGACAGGCCCTTGGCGGCCGCCGCCTGCTGGGCGGCGAAGGCCTCGGGGCTGGCCGACAGGACGCCCGCCGCCATGCGGTCGGCGAAGGGCCTGGCGCTGGCCGGCGTGGCCGTGGGCCCGAACATGGCGCTGTAGAACGGAAGGCTGTCGACGGTCATCAGCCGGCCGACCAGTTCGGGATGGCGCTGGGCCAGCAGCAGGCCCGACAGCCCGCCCATCGAGTGGCCGATCACCGCCGGCCGCTCTAGGCCCGCCGAGCGGACATAGGCCGCCAGGGCCTCGACCGCCGGGTCGACGAACGGTCCGTCGCCGCCGGTCCAGGCCTGGCCGGCGAAGCCCGACAGCTGCACCAGGTGCACGCGGTGCGTGGCCTTCAGCCTGTCGGCCAGCGGCCGGAACACCCCGCGCGAGGAGGCCAGGCCCGGCACCAGGATCACGTCGGGCCCCTGCCCGACCACCTCGACCGACAGCCGGTCGGCGACATAGGCAGGTTGAGCGGCGGGCTGGGCCCGGGCGATCGACACGGCGATCCCGAGGGCCAGCAGGGCGGCCAGGACGATGACGAGGGCGCGCGCGACCGCGCGGCCGCCGAGGAAGGCGAGCGACATGGGGGTCTCCTAGTGTTTGGGGAACGTCCTCAGCGGACGTGCGGGTTCTCGAAGATCTCTTCGATCGGCCGCTCGAAGATCGCGGCGATGCGGTAGGCGAGATCGAGGGACGGATCGTGCTTCTCGGTCTCCAGGGCGTTGACCGCCTGGCGCGAGACGTTCAGCCGCTGGCCCAGCTGTTCCTGGGTCCAGCCGCGCTCGACGCGCAGCAGCTTCAGGCGGTTCTTCATCGCGTGCTCCGGATGAAGGGCGAGACGACGCCGAACACCGCCCAGAACAGCGGATAGATCAGCCAGCCGGGCATGTGCGGCGCATGGGCGTAGCTCTCGCCGAAGCCCCAGACCGAGAACAGGGCCATGGCCACGCCCGAGGCGACGATGAACTGCCGGGCCACCAGGGCGCGGACGAACTCGTCGGACTCGGCCATCAGGGCCAGGGTCGCCCAGATCTGGCCCACTACCGGGGCCGACACCACCAGCGCCAGCGCCCAGGCCGCCACCGGCGTCCTGATGTCGTCGAAGGCCCCGAAGATCGCGCCCATGTTGACCAGCACGTAGGGGATCATGAACGCCATGGTGCGGATCACGTAGCGCTTCTGCGCCGTGGTCTGGAACTTTCCGAACGCCAGCATGGCTCGCCTCCCGTTGATGTAAGGCAAACCTGACACGAGCATAATGTCATGTCAACCTGACATTATGTCGTGAAATCCTGACACTCGCCCCACCACCGGTCACCCCTTGCTGACGCTTTGCCGATGATGCAACCTATACGAGTTTCAACTTGGAATTCTCGGGAGGGCGGTATGATCGATCGGCGAGTGATGCTGGCCACGGGGCTGGCGGCGGGTTTGGCGGCGGACCTGGCGGCGACCGGTGAAGCGGCGGCGCAGTCGCTGCGACGGCGGGTCAGCTGGCAGGTGTTCAGGACCTCGACCTCGGGGCCGTCCTACGCCCGCGCGGTGGCGATCATGCGCGGCAACTCCAACGCTTCCGATCCCAACAGCTGGTTCTATTGGGCCAACATCCACCAGAACTTCTGCCCGCACGGCGTGCCGTACTTCCTGGCCTGGCATCGCGGCTACATCCTGCAGTTCGAGCAGAAGATCCGCGAGCTGTCGCGCGATCCCAACTTCAGCCTGCCCTACTGGAACTACTTCACCGACCCGAACATCCCGTCGGAGTTCACCAACCCGTCGCCCGGCAACCCGCTGTACGTCAAGCGCACCAACACCAACGTCTCGAACGCCCTCGGCTACGACTTCACCGATCCCTACTGGAAACAGCTGCCGCGCAACTGGCCCACGCCCATGGAGCCGAAGGTCGAGAGCGTGCCGCACAATCAGGTCCACAACATCATCGGCGGCTTCATGCCCACCCTGCAGTCGCCGCAGGATCCGATCTTCTGGCTGCACCACGCCAACATCGACCGGCTGTGGTGCGCCTGGGTCAAGGCCGGCGCCGGCCGCGCCAACCCGGTCCCGACCGACGCCTACTGGAACGGGACCTTCGTCTATGGCGCCCAGCCGCAGATGGACAAGCGCCAGACCTACAGCGCCGAGGGCCTGGGCTACATGTACGACGACGAGCGCCTGCCGACCCCGCGCCGGCTGCGCGCCGCCGTCGCCCCGCCGATCCGCGCCGTGCCCCTGGCCAAGGAGCGGCTGATCGGCCAGGTGCTGTCGCTGGGCGAGACCCAGGGCGGACTGACGCTGGACCAGAGCTCGTTCAGCGTGCGCGTGCCGCTCGGCGACGACGGCCAGAACCGCACGCGGCTGCTGACCGCCCAGCCGCCGCGCGGCCCGTCTGCCGCCGCCGTCCGGCCGCCCGTGAACGTCAACGTCGTGCTCGAGGACGTGGCGGTGACCGAGGCCGGCAAGGCCGGCGGCTATTTCTACCAGGTCTATGTGAACCTGCCGGCCGGCGGCGCCCTTGACCAGCGACGCCTGATCGGCACGGTCGGCGCCTTCGAGATCGCCGGCGCCCAGCACAACGGCGGCGGCGATGGTCCTCACGCCGCCCACGGCGACGGCAAGGTGCGCCTGGTGCTGCCGGCCACCGAGGCCCTGCGCCGCCTGTCGCCGGGCCAGCTGCGCGAGGTCAAGGTGTCGTTCGTCCGCGTCGACGGCCCCGAGGCCCCGACCGGCCCGGCGATCACCATCGGCGCCTTCCGTGTGGAATCGACCGTGGAGGCGCCCCGCTAGCTGACAGGCTTTCTCGATGCGTCGCCAGCGTTTGGCCATTCCCCCCGAGGCTCAAAGGGCCTAGGTAAGCCTCAATCTGAGCATATCCGGGGACGGACGAGCCATGGACGACGCGGCCGGGGGCCTGCAGGCGACGATGAGGGCGATGGGCCAGGCGGCCCGCGAAGGCGCGCGCGCGCTGCGCCTCGCCACGCCAGCCCAGCGCACCGCCGCCCTGACCGCCATCGCCGCCGCGATCCGCGCCGACGCGCCGGCCATCCTGGGCGCCAACGCCCGCGACCTCGAAAAGGCCGGCGCCAACGGCCTGACCCCGCCGATGATCGAGCGGCTGATGCTGAACGAGGCCCGCCTCGAAGGCGTCGCCGCCGGCGTCGAGGCCGTGGCCGCCATTCCCGACCCGCTGGGCGTGGAGACCGCCCGCTGGACCCGGCCCAACGGGCTGGACATCGCTCGCGTGCGCACGCCGATCGGCGTCATCGCCATGATCTACGAGAGCCGTCCGAACGTGACGGCCGACGCCGCGGCCCTGACCCTGCGCTCGGGCAACGCCGTGATCCTGCGCGGCGGCTCGGAGTGCATCGAGTCCAACCTGGCCATCCACGCCGCCGTGGTGAAGGGCCTGACCGCCGCCGGCCTGCCCCACCAGGTCGTGCAGATGGTGCGCACCACCGACCGCGCCGCCGTCGGCGCCATCCTGTCGGGCCTGGACCGGTCGATCGACCTGATCATCCCGCGCGGCGGCAAGAGCCTGGTCGCCCGTGTCCAGGCCGAGGCCCGCGCCCCGGTGCTGGGCCACCTGGAAGGCCTCAACCACGTCTTCGTGCACGAAGCCGCCGACCTGAAGAAGGCCGCCGACATCGTGCTGAACGCCAAGATGCGCCGCGTGTCGGTGTGCGGCTCGGCCGAAACCCTGCTGATCGACCGCGCCGCGGCCGGCAAGCTGCTGCCGCCGATCGCCGACGTGCTGATCAAGGCCGGCTGCGAGATCCGCGGCGACGCCGCCGCCCGCGCCATCGAGCCGGAGCTGAAGGCCGCCGCCGTCGAGGACTGGACTACCGAGTACCTGGCCCCGATCATCGCCGTGGCCGTGGTCGACGGCGTCGAGGGCGCGGCCCAGCACATCGCCACCTACGGCTCGGGCCACACCGACGCCATCGTCACCGAGGACGCCGCCGCCGCCGAGCGGTTCGTCTCGCAGGTCGACAGCGCCATCGTGCTGGTCAACGCCTCCACCCAGTTCGCCGACGGCGGCGAATTCGGCTTCGGAGCCGAGATCGGCATCGCCACCGACAAGCTTCACGCCCGCGGCCCGGTTGGGGCCGAGCAACTGACGACGTTCAAGTATGTGGTTCGCGGGACCGGCCAGACTCGTCCCTGAGGCCGGCCGCCCCAGCGCCCATCGTCTCGGTTTCCACCTGGAGCCGGGCATGCGCGTCGGGCTGTTCGGCGGCAGCTTCAACCCGGCGCACGAGGGCCACGCCCACGTGGCCGAGACCGCCTTGCATCGCCTGAACCTCGACAAGGTGATCTGGCTGGTCTCGCCGCAGAACCCGCTGAAGTCCTCACGCGAGACGAGGCCCCTGGCCGAGCGCATGGACGAGGCGCGCCGGTGGGCGCGCGGCTCCAGCATGATCGTCTCCGACGCCGAGACGCGGCTGGGCTCGCAGTACACCATCGACACCCTGCGGGTGCTGAAGGCCCGCTTCCCGCGCGTGAAGTTCGTCTGGGTGATGGGCGCCGACAGCCTGGCCACCTTCCACCGCTGGCGCGGCTGGACCCAGATCATGCGCGAGGTCCCCGTCGCCGTGGTCTCGCGACCGTGGGCGGCGCTGAAGGCCCGCAGTTCGCCGGCCGCCCGCCGCTTCGCCTTCGCCCGACGCCCGGCCAGCGCCGCGGCGACCATCGCCGACGCCGACGTTCCGGCGTGGGTCTACCTCACCGGCCCGCTGAACTTCGCCTCGTCCACGGCCCTGAGAGCGCGCCAGACCAAGGGCTGACGGATAAAAACCTGCTGGGCACCGGGCTTTCCATCTTTCCGCGAAGGTGTATGCTGCGAACACAAGCGGAACATTTCATGCCACACAGGGCTGTCGAAATAGCGAACGAGTTCCTGCAACTGCCTGGCGCAGCGGGTCGCTTGACCCAGATGCACCTGCAGAAACTTACCTACATCGCTCACGGCTGGAATTGGGCGATCAACGGCGAGCCGCTTATCTTTGACGATATCGAGGCTTGGAGCTTCGGGCCGGTCGTCAGAGATCTCTACGATCACACCAAGTTCTTTGGCAGCGCGCCCATCAACCGTCCGATCACACCCGATGACAGCGAAGTCGCGCGCTTCTTCGGAAAGACGGGACACGCCAAACCCTATCGCGCCAACCTGACGGAACGGGAGCGGCAGATCATAGCGCAGGTCTGGGCCCGCTACGGGAGCCTTGGCGCCATCCGGCTCTCGGAACTTACCCACCAACCAGGCACACCCTGGTTCAAGGCGTTCAGCCGAGGTCGCAACACCAAGATCGATGAGCACGATATTCAGGCTCACTACGACGCGTTAGCCGATCGTGCCGCCTAGACGGCCGCCCCGTCGCGATCCGGCCATCATCGGTGAGGCTCCCACAGAGCCTGATCGGCAGGATTTCGACGCGGTCGAAAGTCAAAGCTACCTCGCGATGGTCGCGGAACTCTCGGCGGAAAACGCTCGCCTGCTGGCCGAAAACGAACAGCTCAAAGGGCGCCAGACCTACGACGACGTACGCACGGAAATGATGAAGCCGTACGCCGGCAAGGTTTTCAACTTTCTAGTCTGCTACTGCCTCTTCGTAGGCGGCATAATTCTGCTGAGCGGCTTCCGACTTGGGGCTTCGCTATTTCCGATACGGTGCTTGGCATCATCGCCGGTAGCACTGCCGCCTCGGCGATTGGCTTGGTCGGCTTCGTGGTCAGCGGCCTTTTTGGCGCAGCCAAAGCGTCTCGCGGAAAGGCTCGTTGAGCGCCCCGATCCCCCTGCGACCACGATCCCCCTCACGTTTCGAGTCTTTCCGTGCTAAGAGGGGCTTTGCGCGAAGCCAATAAGGAGCATTCCGCTGCGTAGCGACCCCGCGCCGACGGCGCACGAGGGAACGGCCAAGGCCGAATCCTCGACTGAAAATCCGACGCTCAGTACGGACCTGAACATCAAGGCGCTGGAGCGCCTGATCCTGGACCGCCTCGACGACGACAAGGCCCAGGACATCGTCCACATCGACCTGACGGACAAGAGCTCCGTGGCCGACAGCCTGATCGTGGCTTCGGGCCGCTCGCATCGTCACGTCGGCGCCCTGGCCGACCACGTGCTGCGCGCGCTGAAGGATCATGGCCTGGGCAAAGCCCGGGTCGAAGGCCTGCCGCACTGCGACTGGGTGCTGATCGACGCCGGCGACGTCGTCGTCCACCTGTTCCGTCCCGAAGTGCGCAGCTTCTACAACATCGAGAAGATCTGGGCCGTCGACGCCCCGCACCGGATGCCGGCCGCGTCGTCGAACTGATCTCTCGCAGGCGGCCCCGCTCCTGAGCCTGGCTCGGAGCGAGGTTTCGCCGCCCTCCCCATATGAAGATCACCATCCTCACCGTCGGGAAGCTCGGCCGCATGGTCGAGGCGCAGCTGGCGCTGGACTACGCGTCCCGCGCCACGGCGTCCGGCCGCGCCCTGGCGCTGGGTCCCGTCGAGATCCTCGAGGTCGAGGCCCGCAAGCCGGGCAAGGCCGCCGAGGCCGAGGTGCTGCGCCCCCACCTGGAAGGCGCCTACGTCGTGGCCTGCGACGAGCACGGCAAGGTCCACACCTCGCGGGCCTTCGCCGGACGGCTGGAGCGGCTGCGCGACGACGGCCAGCGCCGGATCGTGTTCCTGATCGGCGGCGCCGACGGGCTGGACCCGTCGATCCTTTCGCAGGCCAACGAACTGCTGGCCTTCGGCCCCCAGACCTGGCCCCACGCCCTGGCCCGCGCCATGCTGGCCGAGCAGATCTACCGCGCCGCCACCATCCTGGGCGGCTCGCCCTATCATCGGGATTGAGGCTCTTCTTTCCTCCCGTCATTCCCGCCCTTGTGGCGGGAACCTCTCTGTCCGTCGCAGTTGCGAGTGAGGCGGCGTGCTCAGCACGCCGCTTGCGCTTCACGTGTCAGCTGAACCAGGGGTTCCCGCCACAAGGGCGGGAATGACGGGAGTTGAAGGGCAGGCGTCTAGGAAACCGCCGCGCCCTCAGGCAGATAGGGACGCAATGCTCCGTCGCCCCGCGATCCTCGCCGCCAGCGCCTGCGCCCTGCTCCTCGCCGGAGCGGGAGCCGTCGTCGCGCAGCAGATCGGCGACCAGCGCACCCGCGACCTGCAGCAGGCCGCCGACACCCGCCGCGAGATCGAGGACCTGCGGGCCGAGCTGGCCCGGCTGAACAGCCAGCAGATCTCGGCCGGCGCCGACGTCGACGTCAAGCGCGCCCGGCTGGAGACCCTGCACCGCCGGGAGTCGGCGCTGATCGGCGAGCTGGGCCGCGACCGGGGCCAGCTGGCCCGGCTGCTCAGCGCCCTGCAGCTTTTCCGCCGCAATCCGCCGCCGGCTTTGCTGGTCAATCCCGGCGACGCCCGCGACGCGGTGCGGGCGGCGATCCTGATCCGGGCCATGACCCCCGACCTGCAGGCCCGCGCCGACGCCTACGCCCGCCAGGCCCGCGCCGTGGGGGCCCTGCGCCGCGAGGCCGCCGCCGCCTCCGAGCAGCTGTTCACCGCCGAGAGCGCCATGGCCGACCGCCGGGGCGAGCTGGAGCGGATGATCGTCGAGAAGACCCAGCTTGAGCGCGCCTACGCCCAGGACGCCATCGCCGCCGACCAGGAGCGCCAGACCCTGGGGGCCCTGACCGACGGCCTGACCACCGGCGGCGCCACCGGCCCGCTGGCGCTGAGGGTCCCCGCGCCCGGCGAGGTGGTCCGCCGCTGGGGCGACGCCCTGCCCGTGGGCGGCAAGGCCGAGGGCCTGTCGATCCGCACCGCCAAGGGCCAGGCCGTCGGCAGCCCCGCCGCCGGCGTGGTCGAGTACGCCGGCCCGCTGAACGGCTGGGACATGGTGGTGATCGTCCGCGCCCAGGGCGCCTATCATCTGGTCATGGCCGGAATGGCCGACGTTTCGGTGGCGCCCGGACAATCGGTCGCAGCCGGCGCAAGCCTTGGACGCATGACCGACCGTGGACCTTTGGAGCCGGAGCTCTATCTTGAAGTGCGTGAGAACGGCGTTCCGGCCGATCCGGGGCGCTGGCTGAAGCAGGAGTCGCGGTAGACGACTTTTTCAGCAATGATGGGCGTTCATCATGACGCGGCCCGCGTCTGGGGCCACGTCGGGGATGGACGGGGCCGGAGTATAGGCGGCGGCGTTCGCGCCGCTCTAAGTATCGAACGCGGCGTCCGCGCCGCCAGGGAGCCATTCTGGCCTTATGCGCAAGTATCTGCTCATCGGTGTTTCGGCCTTCGTCCTCGGCGCGGGGACCATGGCCTACGTCAGCCCCATCGCCCAAGCGACCATCCCCTCGCAGAAGGCCAAGACCTACAAGCTGCTCGAACTGTTCGGCGACGTGCTCGCCACCGTCGAGGACCAGTACGTCACCGAGGTCGACGACAAGAAGCTGATCGAGGCCGCCCTCGACGGCATGCTGACCAGCCTCGACCCGCACTCGGGCTACCTGTCGCCCGACAGCTTCGAGGACATGCAGGACACCACCCGCGGTGAATACGGCGGCCTCGGCATCGAGGTCACCAGCGAAGAAGGCGTGGTCAAGGTGATCTCGCCGATGGACGGCACCCCCGCGGCCCGCGCGGGCGTCCAGGCCGGCGACTACATCACCGCCGTCAACGGCCAGTCGGTGCTGGGCCTGACGGTCAACGAGGCCGTCAAGCAGATGCGCGGCCCGGCCGGCGAGACCGTGGCCATCACCATCGCCCGCGAGAAGTCCGACCCGATCGAGCTGAAGCTGGTGCGCGAGGTCATCAAGCCCAAGGCCGCCATCGCCCGCATGGAAGGCGACTACGGCTACGTGCGCCTGCCCGGCTTCAACGAGAAGTCCACCGACGCCCTGGCCGCCGCCATCAAGGACCTGCAGGCCAAGAACCCGCAGATGAAGGGCCTGGTCTTCGACCTGCGCAACAATCCGGGCGGCCTGCTCGACCAGGCGCGCGGCGTGGCCGACCTGTTCCTGGAAGGCGGCGAGGTCGTCAGCCAGCGGGGCCGCAACCCGCGCGACATCCAGCGCCTGAACGCCACCCCCGGCGACATCCTGAACGGCCTGCCGATGGTGGTGCTGATCAACCAGGGCTCGGCCTCGGCCGCCGAAATCGTCGCCGGCGCCCTGCAGGACCGCCATCGCGCCGAACTGGTGGGCATCACCAGCTTCGGCAAGGGCTCGGTCCAGACCGTGATCCCGCTGCGCGGCGGCGCCGACGGCGCGCTGAAGCTGACCACGGCGCGCTACTTCACTCCGTCGGGCCGCTCGATCCAGAAGACCGGCATCGAGCCCGACCTGGAAGTGGCCCAGACCAAGGACCAGGCCCAGGACATCGCCAACCGCGTGTGGTTCAGCGAGGCCAGCTTCAAGAACGCGCTCAACGCCGACGAGGGCAAGACCCGCAAGGGCGCCCACGTTCCGGCCGAGGCCCCGCCCGCCGGCTTCGACGAGAAGAAGGACGACTTCCAGCTGTCGCGCGCCCTGGCCGTGCTGAAGGCCGGCTCGGTCGAGGCCGTGCCGAAGCTGCCCAAGCCGCAACCGAAGATCGCCGAGGTCACCGCCAAGGCCGCGGCCATCGGCGGCAAGCCCCCGGTCGAGAAGAAGTAAGGGGCTTTCGGGCCTTCCGAACCAGAAGAGCCGCCCGTCGCGAGATGGGCGGCTTTTTCTTTGGGGCCTGCCCCTCTTTAGAACCTCTCCCATGGGAGAGGTTTTTCTAGGCCATCCCCAGCGCCGCGATCACCACCACGGCCAGGCCGATCGCCAGGCCCGCGCCCGCCCGCAGCACGGCGGCGAGACAGACGGCGCGGTCAGGCGCGTCGGCGGGATCGGAGAAGCGGGCGAACTCGGTCAGGCTCATGGCGAGGTCTCCTCACGAGAAGCTTGCGCCCGAGCATCGGCCCGCGAGAAGACCCCGCCAGTCCTTTGCCGCCAAACATCGCCTGTCGGTCATTTCCGCGCCGCGCTTCGCCGAGAAAAGCAGCGGTCCGCCATTTCGCCGCAGATCCGGGCGAACCATGTTAACCATATCTTGGAAGCTTGCCCGCTAAGCCCATCGCATGGCCGCCGTGTTCTCCCGCAAGCCCGCCTACACCGCCGCCGCGCCCGACGCCGCCGACGGCGGCGACCTGCGCGCGCGCCTGATGGCGGCCGCGGCCAATCCCTATATCGGCGCCAGCGGCGCGGCCTTCCTGTTCCTCCTGAGCCTGGCCGTTCTGGTGCTGGTGACCGGCGATCCCAAGGCCGGCGCCCCCACGATCCGCCTGTCGCTGTCGGAGATCGGCGCCACCAAGGGCGCGCCCGACGGGTGGCGCGAGGCGCTGGCTCCGGAGAGGGCCGAGGAAGCCCCGCTGCTGCCGGGCCAGATGGACCTGTCGACCCATCCCTTCGCCCGCCAGGCCGCGACCGACGAGCCCGCCGAAGGCTTCACCGACCTGGCGGCCGCGCCCGTTCCCTCGGGCGGCGCCCTGGTCCAGGCTCCGCTGCCCGGCCTGTCGGCCCCCGGCCCCGGCGGCGGCCCGCTGCCGGTGATCGCGCCCGACGGCCGCACCGTGGCCGAGGCCTACGCCCGCCCGTTCACGCCCGACGGCCGCCCGCGCGTGGCCCTGGTGATCGGCGGCCTGGGCCTCAACGCCCAGACCACCCGCGCCGCCATCGAGACCCTGCCGCCCGAGATCACCCTGTCGTTCGCCCCCTACGCCGAAGGGCTGCAGGGCTGGATCGACCTGGCCCGCTCGCACGGCCACGAGGTGCTGCTCGAGACGCCGATGGAGCCCAACGACTATCCGGCCAACGATCCGGGTCCCTACACCCTGATCGCCGCCAACCGGCCCGACGAGACGGTGCGCAAGCTGGAATGGCTGATGTCGCGCGCCACCGGCTATTTCGGGCTGACCAACTATCTGGGCTCGAAGTTCCTGGCCTCCGATCCGGCCATGGCAACCTTCACCACGGCCCTGAAGACCCGGGGCCTGGCCTTCGTCGACGACGGCGCCGCCGCCCGTCGCGGCGGCCCGATCCCCCGCGCCTCGGCCGAGCGCGGCATCGACGACGACCTGTCGGCCGAAGCCATCGAGGGCCAGCTGCGGGCCCTGGAGTCGGGCGCCAGCGCGCGCGGCCAGTCGCTGGGCGTCGGCTTCGCCTATCCGGTGACCATCAGCCAGGTGCGCAACTGGGCTGGCGGCCTCAATGCGCGGGGCGTGCAACTGGCGCCGGCTTCGGCTATCGCCAAGCGATGACCGCCGACATCGACCTTTCGCTCTATCGCCCCAACGTGGGCGTCGCCCTCTTCCACCCCACCGACGGCCGCGTCTGGCTGGGCATGCGCCACAAGCAGGAGCCGCCCTACAACTGGCAGCTGCCGCAGGGCGGCGTCGACGAGGGCGAAGACCTGGAAGCCGCCGCCCGCCGCGAACTGCAGGAAGAGACCGGCGTGACCTCGGCCCAGCTGATCGGCCGCACCGAAGGCTGGCTGACCTACGACTATCCGCCCGAGTTCATGGGAACCAAGCGCGCCCGTGGATATCTGGGCCAGAAGCAGGTGTGGTTCGCCTTCCGCTTCACCGGCGAGGAAAGCGAGATCGATCTGGCCGCCCACGGCGAGGTGGAGTTCGACGCCTGGCGCTGGGGCGCTCTCGACGAAACGCCCGAACTGATCGTACCTTTCAAGCGCGGCGTCTACGAACGCATGGTCGCCGCTTTCTCGGGGTTCACGCGCGTCGCCTGACACCGAAGGCTCGCGCCATGCCCCAACGGGGTTTGGGAGACGCGGGCGTGAGCAGAACCATCCTGATGATCCATGGCTACGGCATGACCGGCGACAGCTGGGATCCCGTGGCCGACACCTTCCGCAAGGCGGGCTACGCGGTCGAGACGCCGACCATCCGCCCCGCCCTGCGGACGGCCGGACCGCCCTCGCCGGACCTGGCTGGCCTGTCGCTGGCCGACTACGTGGCCGAGCTCAGCGCGGCGGCAGCGGTGACGGCCGCCCGCGACGGGGTCAAGCCGATCGTCTTCGGCCACTCCATGGGCGGGCTGATCGCCCAGAAGCTGGCCGAGAGCGGCCTGACCTCGGGCATCGTGCTGTTCGCTCCCGCCTCGCCGGCCGACGCGCGCGGCAAGCCCAAGCTGTCGCCGATGATCACCTTCCTCAACGCCGTGCTCAGCCAGGGCGGCGCACCCAAGCCGGTGAAGATGTGGAAGACCGGCTTCAAGTTCGGCGTCGTCAACGCCGTGCCGGCCGCCCGCCACGACGCCCTCTACGCCAAGGCGGTCTACGACTCCGGCCGGGTGCTGCAGGACCTGGCCTATCCCGACCGCGATCCCTCGCGCACCGTGCACGTGGACGCCGCCAAGGTGACCGTGCCGGTGCTGGTGCTGGCCGGCGCCCGCGACCGCACGACGCCGGTGGAGGACGTCCGCCTGGTCGGCCGCAAGTACGCCGGCGCCGACTATCGCGAGTATCCCGACCACGCCCACTGGCTGATCGACGAGCCGGGCAGCGACGCCCTCTTGGGCGCGGTGCAGTCGTGGCTGTCGGAAAAGGGCCTGGGCCCGGCCTCGGCCGCGCCGCCCAAGGCCAAGGCCGAACCCGCGCCGGCCGCCGCCGCGCCGGAACCGGCCGCCGCCGCTCCCGCGACCGAGGCGTCTGCCGCCCCCGCGCCCAAGCCGCGCGCTCCGGCCAAGGCCAAGACCCCGAGCAAGGCCAAGGCCGTCGTCGCCGAGCCGGCCGCCCAACCGGCCGCCAAGCCGAAGACCGCACCCAAGGCCCCCGCTAAGGCTCCGACCAAAGCCTCCGCGAAAGCGAAGGCGGCTCCGGCGGTGGAAACCCCGGCTGCGGCCGCCGTGGCGAAGCCGGCGAAGCCCCCCGCCAAGGCCGCTGCGACGAAGGCCGCGCCCAAGGCCAAGGCAGCGGCGGTGAAGCCCGAAAAAGCCCCGAAACCCGCCGCGAAGGCGGAAGCGGCGCCCAAGACCGCCGCCCCGGCCAAACCCGACAAGGCTCCGGCCAAGCCCAAGGCGGCCGCCGCGCCCGCGGCCGACGCCGCCAAGCCAGCGCCCAGGGCCGCCAAGGCGGCTCCGGAAGCCTCCGCCAAGGTCGCAGCGCCCGCCAAGCCGGCGGCGAGCAAGATGCGCAACAACGCCAATCCAGACCTGATGAAGGCGACGGAGACCCCGCCCAAGCCCGCCAAGGCGACAACGAAGGCTCCGGCCAAGGCGGCCGCCAAGCCCCAGCCCAAACCGAAGGCTGCGACAACGACGCCCGCCAAAACTTCGCCACGCGGCAAGAAGAGCGTGTAGGCTCCATTGAAACGCTCGTATCAGTCACACGGGCGGGGTTGACCTAAGAGGCGGGCGTGAAGGCTCCGGTGATCATGGTCCACGGCGCCTTCTGCGGCGGCTGGACGTTCGACAGTTTCCGAGAGCCGTTCGAGGCCGCCGGCCACAGGGTGCTCACCCCCGACCTGCCCGGTCGCGGGCCGGGCGGTTCGGTCGTCGGCCTGTCGATGAGCGACTACGCCCGCGAGGTCGCCCGGCTGATCCGCTCGTGCGAGCGGCCGCCGATCCTGGTCGGCCACTCCATGGGCGGCCTGGTGGCCCAGCTGGCCGCTGGTCGAGCGAGCGTCGAGCGCCTGATCCTGCTGGCCCCCTCGCCGCCCTGGGGCGTGCATGGCGCCAGCCTGGAAGAAGCGGTCTCGGCCGTCAGCCTCTATGCCCTTGGCCCCTACTGGCTGCAGGCCATCGCTCCCGACTACGGCGTCGTGCGCCGCTACAGCCTCGACCGCCTGCCGCGCGAGCAGCGCCGCGCCCTCTACGCCCGCATGACCTCGGAAAGCGGCCGGGCGCTGTGGGAGACGCTGAACTGGTGGCTGGACCCGTTCATGACCACCAGCCCCGGTCCGGTGAAGGCTCCGGTGCTGGCCATCGCCGGCGGCCAGGACGTGGTCCACCCGCCCGCCACCGTCCGCCAGACCGCCTTGCGCCTGGGCGGAGCGTTCCACGAGTTCCCCGAGATGAGCCACTGGCTGCCGGGCGAGCCGGGCTGGGAAGCCGTCGCGGCCCTGTGCCTGGACTTCATCGCCGCCGAGGATCGGGCGGCGGCTTGATCGATGAGCAACCTCCCCCTGTGGGGGAGGTTCCAGCCAGAGAAAAGGCGCGGAGGTCTCCCTCCGCGCCTTCCTCTTTTCAGCTCTGAGAGCCTCGAACCATCACTGGGTGGTGTAGAGGATCTGGGCTTGTTCGAAGTTCTTGCCGACCGAGCTGTCGTCCAGCTTCTTGATCCGGACGTAGACCAGACCGGCCTTGCCGCCGGCGGCGTTGTTGTCCCAGGTCACGGTCAGGCGCTTGACGTCGGTGACCAGCTGGTCGTTGCGGATCAGCTTCAGCTGCGGGCTGTTCTCCCAGGTCGCCCAGTCGTGCAGGGCGGTGGCCAGATGCTGGGCCTGATCGGCGCCCTGGGCGTGCTGGACGTTCAGGGTGCAGACGTTCTTGTTCGAACCCGGGTTGTCGAGGACGATCTGGTAGGGCTTGCCCAGGTCCAGGGTCCACAGGTCGCGCTTCTTCTTGAAGCCGGCGGCCTTGGCCAGGGCCGGGAAGTCGCCGCCGACGACGGCCGGCTTGCAGACGGTGTCGAGGACGCTGAGGATCCGCACCGAGACCGGATCGGTCGGCGGGGGCGGACGCACCGCTTCCGGAGCGGCCGCGGCGGCGGCGGCTTCCGGGGTGCCGGCGGCAGGCGCCGGAACGACGGGAGCCTGGGTGGCGGGCGCGGCTTGATCGGCAGGCGCGGCCTGATCAACGGGCGCGGCGGCCGGGGCGGGAGCCGGGGCGGCGGCGGGAGCGGGTTGCTCCTGGGCGACGGCGGTCGAAACGACGCCGAGGGCGATCAGGCTGGCGAGCGCAAGGCGCATAGGTCGGATATCCCCTAGAGACGTGGAGGTCGGCATTAAAACCGACAAGCGTTCCCTCGCAACCCTTATGGTGGCCGATTACGGCGGGGATAGGGTCACAAACGTAATTTTTTATCGCTCCCCCTGAAGGGGGAGCTGTCGCGAAGCGACTGAGGGGGAGGATGCAGCGAAATCGGCGACCGTCGCGGAAGCTGAAAACGCCCCCCCTCCGGCCCTCCAGGCCGCCTCCCCCGGAGGGGGAGGATCACGGGAAACGAAAAACGCCCCCGCCGTTTCCGGCGAGGGCGTTTTCGAAGTCCTTGGAAGCAGCGGCTCTTACGAGGCCACTTCCACCGCGTGCTCGGCCAGGATCGTGAAGCCGTCGGGACCCACGTCGGCGAAGCCGCCCTGGATGTCGAACAGCTTGACGGTCGAACCGTCGCGCACCGTCACCCGACCCTCGCGCAGCGTGGTCATGAACGGGGCGTGGTTCGGCAGCACGCCGAAATCGCCTTCCGTACCCGGCGCGTCGACCTGGTCGACATCGGCCGAGAACAGTTCGCGCTCGGGCGCGACGAGGGAGAAGTGCAGCTTGGCCATCAGTCGTAGGTCTCCACGGCGCCCAGGGCCGCTTCGATGTCTTCGTCGGTCTGGATCTCGGTGCCGCAGAACGGACAGAAGCGGATGGTGGTCAGGACAGCGCCCGTCTCACCCTCGACTTCCCGTTGACCCAGGTTCAACAGGATCAGGCCGCTGTCGTGCTCGATGAGGGAGGCCTCGGCGTCCGAAGACACCGCGTCCTCCAGCTCGTCGCAGCAGAAGTGGGCCAGATCGCCGTCCTCTTCGGTCATCAGGCGTCCGCCGCCATCTTCTCGGCCTTGGCCACGGCTTCTTCGATCGGGCCGACCATGTAGAAGGCGCCTTCCGGCAGGTGGTCGTACTCGCCGTCCACGATGCCCTTGAACGAGCGGATGGTGTCCTTCAGCTGGACGAAGGCGCCCGGCGTGTTGGTGAACTGCTCGGCCACGTGGAACGGCTGGCTCAGGAAGCGCGAGATCTTACGGGCGCGAGCGACCGTCAGCTTGTCCTCTTCCGACAGTTCGTCCATGCCCAGGATGGCGATGATGTCCTTCAGGGCCTTGTACTGCTGCAGTACTTCCTGGACGCGGCGAGCGACCGTGTAGTGCTCTTCGCCGATGACCAGCGGGTCCATGATCCGCGAGGTCGAGTCCAGCGGATCGACGGCCGGGAAGATGGCCTGGGCGGCGATGTCGCGCGACAGAACGGTGGTGGCGTCCAGGTGGGCGAACGAAGCGGCCGGGGCCGGGTCGGTCAGGTCGTCGGCGGGAACGTAGATGGCCTGGACCGAGGTGATCGAGCCCTTGTTGGTCGAGGTGATGCGCTCCTGCAGGTTGCCCATCTCGGTGGCCAGGGTGGGCTGGTATCCCACGGCCGAGGGGATGCGGCCCAGCAGAGCCGACACTTCGGCGCCGGCTTGGGTGAAGCGGAAGATGTTGTCGACGAACAGCAGCACGTCCTTGCCTTCTTCGTCACGGAAGTATTCCGCGATCGACAGGCCGGTCAGGGCGACGCGGGCGCGGGCGCCCGGGGGTTCGTTCATCTGGCCGTAGACCAGGGCGCAGCGCGAGCCCTCGGTCGAGCCGTTGTTGGCCTTCGGGTCGACGTTGACGTTCGACTCGATCATCTCGTGATAGAGGTCGTTGCCTTCGCGGGTGCGTTCGCCCACGCCGGCCAGAACCGAGTAACCGCCGTAAGCCTTGGCGATGTTGTTGATCAGTTCCTGCATCGTCACGGTCTTGCCGACGCCGGCGCCGCCGAACAGGCCGATCTTGCCGCCCTTGGTGTAGGGGCACATCAGGTCGATGACCTTGATGCCCGTGACCAGCACTTCAGCGGTGTTGGTCTGCTCGGCGAAGGTCGGGGCGTCGCGGTGGATCGGGCGCGACAGGTCCGACTGGATCGGGCCCTGCTCGTCGATCGGCTCGCCGATGACGTTCATGATGCGGCCCAGGGTGCCCGGGCCGACCGGCACGCGGATGGCTTCGCCGGTGTCGCGCACGGCCTGGCCGCGGACGAGACCTTCGGTGGCGTCCATGGCGATGGCGCGGACGGTGTTCTGGCCCAGGTGCTGGGCGACTTCGAACACCAGGCGCTGGCCGGTGGCGGTGTTGGTGGTCTCGACGGCGTTCAGGATCGCCGGCAGCGGGCCGGTGAACTCGATGTCGACGACGGCGCCGATGATCTGCACCAGCTTGCCGGTGGCTTCACCGGCGACCGGAGCGGCGGCCTTGGGAGCGGCGGCGGCCTTCGGGGCGGCCGGCTTCTTGGCGGCCGGAGCCTTGGGAGCAGCAGCAGCGGCCGGAGCGGCGGCGGCCTTCGTGGCGGCGGGCTTCTTGGCGGCGGCCGGCTTTTCGGCGGCGGCTTCGGGAGCCTTAGCAGGGGTCTTGGCCATGGCGTGCGGGTCTTTCGTGCGTCTCTGCGTGCGTTTTTGGCGTTAGGCTAGATCAGACGGCTTCGGCGCCGGAGATGATCTCGATCAGCTCCTTGGTGATCTGGGCCTGGCGGGAACGGTTGTACTCGAGGGTGTAGCGCTTGATCATGTCGCCCGCGTTCCGCGTGGCGTTGTCCATCGCCGTCATCTGGCTGGCGTAGAAGCCGGCCATGTTGTCGAGCAGGGCCGACAGGATCTGGACCGTCAGGTTGCGCGGCAGCAGCGTCTCGAGGATGGCCTCTTCCGAGGGCTCGTACTCGTAGACGGCGGCCGGACCGGACGCCACTTCGGCGCCGCCCTCGACCACGGCCGGGATCAGCTGCAGCGCGGTCGGAACCTGCTGCACCACCGAGCGGAAGCGGCTGTAGAACAGGGTCACCACGTCGATGTCGCCGGCTTCGTAGAGCTTGGTGACGACGTCGGCGATCGGCTGGGCGACCGACAGGGTGATCTGGCGATAGGCCGACAGGTCGAAGTTATCCACCACCTTGTCGCCGTAGGGGCGCTTCAGCTGGGCGGTCACCTTCTTGCCGACGCAGACGATCTTCACGTCCTTGCCCTGGGCGATCAGCCCGTCGATGTGGGCGCGGGCGGCGCGCACGATCGACGAGGTGAAGCCGCCGGCGAGACCGCGGTCCGCGGCGGCCACCACCACCAGGTGACGGTCGTCGCGGCCGGTGCCGGCCAGCAGCGCCGGAGCGCCGTCGCCCGACACGCCGGTCGCGAGGTTGGCGATGACGCTGGCAAGGCGCCGGGCGTACGGACGGGCGGCTTCAGCCGCGTCCTGGCTCCGGCGCAGCTTGGCGGCCGCCACCATCTGCATCGCCTTCGTGATCTTCTGCGTCGCTTTGACGCTCGAGATCCGATTGCGCATTTCCTTCAAGCTGGCCATTCGGCGCTACTCTCTCCGAGCGGTTCCGAGGGGGCTTAGGCGAAGGTCGACGAGAAGGCCTCGAGCGCGCTCTTCAGCGACGCTTCCAGGTCCTTGTCGAGGGCCTTCTTGGTGGCGATGCCGGTCAGCAGGTCCTGGTGCTGGCTGTGCAGGCGAGCCAGGAACTCGGTCTCGAAGCGACGCACCGACGAGGTCGGGATCTTGTCGAGATAGCCGCGGGTGCCGGCGTAGATCACGCAGACCTGCTCTTCGACCGACAGCGGCGCGTATTGCGGCTGCTTCAGCAGCTCGGTCAGACGCTCGCCGCGAGCCAGCATCTTCTGGGTCGAGGCGTCGAGGTCCGAACCGAACTTCGCGAAGGCGGCCATTTCACGATACTGGGCCAGCTCGCCCTTAATCGGACCGGCGACCTGCTTCATGGCCTTGATCTGGGCCGACGAACCGACGCGCGACACCGAGATGCCGACGTTCACGGCCGGACGGATGCCTTGGTAGAACAGGTCGGTTTCCAGGAAGATCTGGCCGTCGGTGATCGAGATCACGTTGGTCGGGATGTAGGCCGACACGTCGTTGGCCTGGGTTTCGATGATCGGCAGAGCCGTCAGCGAGCCCGAACCGTTGTCTTCGTTCAGCTTCGCGGCGCGTTCCAGCAGGCGCGAGTGCAGGTAGAAGACGTCGCCCGGATAGGCTTCGCGGCCCGGCGGGCGGCGCAGCAGCAGCGACATCTGACGGTAGGCGACGGCTTGCTTGGACAGATCGTCATAGATGATCAGGCCGTGCAGGCCGTTGTCGCGGAACCACTCGCCCATGGCGCAGCCCGAGAACGGGGCCAGGTACTGCAGCGGGGCCGGCTCCGAGGCCGAGGCCACGACGACGATGGTGTATTCCAGGGCGCCGTGCTCTTCCAGGGTCTTGACGATCTGGGCGACGGTCGAGCGCTTCTGGCCGATGGCGACGTAGACGCAGTAGAGCTTGGCGCTCTCGTCCTTGCCGGCGTTGGCGGCCTTCTGGTTCAGGATGGTGTCGATGGCGACGGCGGTCTTGCCGGTCTGACGGTCGCCGATGATCAGCTCGCGCTGGCCGCGGCCGACCGGGATCAGGGTGTCGATCGACTTCAGGCCGGTCTGCACGGGCTCGTGCACCGACTTGCGCGGGATGATGCCCGGGGCCTTGACGTCGACGCGGCGACGCTCGGTGTACTGGATCGGGCCCTTGCCGTCGATCGGCTCGCCCAGCGGGTTGACGACGCGGCCCAGCAGGCCCTTGCCGACCGGCACGTCGACGATTTCGCCGAGGCGGCGGACTTCGTCGCCTTCACGGATCTCGGCGTCGGCGCCGAAGATCACGGCGCCGACATTGTCGCGCTCGAGGTTCAGGGCCATGCCCTTCACGCCGGCCTTCGGGAATTCGACCATTTCACCGGCCTGGACGTTGTCCAGACCGTAGATGCGGGCGATGCCGTCACCCACCGACAGGACCTGACCGACGTCCGAGACGGCGGCTTCCTCGCCGAAGTTGGCGATCTGCGACTTGAGGATGGCCGAGATTTCGGCGGCGCGGATATCCATGGCTGGGTCGGGCTCTTTCTTGAGGCTCTCTGCGTACGTACGTTTTTGCGCGGTTATACGCTTAGGCGCGCTTGAGGGCGAATTTCAGGGAATCGAGCTTCGAGCGAACCGAAGCGTCGAACAGTCGGGAACCGACGCGCACCTTGACGCCGCCCAGGATGGACGGGTCGACGCGGGTCGAGATTTCGGGAGTCTGGCCGAGCGCGCTCGACACGGCGGTCGTGACCGCCTTCAGTTGGGCGGCGGTCAGCGGGGCGGCCGAGGTGACCTCGGCGGCGACCACGCCGCGGTGCGTGGCCGACAGCGCCACGAAGGCGTTGATGGCGCCGACCAGTTCGATGGCGCGGCCATTGCTGGCGATCAGGCCCAGGAACTTGGCGGTGAGAATGTCGAAACCGGCCTTCACGGCGACGGCGGTCAGGCCCTTGGCCTTGTCCTCGGCCGAGAACGCGGGCGACTCGATCAGACGGCGCAGGTCGGCGCTGTCGGCGATCAGACCCTTCAGGGCCTTCAGGTCGCTCTCGACCTTCGCCAGGTTGCCGCCTTCGATCGTCAGTTCGAACAGGGACTGCGCGTAACGCTGACCCGCATCCGTCGCCTTGGTTTCTTCCGCCACTTGTTCCGCCCGGTGTGCGTTGCAATCGCCGCGGAAGAGAAGCTCCCCCCTCTCCCCGGCTTAAAGACTTGATCGCGCTTGAGAAAAGCGCATGGGCGGCCCGCGCATTCACGCTGCCCTTCCCGAAGCCCGGCGCCTGATAACACGGGGTGTTCGCAGTCGCAACCAAGCCGAGGTGATCGTGTTCGGCCAAGTTCGCGGAAAAATGTGTTTATCCGTCAGACGTTGACGCGGCGGAACACGCCAGAGGCCGCGCCGGCCAGAGTTCCGTCGGCGGCGCGCGCCTCGGCCTGGGCGAACACCAGGCTGCGAGTGGCGCGCTCGATCCAGCCGTGTGCGGAAAGGCCCGCCTTGCCGGGGCCCGCGTAGTCGATGGTCAGCGACACCGGCGCGGCGTCGGCGCCGGCGGCCTGGCGCAGGGCCTCTTCGAGCTGGACGGTCAGCGGCTGGGTCATGGTCGAAATCTAATCCCTGCGCGGACGAAGGTGAAAGCCGGGCGAAAGAAAAAGGGCGGCGGAAGCGCTCCGCCGCCCTGTCAGGCGAATGGTCGAGGAAACAGCCAGAGAAAAACGCCCCTGGGGTACGCGCACTCTTAAAGAAGGATCAGGCGGCCTTGGCCGAAGCGTTGCAGCGCTCCAGCTCTTCGGCGGCCAGGGCCTTGGCGTCGCCGCCGAAGGCCGAGACGCGGCCGGCTTCCTTGGCCAGCGCCTTGCACGAGGCGACGCTGAGGGCCCGCGACGGCGCCGAGGTCGCCACGCAGGCGGCGTCCTCGCAGACGAAGACCGCGCCGCCGGCGACGATCTTGGTCTTGGCGGAGACGGGCTTTTCGAGGGTGACCGCCAGGCGGCCATCGGCCAGGGCTGGCGCGGCGACGAACGCGGAAAGGGACAGGGCGGCGACGGCCGCCAGGGCGCGGAGCTTCATGGGAAAAGCCCTCCAGCTTCGGGGATGATGGAAAGATCGATGATCGCGGCGTAAGCTGTACTGGCCGGTCGGGTGCGAGGGACACGTCTCTTCGAGACTGGCGTCGGTATCCCCACCGGCGCCGCGCAACCGAACTAAGCACTGCTTAGATATCAGCGTTCAGAAATAGCGCAAGCGCGTTTTTGTTCGCGTGCGCATATTTTATCGAAACTGAGATTTCCGGCCTGGAACCCGGCCCTACAGCCCGAGGATGGAGTCGATCCGGCTTTCGGCCTTGGCGTGGATGGCGCGGTCCTCGACCATGCCTTCCATCCGGGCGTAGCGGCCGTCCTTGCCGGCCTTGCGGCGCAGGCCGTCGGCGGTGACCACCACCGGCGGGCGGCGGGCGTCGGTCAGGCCGCCCAGCAGGGCGGCGAACACCGCGCCGACGGCGGCGGCCAGCACCGGCCCGGCGAAGTCGACGGCGCTTTCGCCGAAGATGGCGTGCAGCTGGACCAGCAGATGCTCGCGATTGACCTGTGCGGAAAGGATCTGCAGCGACCAGGCGGCCACGCCCTGCACCACGCCGGCCAGGACGACGGCGACCACCACCCCCACGAAGCGGGGGCGCCAGAAGAGCCCGAGCAGGGCTCCGACCAGAGCGAAGGCGACCATCAGGATCATGCCGGCGATCCTGAACCCGTCTCCTCAAGACGGAGTTAAGCCCCGCATGGACACGAGTTAATCCGATGCGCGGATGACGCGAGCCGGAGACGGGGCCATATAAATGCGATCGGCGGCCGCGAGCCGCCCACAGAGGGACCCTTAATGTCGCAGCTGCGTTCGCCGGCCCGCCTGGCCCTTGCCTCCGCCGCCATCGCCGTTTCCATGGCCGGCTGCGGGATCAACACCATCCCCACCCAGGACGAGAAGACCAAGGCCGCCTGGGCCGAGGTGCAGAACCAGTACCAGCGCCGGTCGGACCTGATCCCCAACCTGGTGGCCACCGTGAAGGGCTACGCCGCGCAGGAGAAGGACGTCCTGACCTCGGTCACCCAGGCCCGCGCCAGCGCCACCCAGGTCAAGGTCGACGCCTCGACCATCACCGATCCGGCCGCCTTCCAGAAGTACGCCGCCGCCCAGGACCAGCTGACCGGCGTGCTGGGCCGCCTGATGGTGATCCAGGAACAGTATCCGGACCTGAAGTCGAACCAGAACTTCCTGGCCCTGCAGAGCCAGCTGGAAGGCACCGAGAACCGCATCACCATCGCCCGGCGCGACTACAACGAGACCGCGCGGGTCTACAACACGAGCCTGCGCACCTTCCCGACCATCCTCTGGGCGAAGACCGTCTATGGCGGCCAGAAGCCGGCCCAGCTGTTCGAGGCCTCGGCCGCGGCCCAGACCGCCCCGACCGTGAGCTTCGACGCCCCCGCCGCCCCGGCGCCCGCTCCGGCCCAGCCGGCCCCGGCGCACTAGGGTGACGATCGTCGCTCAATTCCTCCCCCGAGAAACGGGGGAGGTGGCGCGGCGCCATCGGCGACGTGACGGAGGGGGCGACGGCCCGCACGGCGCCCAGTCTCGCCCCCTCCACCACATGCGGGGGAGGAGTTGGTGGGTCATTCCCCTCGCGATCATCGCTCTTCTTGTCTCCACCGCCGCCCTCGCCGCCCCGACCTTCCCGCCGCTCAGCGGACGGGTGGTCGACCAGGCCGGCATCCTCTCGCCCCAGGCCGAGCAACAGTTGACCGACGAGCTGGCGACGCTGGAGAAACAGACCGGCCGCCAGCTGGTGGTCGCCACGCTGTCCAGCCTGCAGGGCTACGAGATCGAGGACTACGGCTACCAGCTGGGCCGCGCCTGGGGGATCGGCGAGAAGGACAGGAACACCGGCGCCCTGCTGATCGTCGCGCCAAACGAGCGCAAGGTTCGCATCGAGGTCGGCTACGGCCTGGAGCCGGTGCTGACCGACGCCCTGTCCAGCGTCATCATCCAGAGCGCCGTCCTGCCCCGCTTCAAGGCCGGCGACATGGAGGGCGGCATCGTCGCCGGAACCGACGCCATCGTGAAGCAGCTGTCCCTGCCCGACGGCGAGGCCAAGGCCCAGGTCGCTCAGGCGGCGCAGTCCGAGCGGCAGGACAACGGCGGCGGCGTGCCGGTGGTCGTCATCTTCATCGTCGTCATCGTCGGCGTCATGATCCTGCGGGCGATGTTCGGACGCCGACGCTATCGCCGCAGCGGTCTCGGCTCGGCCGTGGGCGAGGCCCTGCCCTGGATCCTGATCAACGCCCTGACCAGCGGCGGCGGCCGTGGCGGAGGCGGCGGCTGGAGCAGCGGCGGCGGCGGGTTCTCCGGCGGCGGCGGCTCGTTCGGCGGCGGCGGATCCTCGGGGAGCTGGTGATGAGCGACATTCTTTCCCGCGCCGACCAGTTGCGCATCGCCGACGCCGTCCGCGCCGCCGAGGCCGGCACGATCGGCGAGATCCGCTGCGTGCTGGCGCCGCGCGTCGAGCCCGAGCGCGCCGCCCCCGTCCTGGCCTGGGCCGCCGGCGCGGCCCTGCTGCTGCCGGCCTTCGGTTTGCTGGCCGGCCTGCGCCCCGAATGGCTGACACGCCTGTTCGGCGGCTGGAGCGTCGGCCACGCCGCCGCCCAGGACGGCGCCATCCTGTCGGCCCTGCTGGTTTACCTGACCCTGCAGGCGGCGGTGTTCGCCCTGGCGACCGCCGTGCTGTCTATCCCGCCGCTGCGGAGGCGGCTGCCCACCGGCGAGGGTCCGGCCGAACGCGTGAAGCGCGCGGCCATGGACTATTTCCTGTCCAGCGACCTGCGCGCCACGCAGGGGCGCACCGGCGTGCTGATCTTCGCGGCGCTGGCCGAGCACCGCGTCGAGGTGCTGGCCGACGAGGGCGTCCACGGCCTGGCGCCCAAGGACGCCTGGTCCGGCGTCGTCGCCGAGCTGACGGCGGGCCTGAAGGCGGGCCGCATAGCCGACGGCTTCGTCGCCGCCGTCGGCCGGGCCGGGACCATCCTGGCCGAGCACGCCCCGCGCGCGGCCGACGACGACCGCAACGAACTGTCCGACGTTCCCACGATCCTGCGTTGATGATCATCCGAACCCTGTTCCTCCCGGCCGCCATCGCGGCCGCCGTCGCGGCCGCCTGCCTTTCCGGCGCCGCCGTCGCCGCGCCCCGCTACGAGGCCTGGACCGGCCCCGTGGTCGACCAGGCCGACGTCCTTTCGCCCGCCCAGGAACAGGCGCTGACGCGGCGCATCGCCGAGGTCCGCGCCCAGACCGGCCGGGGCCTGGCGGTCGTCGTGCTGTCGGACCTGCGCGGCTATACCGTGTCGGAGTACGGGGCGTTCCTGGAACAGGCCTGGGCGATCCCGGAGGCCGACCGGGAACTCAGCGTCATCCTGGTCGTCGAGCCCAGCGAAGGCGGCCTGGCGGCGATCATCGGCTCGGGCCTGCCGCCGCTGTTCAACGACGCCCTGGGCGAGGAGGCGGTCGACGGCATGGAGGCCGGCCTTGCCGCGCGCACGCCCGACAAGGCGGTGCTGGCCGGCGCCGACCGGGTGCTGAACCAGCTGGCCCTGCCCGACGCGGACGCCCGGGAGCAGGCCGCCCTTGCCGAACAGCGCGCCGCCGATCGCGCCGCCGCCGAAGAGGACTTCTCTTTGATAGGCGTGCTGGGCTTCGCGCTCGGCCTCGCCGCCCTGATCGGCATGGGGGTCTGGGGGTCGCGCATGGCGCGGACCCTGCCGTTCGCTCTCAAGGACGAGGCCGAGAAGAAGGCCGTCTGGACCTCCTGGGATCCGCCGTCGAAACGGCTCTACTTCCCCACCCGTCCCTACCGCTATCGCGACAAGGACGGCGAGGGCTTCGGCGACTGACCAGGCTTACGCTTACGTGATCTTCCCCCCGGCGAATTTCCGGCCTACGGTGCCGGCAATTCAAACTAACGTTTAAACAGGGAAGAAGCGCCATGCGCGAAGCGGTCATCGTCTCCTACGCCCGGACGGGCCTGGCCAAGTCCAATCGCGGCGGCTTCAACAACACCCACGGCGCGGCGATGGCCGGCCACGCCATCCAGCACGCGGTGTCGCGCGCCGGGCTCGAAGGCGCCGAGGTCGAGGACGTCGTGCTGGGCTGCGGCGGTCCCGAAGGCGCCACCGGCATGAACGTGGCCCGCAACGCCGCCATCTGGGCCGGCCTGCCGGTGACCACCTCGGGCCAGACCGTCAACCGCTTCTGCTCGTCGGGCCTACAGGCCATCGCCACGGCCGCCAACTACGTCCGCAACGACGGCGCCCCGGTGGCCATCGGCGGCGGCGTGGAGTCGATCTCGCTGGTGCAGGGCGGCGGCCACATGAACCGCTTCCACATCACCGAAGACAAGCTGATGAAGGAAAAACCGGCCCTGTGGATGGCGATGATCGACACCGCCGACATCGTCGCCAAGCGCTATGGCGTCAGCCGCGAATACCAGGACGAATACGCTCTTCGTAGCCAACAGCGGATTGCAGCGGCGCAAGCCGCCGGCCTGTTCGCCGACGAGATCGTGCCGATGGCCACCAAGATGAAGGTGGTCAACAAGGAGACCAAGGAAGAGAGCCTGGTCGACTATGTCGTCACCAAGGACGAGTGCAATCGTCCGGAGACCACGCTGGAAGGCCTGGCCAAGCTGGAGCCGGTCAAGGGTCCGGGCAACTTCATCACCGCCGGCAACGCCAGCCAGCTGTCGGACGGCGCCGCCGCCGTGGTGGTGATGGAGGCCAAGGAGGCCGCCCGCCGCAATCTCGAGCCGCTGGGCCTGTTCAAGGGCTTCGCCATCGCCGGATGCGAGCCCGACGAGATGGGCATCGGCCCGGTCTTCGCCGTGCCGCGCCTCCTGGAGCGCCACGGCCTGAAGGTCGACGACATCGACCTGTGGGAGCTGAACGAGGCCTTCGCCAGCCAGTGCCTCTACAGCCGCGACCGCCTGGGCATCGATCCGGAGAAGTACAACGTCAACGGCGGCTCGATCGCCATCGGCCACCCCTTCGGCATGACCGGCGCCCGCTGCGCCGGCCACCTGCTGCTGGAAGGCAAGCGCCGCAAGGCCAAGCTGGGCGTGGTGACCATGTGCATCGGCGGCGGCATGGGCGCCGCCGGCTTGTTCGAAATCTTCTGATTTCGGCAAGCCGGACGACGGCGCCCATCACTCGAAGTCTGCTGAAATCGCATTCGCGATTTCAGCGGGGCGCCGCCGGCTTGTTCGAAATCTTCTGATTTCGGCAAGCCGGACGACGGCGCCCATCGCTCGAAGTCTGCTGAAATCGCATTCGCGATTTCAGCGGGGCGCCGCCGGCTTGTTCGAAATCTTCTGATTTCGGCAAGCCGGACCACCCGGGCCTAGGATGCAGGCTCGATTGAGCCGTGTTCTGAACTGGGGAAGTTCAACGCCTATTTTTCGTCATCCCGGAAAGCCCGCAGGGCTTATCCGGGATGACGGGAAATTACCGACCTAGCGACCCTTGCGCTCGAAGGTCGTCGCGAACTTGGGATTGAAGATCTGGAACTCGCCCTCGGGCGTGATCACCAGGCCGGTGATGCTCCGCCGCAGGGCCTCCTGGCGCTCCCAGCCCCAGACTTCGAGCGTGACGGTCAGCCCGCCCTCCTCCTGCGTCACTTCCTTGCTGTCGTAGTCCACGACCCGGCCCTGCCAGAGGATTTCGCCGCCGGACACGATCAGCTCGACGGACGGATCCCCGGCCTCGCGCCAACGGCCCTGCATCTGCCTGGGCAGCGGCGCCTTCCGATCCGTCTTGCCCAGTTCGCCGAAGGCGGAATCGGCGGCCGGCGCGGACGCCGGCGCCGCGTGAGCCTCGACGGCGACCAGGGCCAGGACCAGGGAAATCGCCAGGGACAGCCGACGCATACGCTCTAACTCCGCTTCACTCGTCCCGCACGAGACGAAAACGGCGCGCTCAATTCAAGCCCGAAATCTACAGACCCAGGTCCTTGCGCACGAAGCGGTAGGTCTCGCGCTTCTCGCAGGCGCAGGCCTTCATCTGGCCGTCGGGCGTCCACCAGACCAGCAGCGGATAGGCGAAGTTGACGCCGTTGGCCTTGAGCAGCGGAACCAGGTCCTCGACCGACTTGCGGCCGGCTTCGATCACCGCGGTGCGGGCGATGTCGCCGTCGGCGGGCTTGAGGCCCGGAGCGGTCCAGGCGTCGACCGGCGTGGCGTCCCACGCCTCAGACAGTTCCCACGAGCGGTTGATCCACAGCTCGGCGACGGTGGCGCGCTCGACCGGCGTCGACTTGGGCACGCCGTTGCGGTCGGCGCGGGCGATTTCGATCAGGCGGGTGTCGACACCGGCCTTGTGCAGGCGCGGATACTCTTCCTTCTTGAAGCGGACGCAGTCGGGGCAGGTGCGGAAGCTGATCATGTAGAGCTTGGGGCCCTTGAGGCCCGGCGACACCCAGCCCGAGCCCTCGAGGATCTTGGCGATCTCGGCCTGGTTCTTGGTGATGGTCTTGGGCCGCCAGCGCAGTTCGAAGTTCCACCACGCCCCCCAGCCGGCGACGACCACGACGACGACGGCGGCGAGGCCGGCCCACAGCTTCCAGTTCTTCATCTCGACCGGTCCTCTCGGAATTGCAGTCCTGGTGATAGGACGCCCCGCGCGCCGGAGCGAAGGCAAAATTCCTGAAAGCCGCTTGAGGCGCGCGCGGGGGACTCTAGATTGGCGCGATGTCCACGTCTCAGGCGCCCGGGGGCGCCGCCTTCCTCGAAATCGACCTGCCCGACGAGGCCGCCACCAAGGCCCTCGGCCAGCGACTGGCCGCGACCCTGTTCCCGGGCGCGGCGCTCTGCCTCTACGGCCCGCTGGGAGCCGGCAAGTCGACCCTGGCCCGCGCCCTGGTCCGCGCCCTGACCTCGCCCGACGAAGAGGTGCCCAGCCCGACCTTCACCCTCGTGCAGTTCTACGAGGCGGCCGACTTCCCGCTGGCCCATTTCGACCTCTACCGCCTGGAGGATCCGGACGAGGCCTACGAGATCGGCCTGCTCGAAGCGCTGGAGGACGGCGCGGCCCTGATCGAGTGGCCCCAGCGCCTGGAGGGCCGTCTGCCGCCGCACCGACTCGATGTAGAGATTTCGCCGGTCCTGGACGCCGCCGAGGAAGCGCGCCGCGTCCGCATCACCCCCTTCGGCGCCTTCGAGGAACGCAAGCTTGAGCTCTGACCGCGAGACCCTGAAGGCCGAGTTCCTGGCCCGCCACGGCTATGGCGACGTCCGCCGCCAGCCGCTGGGCGGCGACGCCTCGACCCGATCGTACGAGCGCCTGCATCGCGACGGCCGGACCTTCATCTTCATGGACCAGCCGCCGGCCCTGGAGACCGCTCCGTGCCCGCCCGGCGCCACGCCGGACGAGCGCCGGGCCCTGGGATTCAACGCCGCCTACCGCCTGGCCGCGGGCCGGGTCGACGCCTTCGTGGCCGTGGCCGGCTGGCTGCGCGCGCAAGGGCTGTCGGCGCCTGAAGTGCTGGCCGCCGAGCCCGCCCTCGGCCTGGCCGTGCTGGAAGACCTGGGCGACGACCTCTACGCCAAGGTGATCGCCGAAGGCGGCGACGAGCCGGCCATGTACGACGCCGCGGTCGACGCGCTCGTGGCCCTGCACGCCGCCAAGCCCCCGGCGGTGCTGGAGGCCGGCGGCTCGACCTGGCCGCTGCTGACCTATGACGACCTGGCCCTGCGCATGGCCCAGGACCTGTTCGTCGAGTGGCTGCCCCGGCTGAAGCCGGTGACGTTCGACGCCGCCGCCCTGGCCGACTGGCAAGCGCTGTGGACGCCGATCCGCGCGCGGGCCGAGGCCGGCGCGTCCGTGTTCTGCCACCGCGACTATCACGCCGAGAACCTGCTGTGGCTGCCCGATCGCCAGGGCCCGGCCCGCGTGGGCCTGATCGACTTCCAGGACGCCGTGGTCGCCCATCCGGCCTGGGACTTCTCGATGCTGCTGCACGACGCCCGCCGCGACGTCTCGCCGGACATCGAGCAGCGAAGCCTCGAGCGCTATCTCGCCGCCCGCCCCGACCTCGACCGCGCGCAATTCCTGGCCGACTACCACGCGCTGGGCGCGCTGAACGTCGCCCGCATCCTCGGCATCTTCGCCCGCCTGGTCACTCGCGACGGCAAGCCCCGGTACGAGAGCTTCATGCCGCGCCTGTGGCGCTATCTCGACAGCTGCCTGGCCGATCCGGCGCTGGCGGGGCTCAAGGCCTGGTTCGACGCCCACGTCCCGGCGGAGGCCCGCTCGTGAGCGCCCCCACCAAGGCCATGGTGCTGGCCGCGGGCCTGGGCACCCGCATGCGCCCGCTGACCAACGACCGGCCCAAGGCCCTGGTCGAGGTCGCCGGCGCCACCCTGATCGACCACATGCTGGGCCGCCTGGCCGACGCCGGCGTCGAAACGGCCGTGGTCAACGTCCACGCCTTTGCAGACCGGCTGGAAGCCCACCTGAAAACCCGCGCCGGCGCGCCGGCCATAGTCATCTCCGACGAGCGCGGCGAACTGCTGGAAACCGGCGGCGGCCTGCGCAAGGCCCGGCCGCTGCTGGGCGAGGACCCGGTGTTCGTCGCCAACATCGACTCCGTCTGGACCGAAGACGGCGCGCCGGCGATCGACAGCCTGGCCAGGGCCTGGGATCCCGAGCGCATGGACGTGTGCCTGCTGCTGGCGCGGCTGGACCGCACGCTCGGCTTCGACGGGGCCGGCGACTTCTTCATGGCCGAAGACGGCGCCCTGACCTTCCGGGGCGCGGCGTCCAGCGCGCCCTACGCCTATATGGGCGTGCATATCTGCCGGCCGGACATCGTCGACGACGGCCCCGACGGCGCGTTCTCGCTGGCGACGATCTGGCGCGAACTGGCGCCGCGAGGCCGCGTCCACGGCGTGGTCATGGACGGTTTCTGGATGCACGTCGGCGATCCCGGCGCGCGCGACGAGGCCGAGGCCAAGCTGGCAGAGGCCCGAGGAAAATGAGCGGCCTGGCCGGTTCCGGCTGGTTCTCGATCCCGGCGCACCGGCCGTTCGTCGACGACGTGGCCGCGGGCCTGGTGGAACGCCTCGCGGACCTGGGTCCCGACGCCCTGTCGCACGCCACCCTGCTGACGCCCACGCGACGCGGCGCCCGCGCCTTGGCCGACGCGTTCCTGGCGGTGAACGGCGGGCGGGCGGTGCTGCTGCCGCAGATCCGCCCCCTGGGCGACCTCGACGAGGGCGAGCCGCCGTTCGAGCCCGGCGACCTGGCGCTGGACCTGCCGCCGGCCGTCTCCAGCCGCCGCCGCCGGTTCGAGCTGGCCCGCCTGGTGCACGACAACGCCTCGCTGCTCGACAGTCCGCCCAGCGCCGGCCAGGCCCTGGAGATGGCCAAGGCCGTCTCCGACCTGCTCGACAGCTGCCAGATCGAGGAGGTCCCGATCATCGAGCGCCTCGACGGCCTGGCCGACGGCGACCTGGCCGCCCACTGGCAGGTCTCGGCCCGGTTCATCCGGGCCATGGTAGAAGGCTGGAGCGCGCGGCTGTCGGACCTGAACCTGATGGACGTCAGCGCCCGCCGCGTGGCCCTGCTGCGCGAACTGGCCAAGCAGTGGACGGCCAGTCCGCCACCCGGCGTGCTGGTCGCCGCCGGCTCGACCGGCACCGCGCCCGCCACCGCCGACCTGCTGATCGCGGTCGCCAACGCGCCGCAGGGCTGCGTCGTGCTGCCGGGCCTCGACGAGGACCTGGCGGGCGAAGCCTGGGACCAGGTCGGCGAGCAGCATCCGCAGGGCGCCATGCGCCGCCTTCTCCACCGGGCCGGCGTGGATCGCGGCGTCGTCCGCCGCTGGCGCAACGAGGCCGACAGCCGGGGCCGCTGGCGCCGGCGCCTGGTCAACGAGGCCCTGCGCCCGGCCGAGGCCACCGCCGACTGGCTGGCCCAGATCGCCAAGCTGCGCGCGGAGTCCGCCAGCGTCGACCCGATCGCCGAGGGCCTGTCGGGCCTGTCTTTGGTCAACGCCTCGGGCGAGGAGGAGGCGGCCCTGGCCTGCGCCCTCTTGCTGCGCGAAGCCCTGGAGACCGAAGGCAAGACCGCCGCGCTCGTGACGCCCGACCAGCAGCTGGCCCGCCGGGCTGGGCTCTATCTGGCCCGCTGGGGCGTCGTGCCCGACAGCTCGGCCGGCGCGCCGCTGGCGGCTTCGGCCCCGGCCGTGCTGGCTCGCAAGCTGGCCGCCCTGGTGCTGGCGCCGCTGGATCCCGTCGGCCTGCTGGCCGTGGCCAAGCACCCGCTGCTGAAGGCCGACGAGGCCGCCCGGACGCTGGAGCGACACGGACTGCGCGGTCCCGCCCCCGTCGACGCCGCCGCCTTGAAGGGCCGCATCGCCGCCTTTCCCGAGGCCGTGGACCTGGCCAGCCGAATCCACGCCGCCGTCGAGATCGCCTGCGCGCCCTATGCCGGCGCGCCCGTCGCCTCGCCGCACCTGGCCGCCGAGGCCCTGGCCAAGGCGCTGGAGAGCCTGGTCGAGCCGTCGGCGCTGTGGGCCGGTTCGGGCGGCGAGGCCCTGGCGGCCCTGGTCTCGGCCCTGATCGACGACGGCCAGGCCCTGCCGCCGACCAATCCGCTGGGCTTCCTCGACCTGCTGGGCCGTCTGGTCGACGAGGAGACCCTGCGCGTCGGCGGGGCCACGCACCCCCAACTCAGAATGCTGGGCGCCATCGAGGCTCGCCTCGTGCGCGCCGACCGGCTGATCCTGGCCGGGCTGGAGGAAGGCGTCTGGCCGCAGGCCGCGCCGATCGACCCGTTCCTGTCGCGGCCGATGCGCGGCAAGCTCGGCCTGCCGCCGCCCGAGCGCAAGATCGGCCTCACCGCCCACGACTTCGCCCAGGCCGCCAGCGCCCCCGACGTGATCCTGGTGCACAGCCAGCGCCGTGGCGGCGCCCCCGCCGTCGAGAGCCGCTGGCTGTGGCGGATGAAGACCCTGGCGCGCGGCGCGGGCCTGACCCTGACCGAGCGCGCCGACGTGCTGGACTGGGCTCGCGCCCTCGACGCGCCCGGCCCCTACGCGCCGGTCAAGCGCCCCGCCCCTTGCCCGCCGGTCGAGGATCGCCCGCGCCGAATGGCCGTCACCCGCGTCGAGGCCCTGACCCGCGACCCCTACGCGGTCTGGGCGCGCGACATCCTCAAGCTCTATCCCCTCGACCGTCCGGACGAGCCCGTGGAGGCGCGCGCCCGGGGCACGGCCATCCACGCGGCCTTCGAGGTGTTCGCCCTGACCTATCCCGACGCCCTGCCGGCCGACGGCGCGGAGATCTTCGAGGGCCTGTACATCGCCGAGCTGGTCGCCGCCGGCATGCCGCCTTCGGCCCTGGCCCGCGAGCGCGCCCTGGCCCGCGAGGCGGCTCTGTGGGTCATGGGCCTGGAGGCTCGCCGCCGGGCCGGCGCGGAGAAGATCGTGGTCGAGGCCGCCGGCGAGATCACCTTCCAGGTCGACGGCCGCCCCTTCACCCTGACGGCCAAGACCGACCGGCTGGAGCCGACCCGCGACGGCGCCGCCGCCCACATCCTCGACTACAAGACCGGCGCCGCTCCCAGCCAGAAGCAGGTCGACACCGGCTTCTCGCCGCAGCTGACCCTGACGGCGGCCATCCTGCAGAACGGCGGCTTTACCGACATCGGCCCGCGCCAGCCGGGCGACCTGACCTACATCCGCGTCACCGGCCGCCGCCCGGCCGGCGAGGAACAGGTGCGCGCCGCCGCCGGCTCGCAAAGCGAGGAGGCCGCCCGCAAGGCCTTCGACGGCCTGGTCGACCTGATCCGCAAGTACGACGACCCGACGCGGCCCTACCTGTCGCGCACCGCCCCGCAGTTCGTGCACGACCACGCCGGCGACTACGGCCACCTGGCGAGGGTGTTCGAATGGTCGACCAGCGGCGACGAGGGGGACGGGGAATGAACGGCGCGACCCTGTCCTCAAGGAACCTCCCCCTCTGGGGGAGGCGATCGCATAGCGATCGGTGGGGGGAAAGCCTACGGAACCGGCAAGGGACGCGGCGGCTGAAAACGCCCCCCCTCCGGCCTTCGGCCGCCTCCCCCAGAGGGGGAGGTTCCCTGTGACCGCGCTCCTTGATCCCCAACGCATCGCCGCCGACCCGGCGATCTCGGCCTTCGTCACGGCCAACGCCGGTTCGGGCAAGACCAAGACCCTGATCGACCGGGTCGCGCGCCTCTTGCTGGGCGGCGCCGAGCCGGCGGCGATCCTGTGCGTGACCTACACCAAGGCCGCCGCCGCCGAGATGCAGCACCGGCTGTTCGACCGGCTGGGCAAGTGGTGCGTGACGCCCGACGAGGACCTGCGCGCCGAGATCGCCGACCTGGTCGACCGACCGCAGAGCGACTTCGACGCCCTGGCCCTGTCCAAGGCCCGCAGCCTGTTCGCCAAGGCGCTGGAGACGCCGGGCGGCCTGAAGATCCAGACCATCCACGCCTTCTGCGAGAAGCTGCTGCGGCGCTTTCCGATCGAGGCCGGGGTCTCGCCCGGCTTCGAGGTGATGGACGACAGCGCCTCGGCCGCCGTGGCCCAGGCGGCGCTGCACAAGCTGGCCGATCACGTCACCCACAGCGACGACATCTTCGCCCAGGCCTACGCCCGGTTCTCGGTGGCCCTGGACTTCGCCTCGTTCGAGGCGATGTTCGCGACCTTCGAGCACCAGCGTGCGGCCATCGCCGCCTATCGCGAACGCTGCGGCGGCCTCGAGGGCGTGGTCGCCGACATCTGGCGGGTCTGCGACTTTCCCGAGCCGACCACCGTAGAGGCGGTCACCGCCGAGGCCATGGACGACCTGGACCGCGTGCTCTGGCGCTCGATCGCCGACGTGCTGGCCGGCGGCGGCAAGACCGACGTCAAGTGCGGCGAGCTGATGCGGGCCGTGGCGACCGATCCCGCCGCAACGCTCGACGACGCCCTGGCGGCCCTGTTCACCGAGAAGGGCGCCGGCACGCCCGCGACCTGGCCGGCCAAGACCTCGGGCCTGAAAAGCCGCGAGGACCTGCGCGAACGGCTGCTGGCCGAGCAGGAGCGCCTGGGCGAGGCCCGCGAATGGGCCCGCGCCGCCCGGGTGGCCGAGGACAGCGTCGCGGTCATGCGGCTGGCGATCCTGTATCTGGCCAAGTTCATCGAGGAAAAGCAGGCCCACGGCGCCCTCGACTTCTCCGACCTGATCGAAAAGACCAGCGACCTGCTGACCAAGCGGGTCGACGCGGCCTGGGTGCTCTACAAGCTGGACGGCGGGGTCAGCCACATCCTGCTCGACGAGGCCCAGGACACCGCCCCCGAGCAGTGGCAAATCCTGTCGGCCCTGACCGAGGACTTCTTCGCCGGGGCCGGCGCGCCGGGCCGCGACGGCCAGAGCGCCGACGGCCGCACCCTGTTCATCGTCGGCGACGAGAAGCAGTCGATCTATTCGTTCCAGGGCGCCCAGCCCGAACGGCTGCTGTTCGAGACGCAGGACTACATCGCCCGCATCGAGGCCGTCGGCCGGGTGGGCAAGCAGGTGCCGCTGCTGACCTCCTACCGCTCGACGCGGCAGGTGCTGAGCTTCGTGGACGCCCTGTTCGAGGCCCCCGAGGCGCGCCTGGGCCTGGCCCCCACCGGCGAGGACATCCCCGAGCACGTGGCCTACCGCAAGGACCACCCGGGGTGCGTCGACCTGTGGCCGCTGGAGCGCGAGCCCGTCGCCGCCGAGCGCGAGGCCTGGGACGCGCCTCTCGACGTCGAGACTGAGCAGGGCGCCAACCGCCGCCTGGCCGAGAAGATCGCCGCCGAGATCAAGGCCCTGGTCGAGCGCGGCGACACCGTGTTCGAGAAGGACGGCAAGCCCCGCCCAGCCCACTACGGCGACGTGCTGGTGCTGGTGCGGCGGCGCAAGGCATTGTTCGAGGAGGTTCTGCGGGCGCTGAAGCGGCGCGGCGTGCCGGTGGCCGGCGCCGACCGGCTGTCGCTGTCGGCCCACATCGTCTTCGACGACCTCCTGGCACTGGGCCGCTTCTGCCTGTTCCCCGACGACGACCTGACCCTGGCGGCGCTGCTGAAGAGCCCGTTCTGCGCCCTGACCGACGATGATCTCTACGCCCTGGCCAAGGGGCGGAAGGGAACGCTGTGGGGCGTGCTGGCCGCGCGCGCCGACGAGCGGCCGGCCTGGCGCGAAGCCCACGCCCTGCTGGAGTGGGCTTTGCAGGCCCGCCGCCGTCGCCAGCCCTATGAGTTCTACGCCCTGTTCCTGGGCAAGCTAGACGCCAACGGGATCAGCAACCGCGCCCGCGCCCTCACGCGGCTGGGCGAAGAGGCCGCCGACGCCCTGGACGAGTTCCTGGCCCAGATCACCAACGCCGAGGCGCGCGGCGTGCGCGACCTGGAGACCCTGGTCGCCGAGTTCGCCGCGCTGGACATCGTGGTCAAGCGCGAGATGGAGGGCGTGCGCCGGCAGGTGCGGGTGATGACCGCCCACGGCGCCAAGGGCCTTGAGGCGCCGATCGTCTTCCTGCCCGAGACGACCATGAAAGGCGGGGCGCGCGGCTCGCCGCTGCTGGCCACCGCCGACAAGGGCTTCGTCTGGTGCGCCTCGGGCAAGCAGGACTGCGAGGCCTCGGCGGCGGCGCGGAAACTGCGCGAGGACAAGGCCCAGCAGGAAGCCTATCGCCTGCTCTATGTGGGGCTCACCCGGGCGCGCGACCGCCTTGTGCTGTGCGGCCGCATCGACGCCCGCACCAAGGACGAAAACGTCGGCGGCTGGTACGCCGCCGCCCGCTCAGCCTTCGCCCACCCCGCGATCGAGGCCGACGTCCGGACGATCGACGAGGAGACCGGGATCCTGCGCTACGGCCCCGATCCCCTGCCCGCCCCGCCGGCAGCCGCGCTGGCGCCGGCTTCGACCGCCGCCCTGCCCGCCTGGGCGCGCCAGGCCGCCGCGCCAGTTTCGGCCGGCGCCCGCTGGGCCGCGCCCTCGGCGCTGGAGGCCGAGGAGGAGGCCGTCGGTTCGGCCCCTTCGCCGCTGGCCAGGATCGAGGGCCTGGGCCGCTATCGCCGGGGCGAGATCATCCACCGGCTGCTGCAGCTGCTGCCCGACATCGCCCCGGCCGGACGCCGGGCCGCCGCCGCCCGCCTGCTGGCCGCCGAACGCGACCTGACCGACGCCCAGCGCACCGAGATGACCGCCGCCGCCTTCGGCGTGCTGGAGGACGACCGCTTCGCCGCCGTCTTCGGTCCCGGATCACGGGCCGAAGCCTCGCTGGCCGGGGCCGCCGCCCAGCTGCCGCCGGGCATGGCGATCTCGGGCCGGGTCGACCGGCTGGTGGTCGACCCCGACCGGGTGCTGGTGGTCGACTACAAGACCAACCGCCCCTCGCCCGACCGCATCGAGGACGCCGATCCGGCCTATCTGTCCCAGATGGCGGTCTATGCGGCGGTGCTGTCGGAGATCTTCCCGGGCCGTCGGATCGAGGCGGCGATCGTCTGGACGGACGGCCCCAAACTGATGGCCGTTCCAGAAAACGTGCGGGCCGCGGCGCTTTCGCGCCTCTTCTGAGTTATTGCCGGACGCGCCCCCCGCGCCTACATCTTCGAACAAGAGACGGTCGCAACCGTCACTGTTATCAATCTCGCGCCGCGGTCGCCCCCGCCCCGCCGCGTCAGCCAGGAGCCAGACCATGAGCACCGTTGCGGTGACCGACGCCACCTTCGAGAAAGACGTCCTGCAGGCCGAGGGCCCCGTGCTCGTCGACTTCTGGGCCACGTGGTGCGGCCCGTGCAAGCAGATCGCCCCGGCCCTGGAGCAGATCTCCGAGGAGCTCGCCGACCAGGTCGTGGTCGCCAAGATCGACATCGACGAGAACCAGATGACACCCGCCCGCTACGGCGTGCGCGGCATCCCGACCATGATGCTGTTCCGCGGCGGCCAGATGACCTCGATGAAGGTCGGCGCCATGCCCAAGAGCAAGATCGTCGAGTGGCTCGCCGAAGCCGGCGTCAAGCAGACCGCCTAGGCGGTCGCCAGCCCTCGAAAACGAAGAAGCCCCGGTCTTTCGGCCGGGGCTTTTTTGTTGTCTTGGGTCCCTCGGCCTCAGCCGCCCTTGACGACTTCCGGCAGCGACTTGCCGCTGACGTTGGTGCGAACCGCGCCGCAGACCTGGACGGCGACGGCGCGGGCCGTGGCGTCGGTGCGGCGCACGGCCTGGTCGCTGCCGCCGACTAGGGCGAAGTCGCGATCATATTGGCGCACGGCGTTGATCTGCTCGCCCGTGCGGCCGCAGTCGATCCGCGACGAGATCTCGGTGTAGCTCGACTTGTCGTCGGGCCAGACGAAGTAGCGAACCAGGGCCACCTTGCCCTCGCGCCGGATCGAGCCGACGTCCAGCGCGATGTTCGAGCGGCCGACGGGCGCCAGAATGTTGCGGTCGCTCGCGGCGTATACGGACGGTATCGGCCGCGCGCCGCCATCGGCCGCGGTGTAGAACGGCTTCTGGGCCGAACCGTTGGTGACCTTGCTGACCCGCCAGTCCTGCTTGGGCCATTCCTGAGCGGCGGCCGGGGCGACGAACGACAGGGCGGCCAGGCCCGCGAGGATCATCTTCATGGTCACTTTCCTCCAACGCTTTTGGCTACGCTAGACCCGCAACCTTAAGTGATCAACGATCTCGGCGAGCATCCGAAACCTTTATTTTCCGCAGCCGATCGCTTGTCTCGCAAGGGGTTGGAGCATCCCGTCAATGGAAGCGCTCCCCTGGTTCGCGGTCGCCGTTCAGAACCCCTGCAACTCGCCCCAGGCCTCGAACTCGTCGCGCCGCGAGCGCCACTGGTTCACCGGCGCGGTCTCGTCGGCCACGCCCAGCGCCATGCCCGAGAACACCATGTGGTCGTCCGGCAGCCCCAGGAACTCCGCCGCCAGCGTGCCGTAGGCCGACCAGAACTCCTGGGCGCAGGTGGCCAGGCCCCGTTCCGTCGCCAGCAGCATCACCGTCTGCATGTACATGCCCAGGTCCGACCACTGCGGCGGCCCCAGCTTGCGGTCGATCGAGAAGAACACGCCCACGGGCGCGCCGAAGAACTCGGCGTTGCGGGCGAACTGTCTGAGGCGGCCGATCTTGTCCTCGCGGGGGATTTCCAGCGCGCCGTAGAGATCTTCGCCGACCTGGAAGCGGCGGGTGCGGAACGGGTCCCAGAGATTGGCCGGATAGACCGCGTACTGCGCCTCGTCGGGGGAGCCCAGCCGGGCGGCCACCCTGGCCTTGAACTCGGCCAGCACGTCGCCGGCGATGGCGTGCACCTTCCAGGGCTGCAGGTTGCCGCCGGACGGCGCGCGAGCGGCGGCCTCGAGGATGGCCCGCACCGTTTCGCCCGGCACCGGATCGGCCTTGAAGGCCCGCGCCGAAAAGCGCGCGGCGACCGCCGAAGAAACGTCCATCAAGACCTCCCTAACCAACGCGCCCTATCGGGCGTCTCCTTGGTTGGCTAGCATCCGGCCGCAAGGTCAAGGCAAGGGGCGCCCCGTTTTGAAGGTTCTGCTGCGCAACATCTTTCTGGCGCTGTTCATCCTGCTGGTGGCCGGACCGATCCTGGCCGTGCTGGTCTATCGCTTCGTCCCCGTGCCGGCGACGCCGCTGATGGTCATCCGCGCCGTCGAGGGCAAGGGCTGGGACCACCGCTGGCGGCCTCTGTCGAAGGTCTCGCCCAGCCTGCCTCGCGCCCTGATCGCCGCCGAGGACGCCCGCTTCTGCGAACACCACGGCTTCGACGTCGACGCCCTGCAGAAGGCCTATGAGAACAACGAGAAGGGCAAGAAGGTGCGCGGCGGCTCGACCATCAGCCAGCAGACCGCCAAGAACGTCTTCCTGTGGCCGGACCGTTCCTACCTGCGCAAGGGCCTGGAGGCCTGGTTCACCGTGCTGATCGAGATCGGCTGGGGCAAGCAGCGGATCATGGAGGTCTATCTGAACTCCATCGAGTTCGGCCCCGGCATCTACGGCGCCGAGGCCGCCGCCCAGCGCTATTTCGGCGTCAGCGCCGCCAAGCTGACCCCGGCTCAGTCGGCGCGGCTGGCGGCGATCCTGCCCAGCCCGCTGAAGTGGAAGGCCGTCAAGCCGGGCCGTTACGTCCAGAAGCGCTCGCGCCGGATCGGCGCGGCCTCGGGCACGGTGCGCCGCGACGGCCTGGCCGCTTGCGTGATCTGAAAAAGACGAGAAAGCCTAGGGAAGGAAACGCCATGACCGTCGCGCCCGGTCCCACGCTGCAGACCGCCCGCCTGATCCTGCGCCCCACCGCCGCCGAGGACCTCGACGGCTGGGCGCAGCTGATGGCCGACGTCGAGGCCGCCCAGTACATCGGCGGCTACCAGACCCGCGAGGCCGCCTGGCGCGGCATGGCCAGCATGGCCGGCTCGTGGGCGCTCAACGGCTTTGGCATGTTCTCGCTGATCGCCAGGGACACCGGCCTGTGGGTCGGCCGCATCGGCCCCTGGCGGCCGGAGGGCTGGCCCGGCACGGAGGTCGGCTGGGGCCTGCTGCGCAGCGCCTGGGGCAAGGGCTATGCGGTGGAAGCCGCCGAGGCCGCCATCGACTGGGCCTTCGACGCCCTGGGCTGGGACGAGGTGATCCACTGCATCCACCCCGAGAACACGCCCTCGCAGCAGGTGGCCGCGCGGCTGGGATCGCGCAACCGCGGTCCACATCCGCTGCCGGCGCCGTACCAGGACCTGCCCAACGAGGTGTGGGGGCAGACGAAGGCCGAGTGGAAGGGGCGTTCGTCCTAGCTCCTCCCCCGTGAAACGGGGGAGGGGGACCACGAAGTGGTGGAGGGGGCGAGACTGGGCTCAGTGCTGGCCGTCGCCCCCTCCGTCACGTCGCCGATGGCGCCGCGCCACCTCCCCCGTTTCACGGGGGAGGAGCAGGGAGCTGTCGCGGAGCGACCGAGGGGGCCTCGCCGCCTCAGAGCTTCGGCCGCCAGTCCTCCGGGGCCAGCTCGAAGCCCTCGAACCGGAAGCCCGGCGCCACGGTGCAGCCGACCAGGGTCCAGGCGCCCAGCGACACCGCCGTCTGCCACCAGCCGACCGGCACCACCACCTGCGGGCGGCAGCCGGCGCGCAGGTCCGGGCCCAGGGTGTGGGGCGTCGCGCCGACGCCGTCGGGCGGCGACAGGGTCAGGCGGATCGGCGCGCCGGCGTACCAGTGCCAGACCTCGACGGCGTCGATGCGGTGCCAGGCCGACATCTGCTCGGCTTCCAGCAGGTAGTAGATCGCCGTCGAGGCCGGGCGGCCCTCGGCGTTCGGCGCGTCCTCGAACACGCGCACGTACCAGCCGCCCTCCGGATGGGGCTGCATGCCCAGCAGGCGCACGATCTCCTTCGCCCCCAGGTCGCCGGAAATGGCGGCCCCGGAAATCCCCGAAACGCTCATAGAACTCATCCCTTGAAACTGTCCTTGGCCGCGCGGATCTCGGCGAAGGCCTGGGCGGGCGCGAGGCCCGGCCGCAGCGCCGGGGCGCGCAGGAACGGATTGGTGGCCTTCTCCAGGCCAATGGTGGTGGGCACGGTGGCCTCGCCGCGCTCTCGGGCGGCGAACACCGCGTCGGCGCGCGCCCTCAGGGCCGGACCCGTGTCGACCGACAGGGCGAAGCGGGCGTTCGAGGCGGTGTACTCGTGGGCGCAGTAGACGGTGGTCTCGTCGGGCAGGTCGGCCAGTCGCGACAGCGAGGCCCACATCTGCTCGGGGTCGCCCTCGAACATCCGCCCGCAACCCAGGGCGAACAGGGTGTCGCCGACGAAGGCGACGCCGTCGGCGGCGTCGTGATAGGCCACGTGGCCCAGGGTATGGCCGCCGCTGTCGATCACCAGGAAGCGGGTCTCGCCCAGCTCCACCACGTCGCCGCCGGCCACCACGCGGTCGAGCGGCGCGATGCGGGTCACTTCCTGAGGGCCGACGACTGTCGCGCCGGTGGCGGCCTTGACGGCCTCGTTGCCGCCGGCGTGGTCGGGATGCCAGTGGGTGTTGAGGATAAGGTCCAGCCCCCAGCCCAGCTTTTCCAGCTGCAGCAGGATGGCGTCGGCGTCCGGCGTGTCGACGCAGGCGGTCCGTCCGGTCGCGACATCGCGCACGAGAAAGCCGTAATTGTCGGACAGGCAGGGAAACTGGTGGATTTGCAACGGCATGCGGACGGCCTCGGTCACTGACGGGGGTCGGCGGGCGTGACGCGGAGGATTCGCCCGCCTACATAGATGGCCTCGACGCCACGGAGACTCAATGCGCCGCGACGTGCTCGACCTCAGAGCCTTCTACGCCGCCCCGCTGGGCCGGGTGGCGCGGGAGATGCTCGGCCGCAAGGTGGCCGAGGCCTGGGGCGACGCCAACGGGCTGGACGTTCTGGGCCTGGGCTATGCGACGCCGTTCCTCGACGAGGCGCGCGGCAAGGCCCGCAGGGTGGTGGCCGCCATGCCGGCGTCGCAGGGGGTCGAGGTCTGGCCCGCCGGCGGCGAGCGCAACCAGGCGGCCCTGGTCGAAGAGACCGCCCTGCCCTTTCCCAACGCCATGTTCGACCGGATCCTGGCCGTCCACGCGCTGGAGGAGGCCGACGATCCGTCGGCGGTGCTGCGCGAGCTGTGGCGGGTGATGGCCCCGTCCGGCCGCCTGATCGTCGCGGTGGCCTCGCGCGACGGCGTCTGGGCCCGCGCCGAAGGCACCCCCTTCGGCCACGGCCGCCCGTTCAGCCGAAGCCAGCTGGAAAACCTGCTGCGCGAGGCCGACCTGGAGCCGGCCGGCTGGACCCGCGCGCTCTACGCCCCCCCGGCGGGCTTCACCGTCGGCTGGGCCGAGGGCTTCGAGCAGGTGGGCGCACGGCTGTGGCCGCGCTTCGCCGGGCTGATCCTGATGGAGGCGGTCAAGCAGACCTTCGCGGTCAAGCCGCGCGGCAGCCGGGCCCGCGCCCGGGTGTTCGCCCCGGTCATGCCGCCCGCCCCGGCCGGCGTGGCGCCTGTTCGGAAGGCGCCGGGAACCGTAAGGACCGGAATACTATTGGAAGCTGTGGCGCCAGGGCCTAGCCTTGAGTCGCCGACACAGCCGTAAACCGGCCGCGTAGAGGGGAATTCGCGCCATGAAGATGATCGTCGCCGTTATCAAGCCCAGCCGCCTGGACGCCGTGCTCGAGGCGGTCACCGAGGCGGGCGCGTCGGGGCTGACGGTGACCGAGGTGCGCGGCTACGGCCGCCAGAAGGGCAAGACCGAGGTCTATCGCGGCGCCGAGTACGAGGTGAAGCTGCTGCCCAAGGTCAAGCTGGAGATCGCCGTGCCCACCGACGTGGCCGACGCGGTGATCGAAGCCCTGCAGCGCACGGCCAACACTGGCAAGATCGGCGACGGCAAGGTCTTCGTCCTCGACCTGGAGCAGGCCCTGCGCATCCGCACGGGCGAGCGCGACGCCGCCGCCATCGCCGGCTGATCCCGCGCTCGCGACGGGATGATTCAGGACAAGCCGCGGCCACAAGCGGAGCCTTACACTGCCTCGCGCGTTGCGGAAGCAGTACGGGCGTAGGGGCGACATGGCCGAAATCGAAACCGTCTTCTGTCCCGGCTCCACCTGCTGGAGGGTCGAGGCCGCCGAACGACTGGCGCTGTTCATCGACAACGACGAGGCCTTCGACGCCCTGAAGGCCATACTGCTGTCGGCCAAGCACTCGATCTGGATCCTGGCCTGGGTGTTCGATCCGCTCACCCGGCTCGATCCCGACCGCGTCAAGAAGAGCCGCGACCCGGTCCATGCCGACCGCATCGGCCTTCTGCTGCGTCGGCAGGCGGCGCTGAACCCGGCGCTGGACGTGCGGGTGCTGGCCTGGGACATGCCGTTCCCGATCGCCGCCTCGCAGCTGTTCGGCCCGCAGCGCGGCGCGGCCTTCTTCGCCGGCTCCAAGGTCAAGTACCGGCTGGACAACACCCTGCCCGCCAGCGCCTGCCACCACCAGAAGGTGGTCGTCGTCGACGGCTCGGTGGCTCTGGTCAGCGGCGGCGACATCGGCGTCGACCGCTGGGACACCACCGCCCACCTCGACAACGACCCGCGCCGGCGCCTGCCGACCGGCCACCACTATCCGGCCCGCCACGAGGTCGCCGCCATGGTCGACGGCCCGGTGGCCACGGCCTTGGGCGAACTGTTCGCCGAACGCTGGCGCAAGGCCACCGGCGAGACGCTGGATCCGCCCGAACGCCCGCTGACGACGCCCTGGCCAGAGCACCTGGCCCCGCAGTTGCGCCGCCTGCCGATCGCCATCGCCCGCACCCAGCCGCACTGGCGCCGCGACGCCGAGGTCAACGAGTGCCTGCTGCTGCACCTGGAGACGATCCGCACGGCCCGGTGGCTGATCTATATCGAGAACCAGTACCTGACCTCGCCGATCGTGGTCGAAGCCCTGGCCGAGCGTCTGGCCGAGCCCGACGGGCCCGAGGTGGTCACCGTCGGCCCGGCCCGCAGCCCCAGCTATTTCGACCAGATCACCATGGACAGCGCCCGCACCGCGGCGATCAACCGCCTGCGCGAGGTCGACGTCCACGGCCGCTTCTTCGCCTTCAGCGCCCGCACGCCCAAGGGCGCGCCGATCATCGTCCACTCCAAGGTGGCGATCGCCGACGACCGGGTGCTGCGGCTGGGCTCGGCCAATCTCAACAACCGCTCGATCGGCCTCGACACCGAGTGCGACATCGGCTTCGAGGCCCGCGACGAGGACGAACGCCTGGCCATCGCCGCGTTCCTGGGCCGGCTGATCGGCCACTTCCTGGGGGTCGAGACCGAGGCGGTGCTGGAGGCCTTCATCGAGCATGGCGGCCTTGGCCCCGCCATCGAGGCGCTGGACGGCAGGACCGGCCCGCGCCGGCTGGAGCCGGTGGTGGTCACGCCGCTGAAGGGCCTGAAGAAGTTCGTCGCCGACTGGAGCCTGGGCGACGCCATCGCCCCCGACGACGCCTGGCGCCCCTGGGGCCGCCGCAAGCGCCTGAAGCACGACCTTCACCGCCTGACCGCCCCGCCGCCGCAGCCGCCGGAGCACCTGCAGCTTTAGAATCCCTCTCTCATGGAGAGAGGGTTCTTATTCCTCGATCTCCAGGTCCACCACCAGCGGCAGATGGTCCGAAGCCACGCGCGCCAGGGCGTCGTAGGGCGAGAAGACGTTCAGCGTCTTCAGGCCCTTGGTCAGGAACACGTGGTCGATGCGCATGAACGGGAAGTTGGACGGGAAGGTCGCCGTCGGGGCCTTGCCCCAGCCGGCCGAAACGCTCTGGGCGTCGCGGGCGGCGGCTTTCAGCATCCGATAGGTGGCCGAATAGGGCGTGGCGTTGAAGTCGCCCAGCAGCACGCCCGGCGCCTTCCAGCGGTCGGACGCCATCCAGCCCTCGCTGATCAGGGCGGCGGCCTGGCGCTTCTGCTCCTGGGGGATCAGGCCAAGGTGGGTGTTGATGATCTGCACCGGGGTATCGCCGACCATCACCTCGATCCACAGCGCCCCGCGCGGCTCCAGCCCGGGCACCGCGCGATAGAACGGCAGCGGGCCGGACTTGATCAGCTTCTCGGGCAGGTGGGTGAGGATGGCGTCGCCATAGAGCTCCTCCTCCACCGTCATCGCCGGGTGGAAGTGGAAGCCCATCTTCAGGAGTTCGGCCAAGCGATGGGCCTGGTCGACATGGCCGGTGCGCAGCCGGCCGACGTCGAGCTCCTGCAGGGCCACGACGTCGGGCTCGTGGGCCGAGATCACCTCGGCCACGCGTTCCACGTCGAGCCTGCGGTCGCCGCCCACGCAACGGTGGACGTTGTAGGTCATCAGCCGCAGCTTCATGGGATCAGAAGATCGCCTGAAACGGCGCTCGGTTCCACACGCTCCGCGGGCGCCCCGCGACTGAGCAGGAAGAGACAGGTCTCCGAGCGCCAGTTCTCCAGCGCCGTGGTCGGGTCGATCGGCCGGGCCGGACCATTTCCGGCGAAGGCGGCGCTGGCGTCGACGCGCACGCCCAGGTCCTCGGTCAGGGCCATGAAGTCGGCCAGGGTGCACAGGTGGATGTTCGGCGTCGACCACCAGGGCATGGGCAGGGCCTTGGTCTCGGGCATCCGGCCGCGGCTGATCAGCGACCAGCGCACCCGCCAGTGGCCGAAATTGGGGAACGAGACGATCGCCCGGTCGGCGATGCGCAGCAGCTCGTCCAGCACGTGGCGCGGATTGCGCGTCGCCTGCAGGGTCTGGGACAGCACCGCGTAGTCGAAGGTCTTGTCGGGGAAATGATCGAGGTCCTGGTCGGCGTCGCCCTGCACCACCGACAGCCCTCGCGCCATGCAGGCGGCCACGCCATGGGCGCTGATCTCCAGCCCGCGGCCGTCGATCTCCTTCTCGCGGGTCAACAGCTCCAGGAGTGCGCCCTCGCCGCAGCCGACGTCGAGCACCCGCGCGCCCGGCCGGACGAGACGCAGGATCTCGCGGAAGTCCTCGCGGATCATCACCAGGATCCTCCCCCTCTGGGGGAGGTGGCGCGAAGCGGCGGAGGGGGGCTGTTTTCAGCTTCCGGCACGGCGTAGATTCTTCGCAAGCCTCCCCCCACCGATCGCTGCGCGATCGCCTCCCCCAGAGGGGGAGGTTCCTTGAACGCCGCCCTCATCGCCCGATCCCCCGCTCGCGTTCCACCGACGCCATGAACCCCGTCAAGGCCGCGTCCATCACCGGTTCGTCCAGCAGGAAGGCGTCGTGGCCCTTGTCGCTGTCGATCTCGGCGAAGGCGGCGCGACAGCCGGCGGCAGTGAGGGCGCGGACGATGTGGCGGCTCTCCGAGCTCGGATACAGCCAGTCGCTGGTGAAGCTGAGCACGCAGAAGCGCACGTCGCGCGCGGCCTTGAAGGCGTTGGCCAGCACCCCGCCGTGCGGCGCGGCCAGGTCGAAATAGTCCATGGCCCGGGTGATGTAGAGATAGGAGTTGGCGTCGAAGCGGTCGACGAACGCCGCGCCCTGGTGGCGCAGGTAGCTCTCGACCTGGAAATCGGCGTCGAAGCCCCAGGACAGGCCGTCGCGCTGCAGCTCGCGGCCGAACTTGCGCTGCAGGGCCGGCTCGGAAAGATAGGTGATGTGGGCCGACATCCGCGCCACGGCCAGCCCCTTCTCCGGGCGCGAGCCTTGCGCCGCATAGGCCCCGCCGCGCCATTCGGGATCGGCCATGATCGCCTGGCGTCCCACCTCGTGGAAGGCGATGTTCTGGGCCGAGTGGCGCGAGGTCGAGGCCACGACGACAGCGCTGAACACCCGCTGCGGATAGTCGACCGCCCATTGCTGCACCTGCATGCCGCCCATCGAGCCGCCGACCACCGCCAGCAGCGTGTCGACCCCCAGGGCGTCGATCAGCATGGCCTGGGCCCGCACCATGTCGGCGATGGTGATGATCGGGAACGACAGCCCCCAGGCCTGGCCCGTCGCCGGATTGGTCGAGGCCGGCCCCGTCGAGCCCATGCAGCCGCCGACCACGTTGGAGCAGATGACGAAGTGCCGGGCAGGATCGATCGGCTTGCCGGGACCGACCAGCCGCGTCCACCAGCCGGGCTTGCCGGTGGCCGGATGGGTGGAGGCCACGTACTGGTCGCCGGTCAGGGCGTGGCAGATCAGGACGGCGTTCGTGCCGTCCTCGTTCAGCGAGCCGTAGGTCTGGTAGGCGATCTCAAGGCCGCCGATCCTGGCGCCGGAATCCAGCACCAACGGCCGGTCGGCGGGGAAGCGCCAGACACCGCCGCCGAGCGGCGCGGAAACGTCCAGATCAAGGTCGGCCATGTCGCCTTGGACCGCCTGTCGACGAAGGTGTCAACCATACGCTTTGCGCCCGAGCGACGGGCTCGTATGAGGAGATGGCGAAGACGGCTTTTCCAGCCATTTGCCCCGTCACGAAACCGCTCTATGGAGGGCGTCATGGACCGTCTGATCCTGATGCGCCACGGCAAGGCCGAGCGGCACGCCGCCCAGGGCGGCGACTTCGAGCGCGCGCTGGCCGAGCGCGGCCGCCAGGACGTGGCGCTGATCGCTTCGGCGCTGGCGTCGGAAGGCTTCGCGCCGGACCTGGCTCTGGTCTCGGCCGCCCGCCGCACCCGCGAGACCTGGGAAGCCGCCGCCGGCGCCTTCCCGGGCGCGACCGCCGACGTCCAGCGCAATCTCTATCACGCCGAGGCCCAGGAGGTTCTGGCGGCCGTGCGCGAGGCCGACGCGCCGGCCGGCACGGTGATGGTGGTCGGCCACAATCCGGGCCTGCACGACCTGTCGCTGCGCCTGGCCATGGGAAGCGCCGCCGACCCGGCCGAGCTTTCCAAGCTGCGCAGCCGCTTTCCCACCGCCACGGCGGCGGTCTTCGACATCGACGCGTCCGGCGCCCCGCGGCTGGCGCGCGTCTTCTACGCATCCGAACACGGCGGGCACGGCGGCGAATGACCCTGGTCTACAAGATCCTTCCCAAGGCCCTCTGGGAGGCGGCCAAGGCCGCCGGCCGCTTCGACGGCGCGCCCATCGACCACGCCGACGGCTACATCCACCTGTCGGGCGCCGACCAGGCCCAGGAGACCGCCGCGCTCTACTTCAAGGGCCAGGAAGACCTGCTGCTGGTTGGCTTCGACGCTCAGGCCCTGGGCCCGGACCTGAAGTGGGAAGCCTCGCGCGGCGGAGCCCTGTTCCCGCACCTCTTCCGCAGCATCGATCCATCCGAAGCGGTGTCGGAAAAGCCGCTGTCGCTCGACGCCGACGGCGTGCCGCAACTGGGCCTGTCCTGATGGCCCTGCACGACATCGCCGCCCGCGCCCTGCGCGCACTGGACCCCGAAGACGCCCACGGCTGGGCGATCCGCGGCCTGAAGTGGGGCCTTGGCCCCCGCGACGGCGGCGTCGACGATCCGATCCTCGCCACCAGCGTCGCGGGCCTGCCGCTGGCCAACTGCGTGGGCCTGGCCGCCGGCTTCGACAAGAACGCCGAGGTTCCCGACGCCATGCTGGCCGCGGGCTTCGGCTTCGTGGAGGCCGGCACGGTCACGCCGCTGGCCCAGGCCGGCAATCCGCGCCCGCGCCTGTTCCGCCTGACCGAAGACCAGGCGGTGATCAACCGCATGGGCTTCAACAACGAGGGGCTGGAACCCTTCGCCGCGCGCCTGGCCGCCCGCAAGCACGCTCACGCCGACCGCCTGGGCGTGTTCGGCGCCAACATCGGGGCCAACAAGGACGCGACCGACCGCATCGGCGACTACGTCACGGGCCTCACCCGCCTGTGGGGCCTGTCGGACTACTTCACCGTCAACATCTCCTCGCCCAATACGCCGGGCCTGCGCGCCCTGCAGACCAAGGCCGCGCTCGAGGAACTGCTGGGCCGCCTGGCCGAGGCCCGCGCGGGCCTGAATAAGGACGGCGCCGACTATCCGATCTTCCTCAAGGTCGCGCCCGACCTTGAGGAGGGCGAGGTCGAGGCCATCGTCGAGGCAGTGCTGGCCAGCGGCCTGAACGGCATCATCGTCTCCAACACCACCATCGCCCGCCCCGACACGCTCAAGTCGGCGCAGAAGGGCGAGGGCGGCGGCCTGTCGGGCGCGCCGCTGCGGGTCGCCTCGACCCGGGTGCTGGGCGAGTTTCACGCCATCGCCAGGGGCCGCACGGCCCTGATCGGGGCCGGCGGCATCGCCAGCGGCGCCGACGCCCTGGCCAAGATCAAGGCCGGCGCCTGCGCGGTTCAGCTCTATTCGGCCCTGGTCTACGGCGGCCCGGGCCTGGTGGTCCGTATCAAGAAGGACCTCGCCGCCCGGCTGCGGGCCGAGGGCTTCGCCAGCGTCTCGGACGCGATCGGAACCGCATGACCCCCGACCAGAGCCTGGCCTGGCTGCGACGCTTCGGACCGCTGGCGGTCCTGGCGCTGCTGTTCGTGGCGGCTCTGGCGTCGGGCGTGGCCGGCAAGCTGTCGCTGGAGACCCTGCAGGCCGAGGGCGAGGCCCTGCAGGCCTTCGCCCACGACCATCCGCTGCAGTGCGCACTGGTCTATGTGCTGATCTACGTCGCCACGGTGTCGGTCTCGCTGCCGGGGGCGCTGATCCTGTCGCTCAGCGCCGGCTTCCTGTTCGGGCCGTGGGGCGGCTTCCTGGCCCTGATGGGCGTGACCGGCGGCTCGACCGTGGTCTATGCGGCCTGCCGCACCGCCTTCGGCGACTTCCTGCGCCGCAGGCCGGGCGCCCTGCTGACCCGCGTCGAGGAGGGCTTCAAGGCCGACGCCTTCTCCTACCTGCTGACCCTGCGGCTGATCCCGGCCTTTCCGCTGCTGCTGGTCAACGTCGCCTCGGGCCTGATGCGGATTCCCTTGCGCACCTACCTGCTGGCCTCGGTGCTGGGCATGGCGCCCAGCTCGTTCGTCTATGCCGGGATCGGTTCGGGCCTGGGCCACCTGTTCGCGCAGGGCGATCCGGTGACCCTGGCGACCCTGGCCTCGCCGCGCATCTACATGCCGATCATCGGCCTGGGCGTCCTGGCCCTGATCCCGCCGCTTTGGAAGGCCGCGCGCAGGCGCCGCGTTGCCCCCGTCGCCGACGTGAAGTAACCCAGACGAATGGCCGAACCGGTCACGCCGCCCGCCGCTCCCGACAAGCCGCCCGGAAGACGCCTTCCGTGGCCCGGCGGCCTGTCGGCGCGCCTGCTGCTGCTGACCGCCCTGTTCGTGTTCCTGGCCGGCGCCTTCATCCTGCCGCCGGCCCTGGCCGACCTCGAGAAGCAGTGGCTGCTCGACCGCGTGCGGGCCGCCGAACTGGCCTCGACCATCGCCGACGCCGATCCCGAGCGCCGGGTCACCGACCAGGTCTCCCAGCGCCTGCTCGACCAGGCCGGCGTGGTCATCGTGGCCCTGCAGGTCGACGGCGCGCGCCGCCTGGTGCTGCCCACCGAGCCGCGCGCCATCGAGCAGCCCTACCTCGTCGACCTGCGCGGCCAGAACCCCGGCTCGTGGCTGGCCGCCCCGTTCTTCACCCTGAAGAGCAAACCCGGCAGCCTGGTGCGCGTCATGGCCGAGCCCCGCTTCCGCCAGGAGGCCGAGTTCGTCGAGATCGTGCTGCCCGACGCCCCGCTGAAGGCCCACCTGATCGCCAACTTCTGGCGGCTGGCGGGCGTGACCCTGTTCGCCGCGGGCATGGCCGGCGGCCTGATCTACCTGTCGCTGAACTTCCTGCTGGTGCGGCCGATGCAGCGCATCACCAAGGCCATGGAGCGGTTCCGCGCCGATCCGGAGGATCCGCTGGCCCGGGTCGTCGTCTCGCGCCGCCGCGACGAGATCGGCCGCGCCGAGGCCGAGCTCGACGCCATGCAGACCGACCTGCGCACCGCCCTGCAGGCCAAGGCCCGCCTGGCGGCCCTGGGCGAGGCGGTGGCCAAGATCAATCACGACCTGCGCAACATGCTGACCAGCGCCCAGATGGCGTCCGACCGCCTGGCCGCGCTGGGCGATCCCAAGGTGGCCCAGGCGCTTCCCCGCCTGGAGCGGGCGCTGGACCGCGCCATCACCCTGGCCAGCGACGTCATGGCCTACGGCAAGTCCAAGGAGCCCGCGCCGGTGATCCGCACCGTGGCCCTGCGCGCGGCGCTGGACATGGCGGCCGAGGACTCGGGCCTGACGCCGCAGGGCGTGGCCCTCGAGACGGTGATCGACGCCCGCGAGCAGGTGCAGGCCGATCCCGACCAGCTGCACCGCATCCTCACCAACCTGCTGCGCAACGCCCGCGAGGCCATCGAGGGGACGCCCGATCGCAGCGGCAAGGGCCGGGTGTTCGTGGAACTGCGGCGCGCGGACGGCATGAGCCACCTCAGGCTGTCGGACGACGGCCCCGGCGTGCCGGCCCGGGCGCGGGCCAACCTGTTCCAGCCGTTCGTGGGGTCGGTGCGCCGCGGCGGCACGGGCCTTGGCCTGGCCATCGCCCGCGAGCTGGCCCAGGGCCACGGCGGCGACCTGGCGCTGGTGGAGACGGGTCCCGGCGGCTCGGTGTTCGACCTGACCCTGGCCGGCGCTCCGGAACCGGCGCCGGCGCCCGAAGAGGGCGAACCGGCGAAGTCGAAGCCTTAGCGGAAAGATCCTACGTCCTTCGAGGCCCGCTGCGCGGGCGCCTCAGGATGAGGAGGTCAGGGCAACAACGTCCTCATCCTGAGGAGCGACCCGAAGGGGAGCCTCGAAGGACGCATGGCGCGTCAACGGCTCAAACCTTCAAACCACGTATTGCTTGGGCAGCGGTGCGCCCTGCTCGGCGGGCGCGAGCGGCGCGCGCAGCTCGATCGGCTCGCTCGTCATGGTGTCGGGCGCGGGCGGCGGGGCCAGGACGCCGGTCGCCAGCACGCCGGCGACCACGAGGCTGCAGCTTCCCAGGCCAAGGCCCAGGGCTATGGTCTTCTTCAAGGTCATGCTCAAAAAGTATCCGCGTCGGGGAGGGCGCTTTTACTCACCAGGAACCAAGCCTCTGATGGGCCCTGAGGTTCCCAGGGCTCGCCAGAAGGATCACGTCCGTCTCACGAGCGGACGTGCTTTTGCCTGTAAACCGTCCACAGGTCCAGCATGGGGCGCCTTAAGGGCGATCTCGCCTCATTTGGGCGAACGCCGGTTGTAAAGCGGGGCCTTTTCCGTCGCTCAGGGCTTGGCCGGAGCCGCCGGCGCGGCCGGCGTTTCCTCCGCCTGTTGCTCTTCCGGCGCGTCCTCGAAGCGGATCGGCAGGCGGATGCGCTGGGCGTCCACCGGCTCGCCCTCGGTGGTCCAAGGGTTCATGCGCATGGTGCCCGCCACGATCATGGCCGAGGCGGCGAAGTCGAGGCCGACCGGGTCCTCGCGCACGGCCTGGCAGTCGGTCAGGCGGCCCTCGGCGGTCACCATGCACGAGACGACGCCCAGACCGTTGCGCACGCCCGCCTTGCGCGCCGCCTGCGGGAAGGCCAGGGCCACGGCCTCGGCCTGGGCCATCTGGATCCAGCGCGGCTTGGTCAGCTGCCGACCGCCCGCGCCCGGCGCGCGAAAGCGCACCGGCACGTCGACCTGCACCAGGTTGGCGACCTTGGCGTCGCCCGGCGCCAGCGAGACGACGAAATGCTCGGCCAGCGCCTCGGCCGCCTTGCCGAAGCCCTTGCCCTTGGGGATTTCCGAGATCACGTCGCAGCTCTGCAGGCCGCCGTCGCCCTTAAGCCGACAGCGGATCGCCGCCTGGCCGGTGTCGAGCCCCTCGGCGCCCTTGGGCCAGGCGGCCTCGACCTGGGCCAGGCTCGGGGCGGACTTCCACGGCGGATCGATGATCAACCGTTTCTTGCCCAGCGGCGCGAACCCGCCGTCGGCGATGCCCGCCCAGGCGATGGGCAGGCTGATCTCGCTCTCCACCTTCTGGCCGCCGCGAATCTTGGGGCTCATCCGGAACTGCGGCGACAGCGCCAGGGCCGCGGGGCCGAAGCCCATGCCAGGCGGCGTCTCCGACAGCACCTTGCAGCGGTCCAGGAAGCCCTCGACGGTCACCCGGCACCGGATGCTGGCGCGGCCGTCGACGCCGGCCTTCACCGCCGCCACCGGGAACACGCCGGCCATCTCCTCGGCGGTCGGCTTGCGCATCCAGTCGGGATTGGCGTCGCCCGGCGCCAGGAAGTCGAGCGAGTAGGAAATCTTGCGGCCGACGCTGGAGGCGCCCGCCTCGTCCTTCAGCTTGGCCTTGTAGCGATCGGAAAGGCCGAGGGCCGCGTCGCCGAAGCCCCGGTTCATCGGGTACTCGCTCAGCACCTTGCACTCGGCCAGGGCGCCCTTGTCGGCGACAACGCACTCGACCTCGACCTCGCCGGTGACGGTTGCGCCGGCCGGGAACGCGGCCTTGATCTCGGCCTGCCTGGGCCGGGAGGCGAAGCCCACGCGATCGCCCTCGGCGGCGACGGACGTCGAAGGCAGGACCGCCAGCGCCAGCAGCGCGGCGACGGAACCGGAACGGATGAAAGACACGGAACGCCCCCTCGGGTCACGGGCCCCCGCCCGCTCACTCGACCCCTGGCTGAGCCATAGCCGAGCCTACCGGCGTCAGCAACCGCCCGACGGACGTTCGGCGAGGGTTCCGGCGCGCCACCGATCCCCTTATGTTCGCGCGCATGACCGACGTCGCCGCGCCCGAATCCGCCCAGACCCGTCCGCTCACCCAGGACGGCCCCGCCCTGCGCCTCTTCCTGGTGGACGGCTCGGCCTATCTGTTCCGCGCCTATCACGCCCTGCCGCCCCTGACCCGCAAGAGCGACGGCCTGCCCGTCGGCGCGGTGCAGGGCTTCTGCAACATGCTGTGGAAGCTGATGCGCGACATGCAGGGCGACGCGCCCACGCACCTGGCGGTGATCTGGGACCACTCGGAAAAGACGTTCCGCAACAAGCTGTACGACCAGTACAAGGCCCACCGTCCGCCGCCGCCGGAAGACCTGATCCCGCAGTTCCCGCTGGTGCGCGACGCCACGCGCGCCTTCGGCGTGCCGGCCATCGAGCTGCCCGGCTACGAGGCCGACGACCTGATCGCCGCCTATGCCTGCGCCGCCCGCGACGCCGGCGGCGAGGCCGTCATCGTCTCGTCCGACAAGGATCTGATGCAGCTGGTGGGCGACAGCGTCTCGATGTTCGACCCGATGAAGGGGGTGCGCATCGGACGTAACGAGGTGTTCGAGAAGTTCGGCGTCTATCCCGAGCAGGTGGTCGACGTGCAGTCGCTGTGCGGCGACAGCGTCGACAACGTGCCCGGCGCGCCGGGCATCGGCATCAAGACCGCCGCCCAGCTGATCACCGAATACGGCGACCTCGACACGCTGCTGGCCCGCGCCGGCGAGATCAAGCAGCCCAAGCGCCGCGAGACCCTGATCGCCTTCGCCGACCAGATCCGCCTGTCCAAGGCCCTGGTCACGCTGGACTGCAACACCCCCCTGCCCGAGCCGATGGACGAGCTGGTGGTGCGCGAGCCCGACAAGGCCGTGCTGGCCGCCTTCCTCGACGAGATGGAGTTCCGCACGCTGGCCCGCCGGGTCGGCGACGGCAACGCCGCGGCCGCGCCCCGCACGCTGGAGGCCCGTCCGTCGGACAAGGCCGTCACCGCCCCAGTGACTAGCGTCTCCTACGTCTCGGCCGCCGCCCGCGCCGCGGCCAATCCGGTGGCCGAGCCGGTCGCCATCGACCACGCGTCCTACGTCTGCGTGCGGGACCTGGCCACGCTGCAGGTCTGGATCGACAAGGCGCGCGCCAAGGGGATCGTCGCCTTCGACACCGAGACCGACGCCCTGTCGTCGGCCAACGCCGGCCTGTGCGGCGTGTCGCTGGCCATCGCGCCGGGCGAGGCCTGCTACATCCCCGTCAGCCACGAGGACAAGCCGCAGGATGGCGGCCTGGCCTTCGAGGCGCCCGCCAAGCTGGAGCAGATCTCCGAGGAAGAGGCGCTGGCCGCCCTCAAGCCGCTGCTGGAAGACCCGGCGGTGCTGAAGGTCGCCCAGAACGCCAAGTACGACATCGCCGTGATGGCCCGCCGGGGGATCGCCGTCGCCCCGATCGAGGACACCATGCTGATCAGCTACGTGCTGGAGGCGGGTCTGCACGGCCACGGCATGGACGAGCTGTCGGAACTGTGGCTGGGCCACAAGCCCATCCCGTTCAAGGAAGTGGCGGGCTCCGGAAAGAGCCAGATCAGCTTCAAGCACGTGGCCCTGGACAAGGCCACGGCCTACGCGGCCGAGGACGCCGACGTCACCCTGCGCCTCTACAACGTGCTGCGCCCGCGCCTGGCGGCCGAAGGCCTGCTGACCGTGTACGAGACCCTCGAGCGGCCGATGCCGGGCGTGCTGGCGACGATGGAGAACGACGGCGTCCGCGTCGATCCCGAGACGCTGCGCCGCCTGTCCAACGAGTTCTCGCTGCGCATGGCCGAGTTCGAGGAACAGGCGCAGAAACTTGCCGGCCGCCCGTTCAACCTGGGCAGCCCCAAGCAGATCGGCGACGTGCTGTTCGGCGAGCTGAACCTGAAGGGCGGCAAGAAGACCGCCACTGGCCAGTGGTCGACCGACAGCGACGTGCTTGAGAGCCTGGCCAACGAACACGAGCTGCCGCGCGTGCTGCTCGACTGGCGCCAGCTGAGCAAGCTGAAGGGCACCTACACCGAGAACCTGATCGCCGCGATCAGCGAGCGCACGGGCCGGGTGCACACCTCCTACGCCCTGGCGGCGACCACCACGGGCCGCCTGTCGTCGTCGGACCCCAACCTGCAGAACATCCCGGTCCGCACCGAGGAGGGCCGCAAGATCCGCAAGGCTTTCGTGGCCGCGCCGGGCAAGGTGCTGATCAGCGCCGACTACAGCCAGATCGAACTGCGCCTCTTGGCCCACATCGGCCAGATCCCGCAGCTGCAGCAAGCCTTCCGCGACGGCCTCGACATCCACGCCATGACGGCCTCGGAGATGTTCGACACCCCGATCGAGGGCATGGACCCGCTGATCCGCCGCCGGGCCAAGGCCATCAACTTCGGCATCGTCTATGGCATCAGCGCCTTCGGCCTGGCCAACCAGCTGGGCATCGGCCAGGGCGAGGCCGGGGCCTACATCAAGACCTACTTCGAGCGCTTCCCCGGCATCCAGGCCTATATGGACGCCACCAAGGCCTTCGTTCGCGAGCACGGCTACGTGACCACGATCTTCGGCCGCAAGATCAACATCCCCGACATCCACGCCAAGTCGGTGGGGCAGCGGCAGTTCTCCGAGCGGGCGGCCATCAACGCCCCGATCCAGGGCGCGGCCGCCGACGTCATGCGTCGGGCCATGGCCCGCATGCCCGCCGCCCTGGAAGAGGCGAACCTGGAGGCCCGAATGCTGCTGCAGGTGCACGACGAACTGGTGTTCGAGGCCCCCGAGCACGAGGCCCAGGCCGTCTGCGACGTCGCCCGGCGGGTCATGGAGGGCGCGGCCGAGCCGGCCGTGGCGCTTTCCGTGCCCCTCACGGTCGAGGCCCGCGCGGCTCTGAACTGGGACGAGGCCCACTAAATCCGGTCGCGGACGAAATATTTTTCAGAGGGTGTTTTGTCGCACGCCCGCTCCGCCACAGGTGGAGCGGGCGTCGCCTTATCGACGGTAACCCCTTACACGCCGCAACCCTGGGCGGTTGGAAGCGCTCCGTCGCCGATCGCCGGCATATAACCGCGGTCTCGGGGTGCGACATTCCGCCACGGTACGGTTAATCCCGTGGAAACCGCGATCTCGCCAGAGCTTGCAGCGAGGACGTGTGCTGTCGCGCACATCGTCGGGGCAGATATCCGGAGGCGGGTCGTGCGGTTTGGTGACTTGAAGATTCCCCAGAAGCTGATGGTCGTGTTCGGCGCGATGCTGGCCGCGATCGTGGCCATGGGCGTTACGCTGTTCATCAACCAGCAGGCCTACAAGGGCTCGGTGCAGCGCACGGCCGTGGCGCACGCCAGCCTCCGGGCGGCCGACACCGCCGCCTTCCGCCTGACCCGTCAGGAAAACTCGCTGCGCGGCTTCCTGCTGTCGGGCGACGCCTACTACGTCCAGCGCCTGGAAGAGGCCCACAAGCCCAAGTTCCTGGCCGCCCTTGACGAGCTGCGCAAGCTGGCGGGCGACGACCAGGCCGACCTGGACCGCATCGCCGCCGTCGACGCCGCCTACGCCAACTACCGCGCCCAGGCCATCGAGCCGGCCGAGAAGCTGGGCGCCGATCCGGCGACCCGCGCCCAGGCCATCGACCTGGTCAAGCACGACGGCGTCGCCGACAAGGCCGTCGAGCCGGTCGAGAACGCCATCGAGGCCATCACCACCGACGCCGAGGCCGTCGTCGCCGCCGAGACCGCCGCCCAGGCCGCCGCCTCGCTGCGCAGCACCCTGGTGCTGGCCGGCGGCATCGCCATCGCCCTGGCCGTCGCCGTCGCCGGCGGACTGATGCTGACCGGCGGCATCGCCGCCCCGGTCGCGGCCATGACCACCGCCATGCGCCGCCTGGCCTCGGGCGACAACAGCGTCGCCGTGCCGGCCTCGGGCCGCAAGGACGAGATCGGCGAGATGGCCGGAGCCGTCGCCACCTTCAAGGACGCCGCCATCCACAAGCTGCGCCTGGAAGAGGAAGCCGCCGTCGCCGCCGCCCGCACCGAGCGCGAGCGCGCCGAACGCGAAGCCGAGAAGGCCGCCGAGGCCGAGGTCGACCGCATCGCCATCCACGCCCTGGCCGAGGCCCTGGGCTCGCTGGCCGACGGCGACCTGACCTATCGCATCGACGCCGAGTTCGCTCCCAAGGCCCAGCAGCTGAAGACCGACTTCAACGCCGCCGCCGGCCGCCTGCAGGACGCCCTACGCGGCATCAACGGCGCCACCGGCGGCATCCGCGCCGGTTCGGAAGAGATCGCCCAGGCCTCCGACGACCTGTCGCGCCGCACCGAGCAGCAGGCCGCCAGCCTGGAAGAAACCGCCGCCGCCCTCGACGAGATCACCGCCACGGTCCGCAAGACGGCCGCCGGCGCCAAGGAGGCCTCCAGCGTGGTCGCCGCCGCCCGCGCCGACGCCGAGCGCTCGGGCGCCATCGTCAGCCAGGCCGTCAGCGCCATGACCGAGATCGAGCAGTCCTCGGGCCAGATCGGCAACATCATCGGCGTGATCGACGAGATCGCCTTCCAGACCAACCTCCTGGCCCTGAACGCCGGCGTCGAAGCCGCGCGGGCCGGCGATGCGGGCAAGGGCTTCGCGGTCGTCGCCCAGGAAGTGCGGGCCCTGGCCCAGCGCTCGGCCGAAGCGGCCAAGGAGATCAAGACCCTGATCTCGACCTCCAGCCAGCAGGTCGGTTCGGGCGTGGCCCTGGTCGGCCAGACCGGCGAGGCCCTGCAGCGCATCGTCGACCAGGTCGCCGCCATCGACAGCCTGGTCAACGAGATCGCCGCCTCGGCCACCGAGCAGTCGACCGGCCTGCACCAGGTCAACAGCGCCGTGAACCAGATGGACCAAGTGGTCCAGCAGAACGCCGCCATGGTCGAGGAAGCCACCGCCGCCACCCACTCGCTGAAGGGCGAGACGGGCGAGCTGGCCGCCCTGGTCGGCCGCTTCCGCGTCGGCGGCGAGAGCGCCGCCCGCGCCTCGGCACCGGCCGCCGCGCCGCGCGCCAACCCGGTCCACGCCGCCCAGGCCCGCGCCCAGACCTTCGTCCGCCCGGGCCGCCCCGGCGGCGCGGCGACCGCCGCCGCGACCAAGGTCGACGAGTGGGAAGAGTTCTGAGCCGAAGGGTTCAGCTGAAAGCGGAAAGGGCGGCTCGCGAGGGCCGCCCTTTTTGTTGGCGGGTCGCACCCGCGCAGGTTGCCAAGCTTGGCGTTTGATCGTCCTCTGCGCCCCCAGCTTCAGGGGGCGACGTGAGCCAGCAGACATCCAAGGCCGCGCGCGCCGAACGTCCCCCGTCCGCCATCGGCGACCCCGCCGTTCGCGCCGCCCTGCTGTTCATCGTCCTGGCCGCCGGCGTCGCGATCGCGTTCCTGGCCCTCGCGCGCCTTCGCGACGCCCCGCCGATCAAGGGCCTCGACCGGCCCGAGATCGTGGTGCTGTCCAGCGCGCCCCACAACGACCCGGGCATGACCTACACGGTCGAGATCCATCGCGGCGGCGAGGCGATCTTCCAGGGCGGCCCCGAGGTGCTGCTGCCCGGCCGCCACGTCTACCTGCCGCCTTCCGAAAAGGTAACGGGCCTCTTCGAGGCCATCGACGCGTCCCGCTTCCGCTGGCTGAAGCCGCACTACAGGCTGTGGATCGGCGGCAGCAGCAAGTCCACGCTCTGCCTGCGCCAGGGCAAGGTCGAGAAATGCGTCGACGCCACGGGCGAGGTTTCGCTGGGCGGCGACGGCGCGCCGGGCGAGTTCAACGAAATCCGCTCCCGCGTCCAGGAGACCGCCGAAATCACGCGCTGGCTGCGCGCCGACGAGCAGACCATCGACGTCATGCGCGAACAGGGCATCGATCCACGCTCGGCTGGCGGCCGGAGACTGATGCTGCAGGCGGCCGAATGGATGTCGCCGCAGACCGTCCAGACGCTCGTCGACGCCGGCTTTCCGGTCGACGCCGCCGACAGCCGGCCCGGCTTCAACGAGGCGATGACGCCTGCCGAAATCGCCGCCGGGAAAGGCCGGCACGACGTCCTGCGCGTGCTGCTGGCCGCCGGCGCCCTGAAGGGCAAGCCCGCCTCGCTGCGTCAGGCGGTCGTGGTCGCCGCCGCCCAGTCATGCCGTCTGGAGGCCGTGAAGGTCCTGGGCGACGCCGGCGTGCGGATCGATCCCCAGGCGACGACGTCCGAGGCCTTCATGTGCAATTCGTCGCCCCGCGACGACGTCGCCGTCGCCAAGCTGCTGCTGGCGCAGGGCGTCTCTCCCAACGCGCGGGACGAGGACGGCCACACCCCGCTGTTCCATGCCCTCTCCCCCGATCTGCTTGCACTGCTGCTGAGCAGGGGCGCCGACCCGAACGCCCGCGACAAGTCAGGCGCCGCGCCGCTGCTCTGCGCTCAGGATCAGGCGACCGCCCTGGCCCTGATCAAGGCCGGCGCGAGGATCGACGCGCCGTCGGCGCCGTGCGACCGGGGAGGCCCCGCCACTATCGACGAACTGGCGGCCGCCAAGGTCTGGCCGGAGGTCCAGGCCCGGCTGGCGCAGGGCCGCGCGCGCTAGTCCTAGAACCAGCCCGCTTCGCGCAGGGCCTTGGCGTAGGCGCGGCTGACGGGAGCCTCGGCGCCGCTCGCCAGGGTCAGGACGGCGCGGCCGTCGCCGCGCCTGGCTTCGACCACCGCCGCGCGCGCCACCCACCAGGAGCGGTGGGTCTGGGCGCCCTCGATGCCCTCCAGCTCGGCCACGGCGTCGGACAGGCGCATCAGGATCAGATCCTCGCCCCTGGAGGTGTGCAGGCGCAGATAGTGGTCCTGGGCCTCGACGGCGTGGAGGGTCGCGCCGCGCAGCCTGGGCGGCAGACGCTCCAGGAAGCGGGGCGGCGGCGCCTCGGGCGGGGCGGCGTGGGTCTCGACCGGCTTGCGGGCGACCAGGAAGTTCAGCGCCGTGATCGCCGCGGTGATCACCAGCACCGGCAGGAAGTAGTGCGGCAGGTTGGCCGGGCGCGGCAGGGCGCCGAACATCAGGCTCGACATCGCCCAGACGTAAAGCGTGCCCGGCAGGGCCACGCCCAGGGTGATGGCCGCGCCGCCCACGAACGGCCCCCGCTCGGTCAGGCCGCTGTTCTGCACCGCGCCGCCGACCGCCGCGCCCGCCGCCGCGCCCGACCAGCACAGCACCAGCCAGTAGACGATCCGGATCCACAGCGGCGCGCCGCCGGTGCCGAACGCGCCGGCGAAGGCCAGGAACAGGCCGGCCACCCCCGCCACCACGACGCCGCGTCCATGCCGCGCGACCAGGGCCGCCATTGACGAAGCGCGAACGGCGGCGGGCGGCGATTGGCGAAGGCGAGCCGGCTGCTCACGTAACGGCGATTGAGACACGGCCCCGGCGGCTCCTATCGATCCAGCAACGGCGACGCACCCCGCCGCCGCACGGAGATCAAGATGTCGCAGCCCAACCTGTCAATGCACGACGCCGCCGCCCGCCGCTTTCGGCGCAAGGGCCTGGCCGGGGTGCTCGTCGCCACGGCGATCGCCGCCGCGCCCGTCCTGATGATCCGCAACGGCGTCCACATGCCCAACCTTTCGCTGCTGGCGGCCGCGCCGGTGAAGATCCAGCTCCACGTCGCCGCAGCCCTGACGGCGCTGGCGATCGGCACGGTGCTGATGGTCGGTGTGAAGGGCACGCGCCTGCACCGCACGCTGGGCTGGACCTGGGTGGTCGCCATGGCGACCACCGCCATCAGCTCGCTGTTCATCCGCGAGATGAACCACGGCGCGATGAGCTGGATCCACCTGCTCTCCGGCTGGACGATCGTGGCCCTGCCGATGGCCGTCTACGCCGCCCGCCGGCACAAGGTCCATATGCACCGGCGCTTCATGACCGGCCTGTTCGTCGGCGGCCTGCTGATCGCCGGGGCCTTCACCTTCCTGCCCGGCCGCCTGCTGTGGCGCGTGTTCTTCGGCTGAGCGCGTTGTCGTTGCACAGTCTCCTCCACCCCCGTTTCCCAAGGACCCTTCCGATGCGTCTTCTCCCGCTCTTGGCCTGCGCCGCCGTCCTCGCCGTTCCCGTCGCCGGCCTCTGCCAGGACATCCCCGTCGTTCCCGCGCCGCCCGCCGCCGCGAGCGCCCAGGCCGACGCCAGCCTGGTCGTGACCTTCCCCGCCCTGAAGGCCCACACCGGGGTCCTGCAGGTGGCCGTCTACGACAGCGCCCAGGCCTGGAAGGGCGGCAAGGCGGTGAAGTCGGTGAGCGTGCCCGCGACCGAGGCCGAGCCGACCGTGCGCATCGACCTGCCGGCCGGCGCCTACGCCATCCGCGCCTTCCACGACGTCGACGGCGACGGGCGCCTGGCCACCAATCCCTTCGGCCTGCCGGTCGAACCCTACGGCTTTTCCAACGACGCCAAGGTCAACATGGGCCCGCCGTCCTTCGAGGCCGCCGCCTTCACCGTCACGCCGGGCGAGAACGCCCAGGCCCTGACCCTGCGCTGAGGATATCGATGGACCGCCGCGCCTTTCTCCGCGCCGCCGGCCTGGCCGGCGCCGCCGCCGTGCTCAGCCCCGAGACCGTGTTCGCCGCCGGGGCCGCCGACTGGACCCTGGCCTTCCGGGATGTCGAGGCCGACATCGCGCCGACCCGGCTGACCCGCGTGCGCGGCAAGGCCCCGGCCGGGCTTTCGGGCGCGCTGATCCGCAACGGCCCGGCCAAGTTCCGCCGTCCGGGCGGCTCGGCCGGTCACTGGTTCGACGGCGAAGGCCTGGTGCGCCGGTTCTCGATCCAGGACGGGCAGGCCAGCCTCGCCGCCCGCTTCGTCGACACCCCCAAGCGCCGCGCCGACATCGCGGCGAACGCGATGGTGACCCCGGGCTTTGGCACCAGGGCCGGCCCCGGCGCGACGCTGGGCGGCCCCGACGACGCCAACGGCGCCAACACCTCGGTGATGATGGCCGGCGGCGAGCTTTGGGCCCTGTGGGAGGCCGGCTCGCCCTGCGTCCTCGACCCGGACACGCTGGAGACCAGGGGCTTCAAGACCCTGCGCCCCGACCTCAAGGCCATGCCGTTCCTGGCCCATCCGCGGCGCGAGCCGGACGGCCGGATCTGGAACCTGGGCCTGGCGGGCAAGCACGCCGTCGTCTGGCGGCTGGCGGCCGACGGCGCGCTCGAGGACGCCCAGGTCGTGACCCTGCCGCGCGCCAGCTACATCCACGACTTCACCGCCACCAAGCGCCATCTCGTCATCGTGCTGCAGCCCTGGATCCAGGAGCGGATGGAGATGCCCTACATCTCCAGCATGGCCTGGCGGCCGGAGCTGGGAACCCAGGTGGTGGTGCTCGACAAGGCCGACCTGACCCGAAGCCGGACCTTCGAGCTGCCGCCGTTCTTCTTCTTCCACCTGGGCGACGCCTGGGAGGACGCGAGCGGCGCGATCCGCTTCGACGCCTGCGTCGACGACGATCCGCGCGGCACGGCCTCGGCCGGCGAGCAGCTGCTGCGCGGCGTGCCGTTCACGAACGTGGCCCCGCCGCGCCTGGCGCTGGTGGCCCTGCATGCCGACGGCAAGGCCGAACTGACCCGCTTCGACAGCGTCGCCGAGTTCCCGCGCTCGGACGAGCGGTTCGCGGGCCGCCAGCGTCGCTACAGCGTCCACGCCGCCGTCGGCGAGCCGGGAAAGCCGGTGTTCCACGGCGTGGCGGTGCGCGACTGGAAGACCGGCCGCGAAGAGACCTTCGCCTTCGGCCGCCGCCAGCTGGTCGAGGAGATGGTCTTCGTGCCCCGCCCCGGTTCCAGCGCGGAATTCGACGGCTGGCTGGTCGGCACGAGCCTCGATCTCGACGCCCAGGCCACCGAGCTGCACGCCTTCGACGCCCGCCGCGTGGCCGACGGTCCGCTGGTCACCTGGCGGGCGAACACCGCCTTGCCACTGGGATTCCACGGGATTTTCACGTCCTGACCCCAGCGCCTCGGAACGGCCGCGCTCTTGCCACGGCGCCGGAAGCGGGCCTATCCGAGGAACAACGCAGTTCTCGGAGGGGCCCGCTCGACATGACCGCCGCCAAGACCCGCGCCCGTTCCGGCGGGCGGGGCCGCCCCTCCAAGGCCACCGGCCTGGACCTGAAGGAGACCATCCTCGACGCCGCCGAGGGCCTGTTCGCGCGCCACGGCTTCCATGGCGTGACCACCCGCCAGGTGGCCTCGGAGGCCGGCGTCGACACCGCCCTGATCCACTACTACTTCGGCGCCAAGCGCGAGCTGTTCGACGCGGTCTTCCTGCGCCGGGCCGACATCCTCAACCAGGCCCGCAGCGTCTCGATGAACGCCTATGTCGAGACCTTCGGCGAGCGCATGACGGTGGAGGGCGTGATCACCGCCTTCATCGATCCCCTGCTGCGCATCTCGCAGGAGGGCGGCGGCGGCTGGAAAAGCTACTTCGCCCTGGTGGCCCAGGTGAACAACACCCCAGCCTGGGGCGGCGAGACCATGGCCCGGTTCTTCGATCCCGTCGTCCACCAGCTGGTCGACACGCTGAAGATCGTCCGTCCCGACGCGGAGTATCGCGACCTCTACTGGTGCTACCAGTTCCTGACCGGCTCGATGATGCTGGCCCTGTCGGAGACCGGCCGCATCGACTCGCTGTCGGAAGGCGTCTGCCATTCCAGCGACCTGGAGGCCGTCCGCGCCCGCCTGTTCGCCTATTGCGCCGCCGGGTTCGAGGCCGTCGTGGCCAAGTCCGGCAAGGCGTAGCGCGTGTCCGTCAGCCTGCGGATCACACTTTTCACCACCTGATGAAAAAAGGCTGGCGCAATTCCTCAACCTAGGTGACAGTGCCGTCGAATTCCTGCGGCGGTGAAATCGTGCGGGAAACGCTGGAAACGAGGCCGCTCGAGACGAGCCCGGCCAGCGTGAGGGACGAAACGCATCTAGGTAAGAGGGGCTGTCCATGAAAACGATGTGGAAGGCTGCGCTGCTGGCTGGCGCGGCGTGGGGCGCCGCGAGCAATCTCGCGGTTGCGCAGGAACAGGCGGCGACGGAGCAAGGCGTCGGCGTCGAAGAGGTCGTCGTCACCGCCCGCCGGCGCGAGGAAACCCTGAAGGACGTGCCGGTGGCCGTCTCGGCCTACGGCGCGGCCGCGCTGGAGCGCATGGGCGCCTCGGACATCACCAGCCTGCAGCAGTCGACCCCGAACTTGACCCTGCAGGTGGCGCGCGGCTCCAACTCGACCCTGATCTCGTTCATCCGCGGCGTGGGCCAGCAAGACCCGCTGTGGGGCTTCGAGCCCGGCGTGGGCCTCTATGTCGACGACGTCTACATCGCCCGCCCGCAGGGCGCGGTGCTCGACGTGTTCGACATCGAGCGCATCGAAGTGCTGCGCGGCCCGCAAGGCACCCTCTACGGCCGCAACACCATCGGCGGCGCGGTCAAGTACGTGACCCGCAAGATCGGCGCGGACCCGGAACTGCGCCTGAAGGCCTCGCTCGGCAGCTACGACCAGCGCGACTTCCTGATCTCGGCCAAGGCCCCGATCGGCCAGAAGCTCGCCGTCAGCTTCGCCGCCGCCAGCTTCGACCACGACGGCTACGGCAAGAACCTCAACACCGGCGCCGAGCACTACGACAAGGACGTCGCCACCGGCCGCGTCAGCGTCGAGTACACCCCGACCGAGTCGCTGTTCTTCCGACTGTCGGCCGACACCACCCGCGACAAGTCCAACCCGCGCCACGGCCACCGCGAGGTGCAGGCGCTGAACGTCCTGGGCCAGCCGATCCCCGGCGGCGAGGTGCTGCCCGACGTCTACGACACCCGCGCCGGCTCGGGCGACAGCAACCGCGTCGAGAACAGCGGCGTGTCGCTGCTGGGCCAGTGGACGATCAACGACCTGATCACCGTCAAGTCGATCACCGCCTACCGCTCGGGCAACACCGAGGGCACGATCGACTTCGACGAACTGCCGGGCGCCTATCTCGACATTCCCGGCCGCTACAACGACCACCAGTTCAGCCAGGAATTCCAGGCGCTGTTCACCGGCGACCGCTGGCAGGGCGTGGCGGGCGTCTACTACATGAACGCCACCGCCGCCGGCGCCTTCGACACCGTGGTCAGCCAGATCAACACCACCATCGCCACGGCCGGCAACGTCGACACCGAGAGCTACTCGGCCTTCGCCGACGTCAGCTACGACCTGACCGACCGCCTGTCGTTCTCGGTCGGCGGCCGCGTGACCCGCGACGAGAAGTACGGCCGCGTCTATCGCCAGAACTTCACGGGCATCCGCAGCCCGCTGTTCGGCAACAACGCCGCCGTGCCCGGCCTGCTGCGCTCGAGCTTCACCAACAAGAAGACTTTCTCGAAGTTCACCCCGCGCCTCAGCGCCAAGTACGTGATCAGCGACGACCTGAACGCCTATGTCTCCTACAGCCAGGGCTTCAAGTCGGGCGGCTTCGACATGCGCTCCGACCAGATCCTGACGCCCAACTCGGCCGACGGCTACGAGCCCGAGACCGTCGACTCGTTCGAGGGCGGCCTGAAGGGCTACTTCCTCGACCGCCGCCTGAGCCTGAACACCGCGGTGTTCTACTCCAAGTACAAGGACATGCAGGTCACCCAGCAGACCCCGGTCGGCGCCTCGATCGCCAGCCAGGTGCTGAACGTCGGCCGCGCCCACATGTCGGGCTTCGAGGTCGAGGGGATCGCCAAGCTGGCCCACTGGGTCAGCGCCAACGTCTCGCTGGGCTACATCAAGGCCGAGTTCGACGAGTACAGCGCGCTGGACCTGACCTCGACGCCGCCGGTGGTGCGCGACTTCTCGAACGCACGGGTGTTCCAGAACACCCCGAAGTGGACGGGCAACTTCGGCCTGAACTTCAGCCACGACCTGGGCGACAACGGCTCGATCACCTTCACCCCGACGGCCTCGTACCGCTCGTCCTACCACATGTTCGAGATCCCCTCGGCGCTCGATCAGGGGGCCTACTGGCTCTATGACGCCAGCCTGATCTGGACCTCGGCGCAGGGCCGCTACAAGGCCGCCCTCACCGGCAAGAACCTGGGCGACGAGCGCTACCGCATCGGCGGCTACAACTTCCCGCAGTCGGCGGCCGTGTTCTACGGCAACTCGGTCAGCGCCTTCTACGGCCCGCCGCGCACCGTCACGGCGTCTTTCGAAGTCAAGTTCTAGGCGACTTCTCCGGGCGACGGCTTGCTGCAACAGGCCGCCGCCCTTTTTCTATCCGCGCTAAACAAAGCCAAGTTTGATTCCCTGGGGGCACGGCGATGGACGACGGTCGCAAACCTGACGAGGCCGCGCCGGCCCCGAGCTATCGCTACGTGGTGCTGGCGACGCTGATCCTCGTCTACACCCTGAACTTCCTCGACCGGCAGATCCTCGGGATCCTGGCCAAGCCGATCAAGGACGAGTTCGGCCTGTCCGACGGCCAGTTCGGCCTGATGGGCGGCCTCGCCTTCGCCCTGCTGTACACCACCCTGGCCATCCCGATCGCCTGGCTGGCCGACCGCTTCAGCCGCGTGTGGATCATGACCGCCGCGCTCACCGTATGGAGCGGCTTCACCGCCCTGTGCGGCTTCGCCGGCGGGTTCTGGCAGCTGTTCTTCTCGCGCATGGGCGTGGGCGTCGGCGAGGCCGGCGGCGTGGCCCCGGCCTATTCGCTGATCGCCGACTACTTCCCCAAGACCCAGAGGGCGCGGGCTCTGGCCGCCTACGCCTTCGGCATCCCGCTGGGCTCGGGCCTGGGCACGCTGGTCGGGGGGCTGCTGGCCGCGACCTACGGCTGGCGCACGGCCTTCATCGTCGTGGGCCTGCTGGGCGTGGTGCTGGCCCCGATCTTCCGCGCCGTCGTCAAGGATCCCGTGCGCGGGGGCGCCGACCGCGCCGTCGGCGCTCCGCCGGCGCCGCCGCCCCCCGCCCCGCCGTTCGGCGACGCGGTGCGCCTGCTGGTCGCCAAGCCGTCGTTCTGGCTGCTGTCGTTCGGCGCGGCCGCCTCGTCGGTCTGCGGCTACGGTGTCGCCGCCTGGCTGCCCAGCTTCTTCATGCGGAGCCTGGGCCTCACCCTGTCGCAGACCGCCTGGTACTACGCCGGCATCGCCCTGTTCGGCGGCCTGCTGGGCATCTGGCTGGGCGGCGTGGTGGCCGACAAGCTGGGGGCCAAGTCCAAGGCCGGCTATCCGATCACCCCGGCCATCGCCTTCCTGATCTCGGTGCCCTGTTTCCTGCTGGCCATGAACAGCGGCGCGCTGTTCGGAGGCCTTGGCCGCACCGGCGCCATGACGGCCGCCTTCCTGATCTTCCTGATCCCCACGGGCCTGAACCTGGCGTGGCTGGGCCCCATCACCGCCGCCGTCCAGCACCTGGCCCCGGCCCCGATGCGCACCACCGCCTCGGCCCTGTTCCTGCTGATCAACAACCTCCTCGGCATCGCCGTCGGCATCTACTATTTCGGCCTGGTCTCCGACCTCTTGAAGCCGATGTTCGGCGCGGAGTCGCTGCGCTGGTCGATCTATACCGGCATGGGCTTCTACCTCGTCGCGGCCGGCCTGTTCTTCCTGGCCAGCAAGCGGTTGGAAAAGGACTGGGTGGACTGAGGATCTCCTCAACACCCGTCATTCCCGCCCCTGTGGCGGGAATGACGGGATGGAGTATGCGTCCACGGCCAAAAAGTCGCAGACGCTTCAAGGCCGTCCAAGCGCCACCGTTCGGACATGATCGAGGATCATTGCGCCGCCGAAACCGTGTTATCAGCGGTATGAACGGGGCACGGCGCGATGAGCGGCGACGATCGGCACATCTTCCATGATCCCACCGGCAGGCGTCGGCGCAGGTTCACCCTGGCGGCGGGCATAGCCCTGTCGCTGGCAGCCGCGCTCGTGGCCGGCTTCCTGGCCACCCTGGCCTTCGCCCCGCACCTGCCGGCGGTGACGCTGAAGGACCCGCACGTGCTGTCGGCCCTGCACGAGGAGACGGTCCATCGCCTGAAGCCCGCCAAGCCCCCGGCCTGGCGACGGCTTCCGGCCCCGAAGACCCCCGCCGCCATCGGCGCGGCCAAGCCGCTCAGCGTCGGCTTCTACGTGCCCTGGGACGAGGACAGCCGCGAGTCCCTGCGTCGCCACATCGGCCAGCTGGACGTGGTCTCTCCGCAGTGGGTGGCGATGAACGGCCCCAAGGGCCAGATTTCGGTCGACGACGATCCGGTCGGCACGGCCCGCATCGCCGCCGCGCCCAACCATCCCACCGTCCTGCCGCTGGTGCATAACTCGGCCAATGCGGCGTTCAACGGCCCGATGGCCGACGCCATGCTGGCCGATCCGGCCGCCCGCAAGGCGCTGATCGACAACCTGGCGGCCCTGGCCCAGCGCCGCGGCTTCGGCGGCTACATCTTCGACCTCGAGGCCCTGTCGCCCAAGGGTCTGGCCAACTATCCGCTGCTGCTGGACGAGGCCCGCGCGGCCTTCAAGGCCTCGGGCCGCGAGGTCTGGGTCACCGCCCCGTTCGACGAGCAGGGCTGGCCGCTGAAGCGCCTGCAGCAGTCGGCCGACACCATCGTGCTGATGGCCTACGACCAGCACTACGGCGGCGGCGATCCCGGCCCCAACGCCGGCCAGGACTGGTACGAGGCCGAGCTCGACAAGCGCTTCGCCGCGCTCGACCCGGCCCGCACCGTGCTGGCCCTGGGCGCCTATGGCTACGACTGGACGCTGAAGGCCGACGGGTCGGCGGCCAGCGGCGACGCGGCCACCTTCCACGAGGCGATCCGCAACGCCCAGGACGCCGGCGCGGCCATCCGCATGGACGACGACGCCCTGAACCCCACCTATGCCTACGCCGCCGACAACGGCGACAGGCACGTGGTGTGGTTCCTCGACGCTGCCACCCTGTTCAACCAGATCAAGGCCACCGATCCGTTCCGGCCCCGCGGCTATGGCCTGTGGCGCATGGGCGGCGAGGATCCGGGCGTGTGGAGCGTGCTGTGCCAGCCCTACGGCAAGGGGACGGCGGCGGCGCTGACCCGCATCCCGGCCGGCCAGAGCGTCGACTTCGACGGCGGCGGCGAGGTGCTGCGCGTCTCGTCCCTGCCCACGCCCGGCAAGCGATCGCTCGAGTTCGATCCCGACACCGGCCTGATCTCGGGCGAGACCTACGACGTCCTGCCCAGCTCCTACGTCATCGAGCGCTACGGCCAGAAGCCGGGCCTGGTGGCGCTGACCTTCGACGACGGTCCCGACCCGCGCTGGACGCCGAAGATCCTCGACATCCTCAAGGCCAAGAACGCGCCGGCCACCTTCTTCGTCATCGGCCAGAACATGCAGAAGCATCCGGCCCTGGTGGCGCGCGAGATCCGCGAGGGCCATGACGTCGGCGGCCACACCTGGACCCACCCCAACATCGGCGAGACGCCGCTGCCCCAGACCCAGGTCGAGCTGAACGCCACCCAGCGATTGTTCGAGGTGGTCACCGGCCGCTCGATGCGCCTGTTCCGTCCGCCGTTCTTCGGCGACGCCGAGCCCTCGACCCCGCGCGAGGTCGATCCCCTGGTGATCGCCCAGACCCTGGGCTACCTGATCGTCGGCCTGCGGATCGACACCGACGACTGGCAGAAGCCGCCGCCCCAGGTGATCATCGACCGCGCGCTGGATCGCCTCGACCATCCGGGCGCCAATCCCGGCCAGGTGGTGCTGCTGCACGACGCCGGCGGCAATCGCGAGAACACCATCAAGGCCCTGCCCGGCCTGATCGACGGCATCCGCGCCCGCGGCTATCGGCTGGTCACCGTCGGCGAGCTGGCCGGCATGACCCCCGAGCAGGTGATGCCCAAGAGCGAGCGCGACCCGGTGGGCCTGGCGCTGGACCGCCTGGGCTTCGGCTTCTTCCGGGGACTGAACGCCCTGCTGGTCGGCCTCTTCATCACCGCCATTGCCCTGGGCGTGGCGCGGCTGGTGTTCCTGGCCTGCCTGGCCCTGGTCCACAAGGCGACCGAGCGCACGCCAGGCGACCTGGACCCGGCGACCGGCCCGCTGGTCAGCGTGCTGATCCCCTGCTTCAACGAGGAGAAGGTGATCGCCGCCTCGGTGGCGCGGATCCTGGAGAGCGACTGGAAGAACATCGAGGTGCTGGTTCTCGACGACGGCTCCAAGGACCGCACGGCCCAGGAGGTGCGCGACCACTTCGCGGGCGATCCGCGCGTGACGCTGCTGTCGTTCGAGAACGGCGGCAAGGCGCGGGCCGTCAACCGGGGCCTGGCCGTGGCCAGGGGCGAGTACGTCGTGGCCCTGGACGCCGACACCCAGTTCCCCAAGTCGACCATCGGCCGGCTGGTCCGCTGGTTCGCCGACCCGAAGATCGGCGCCGTGGCCGGCAACGCCATCGTCGGCAACCGCCTCAACATCGTCACCCGCTGGCAGGCGCTGGAATACGTGACCGCCCAGAACCTGGAGCGGCGGGCGCTGGCGGCGCTGGGCGCGGTCACCGTGGTGCCGGGCGCGGTGGGGGCCTGGCGCAAGAGCGTGCTCGACGCCCTGGGCGGCTATCCTTCCGACACCCTGGCCGAGGACCAGGACCTGACCATCGCCTGCCAGCGCGCCGGCTGGAAGGTGGCCTTCGATCCGGCCGCCCGCGCCTATACCGAGGCGCCCGACACGGTGACCGGCTTGCTCAAGCAGCGCTTCCGCTGGTCGTTCGGCACCCTGCAGTGCGTGTGGAAGCACCGCGCGGCGCTGTTCAATCCCAAGACCCCGGTGCTGGGCTTCGTCGCCCTGCCGCAGATCTGGCTGTTCCAGATCCTGCTGGCCGTCGCCGCGCCTCTGGTGGACCTGGCCGCGGTCTGGAGCCTGGTCTCGGGCCTCTACGCCGCGCTGGCCCACCCGCTGGAATGGCGGCCCGACGACATGGTGCGCGGCCTGCTCTACTGGGCGGTGTTCATCCTGGTGGACCTGTCGGCCGGCGCCCTGGGCATGGCCCTGGAGAAGCGCGCCCCCTGGGCCGACCTGCCCTACCTGCCGGTGCAGCGCTTCGGCTACCGCCAGCTGATGTACTACGTGGTGGTGAAATCGGTGCTGACCGCCGTGCGCGGCGGCCGGGTCGGCTGGGGCAAGCTGGAACGCCGCGCGACCGTGGCGGTGAAGTAGAAAGATCAAACCTCTCCCAGAGGGAGAGGGAGGGGCCCATGCGCAGCATGGGAGGGTGAGGGGTTGAGACCTATCCGGACGGGGCGGTGACTGAGACGTGATGGGACCGCAGGCGATTTACCCCCTCACCCTCCCACGCCTATCGGCGCGGGCCCCTCCCTCTCCCCATGGGAGAGGTTTCGGCAATATGGGGGAAGGTTCCGGTCTAAGCCCGCCGCTTCGCGGCCTGCACGACCCCGCCGCTGCTGCTCACCTCGAAACGTGACACCAGTTGCGCCAGCTCGCCGGCCTCCAGCTTCAGGCTGGCCGAGGCGACGGTGGCTTCCTCGACCATGGCCGAGTTGCGCTGGGTGACCTCGTCCATGCGGTTGACGGCGGTGTTGACCTCCGACAGGCCCGTGGCCTGCTCGCGCGAGGACTGGGCGATCTCGAGGATCAGGCCGTCGATCCTGCCGACCTTGTCGACGATGGTGGCCAGGGCCTCGCCGGTCTCGCCGACCAGCCGCACGCCGCGGCCGACCTGCGAGGTGCTCCTGGCGATCAGGGCCTTGATCTCCTTGGCCGCCTCGGCCGAGCGCTGGGCCAGGGCCCGCACCTCCGACGCCACGACCGCGAAGCCCTTGCCGGCGTCGCCGGCCCGGGCGGCCTCCACCCCGGCGTTGAGCGCCAGCAGGTTGGTCTGGAAGGCGATCTCGTCGATCACCCCGATGATGCTGGTGATCTTGCCCGAGCTTTCCTCGATCTCGCCCATGGCGGCGACGGCCTCGCCGACGATCTCGCCCGAGCGGGTGGCGTCGACGCGGGCGGCCGAGGCCACCTGCGAGACTTCACGAGCCCCTTCGGCCGCGCGATTGACGGTGGCGGTGATCTGGTCGAGGGCGGCGGCCGCCTCCTCCAGGTTCGAGGCCTGGATCTCGGTGCGGCGAGACAGCTCGTCGGCGGCGATCGAGATCTCCTGCGCGCCGGCCCCGACGCTCTGGGTGGCCGAGGCGACCACGCCCATGGCGCCGTCCAGGGCCGACATGGCGCTGTTGAAGTCGTCGCGCACCTTGGCGAACTGCGGGTCGACCGGCTTGTCGATGCGATAGGTCAGGTCGTTGCGGGCCAGATGATCCAGGCCGCTGGCGATGGCGTTGACGGCGTCGACGCGGCCGGTGACCACGGTGGCGAACTTCACCACCTTGGCGATGCGGCGCCGGTGGTCGAAGATCGGGTTGTACGAGGCCTGGATCCAAACCGCGCGGCCGCCCTTGCCCAGGCGCTTGAACTCGGCGGCGACGAACTCGCCCGCGTTCAGCCGGGCCCAGAAGGCGGCGTAGTCGGGCGCATTGGCCTCGGCCGGCTCGACGAACATCCGGTGATGGCGGCCCTGGATCTCGCCCAGCGAATAGCCCAGCGCGTCGAGGAAGTTCTGGTTGGCGGTCAGGATCTCGCCGGCCGGGTTGAACTCGATCACCGCCTGGGCGCGGCCGATGGCTTCCATCTTGCCGTGCTGCTCGGCGGCGCGGCGCTTCTGCTCGGTGATGTCGGTGGCGATCTTGACGATCCGGGTCACCGCGCCGCGCGCGTTGCGGATCGGATTGTACGAGGCCTGGATCCAGACCTCGCGGCCGCCCTTGCCCACCCGCAGGTACTCGCGGGCGTCGAACTCGCCGCGGCCAAGCTTGGCCCAGAACGCCGCGTAGTCGCTGCTGGCCGCATAGTCGGGCTCGACGAACAGGCTGTGGTGCTGGCCGACGATCTCGGTCAGGGCATAGCCCATGGCCGTGCAGAAGTTCTCGTTCGCCGTCAGGATCCGGCCCTTGGGGTCGAACTCGATGGTCGCCAGCGACCGGTCGAGGGCCGCCAGGGTCTCGGCGGCCTGGACTTGCGAGCGATTGAACATGGGGCGCTTTATCCGTTGCCGACCGGGGGTTTCCCGGAACGCGTCAGGCAAGGAGAAGCTTCGCGACGGTCAATAAATGATTGATACCTTCAAGCAACGGCGTCGCATCGAGTATATTCTGCCTCGTTTTCCCGGTTTTGCACAAAACGCCTCGTATTTAAGTCGTTGTTTTTCCGAGACTCGCCGCACGACGGTCGACGACCGCAGCAATACTTCGTCACGAAGTGCGGCAAATCCGCTTCCGCCTCCGCCGCCGCACAATCGCAGCGCACAACGCCCTCGTGCTCGCGATTGGAGTGAGCGGTAACATCGTTACCGGAGGCGCCAGCCGGTCCCGAACGCCTTGCCAGCCAGGGGCTGTGGACGATTTGCGAAAAGATCAGGCTTTTCGATCGTTCGGCTCAGGAAGGCGGCGCCGTTGTCCGTTCGGACAACGGAACCAAAATATGGGGGCGCCTTATCGTCCAAGTGCGGTTGCGCCTGCGAAATCACGCTCCTATAACGCCGCCACATTCAAGAACCGTCGCGGAAGACCGGTCCCCTCATGAACATTCACGAGCATCAAGCCAAAGCCGTCCTCGCGGAGTTCGGCGCCCCCGTCCCGCGCGGCTACGCGGCGTTCACCGCCGACGAAGCCGTCGCCGCCGCTGAAAAGCTGGGCGGTCCGGTCTTCGTCGTGAAGAGCCAGATCCACGCCGGCGGCCGCGGCAAGGGTAAGTTCGAGGGCCTCGGCCCCGACGCCAAGGGCGGCGTTCGCGTCGTCAAGTCGGTCGAAGACGTCAAGGCGTCGGCCGAGGAAATGCTCGGTCGCGTGCTGGTCACGCACCAGACCGGCCCCAAGGGCAAGCAGGTGAACCGCCTCTACATCGAGGAAGGCGCCGCGATCGCCAAGGAATTCTACCTGTCGCTCCTCGTCGACCGCGCCTCGAGCAAGGTCTCGGTCGTGGCTTCGACCGAAGGCGGCATGGACATCGAGGACGTCGCCGCCTCGACCCCGGAAAAGATCCACACCTTCACCATCGATCCGGCGACCGGCGTGTGGCCGACCCACCAGCGCGCGCTGGCCAAGGCCCTGGGCCTGACCGGCGGCCTCGCCAAGGAAGCCGCCGTCCTGCTGAACCAGCTGTTCGAGGCCTTCATGGCCAAGGACATGGCGATGCTGGAGATCAACCCGCTGATCGTCACCGCCGACGACCACCTGCGCGTCCTGGACGCCAAGCTGTCGTTCGACGGCAACTCGCTGTTCCGTCACCCGGACATCCGCGCTCTGCGCGACGAGACCGAAGAAGACCCCAAGGAAATCGAAGCCAGCAAGTACGACCTGGCCTACATCGCCCTCGACGGCGAGATCGGCTGCATGGTCAACGGCGCTGGCCTGGCCATGGCCACCATGGACATCATCAAGCTGTACGGCGCCGAGCCGGCCAACTTCCTCGATGTCGGCGGCGGCGCTTCCAAGGAAAAGGTCACCGCGGCCTTCAAGATCATCACCGCCGATCCGGCCGTGAAGGGCATCCTGGTCAACATCTTCGGCGGCATCATGCGCTGCGACATCATCGCGGAAGGCGTCATCGCCGCCGTGAAGGAAGTCGGCCTGTCGGTTCCGCTCGTCGTTCGCCTCGAAGGCACCAACGTCGAACTGGGTAAGAAAATCATCTCGGAAAGCGGCCTGAACGTCATCGCCGCCAACGATCTGTCTGACGGCGCCGAAAAGATCGTCGCGGCCGTGAAGGGTGCTCGCTAATCATGTCGATCCTCATCGGTTCTGAAACCAAGGTCATCACCCAGGGCTTCACCGGCGCCCAGGGCACGTTCCACTCGGAACAGGCCATCGCCTACGGCACCAAGATGGTCGGCGGCGTCACCCCGGGCAAAGGCGGCCAGACGCACATCGGCCTGCCGGTGTTCGACACCGTCGGCGAAGCCAAGGAAGCCACCGGCGCCGACGCCTCGGTGATCTACGTCCCGCCGCCCTTCGCGGCCGACTCGATCCTGGAAGCCATCGACGCCGAGATCCCGCTGATCGTCTGCATCACCGAGGGCATCCCGGTGCTGGACATGGTCAAGGTGAAGAAGGCCCTGCAAGGTTCGCGTTCGCGCCTGATCGGCCCGAACTGCCCGGGCGTCCTGACCCCGAACCAGTGCAAGATCGGCATCATGCCGGGTTCGATCTTCTCGGAAGGCTCGGTCGGCGTCGTGTCGCGTTCGGGCACCCTGACCTATGAAGCGGTTTTCCAAACCACGAACGCTGGTCTGGGCCAAACCACGGCTGTCGGCATCGGCGGCGACCCGGTCAAGGGCACCGAGTTCATCGACGTGCTGGAACTGTTCCTGGCCGACGAAGCCACCAAGTCGATCGTCATGATCGGTGAAATCGGCGGCTCGGCCGAAGAAGAAGCGGCTCAGTTCCTGAAGGACGAAGCCAAGCGCGGCCGCAAGAAGCCCATGGTCGGCTTCATCGCCGGTCGCACGGCTCCTCCCGGCCGTCACATGGGTCACGCCGGCGCCATCATCTCGGGCGGCAAGGGCGGCGCCGAGGACAAGATCGCCGCGATGGAAGAAGCGGGCATCCGCGTCTCGCCGTCGCCGGCGAAGCTGGGCGAGACCCTGCTCGAAGTCCTCAAGGGCTAATAGACTACCGAAACCCCGCCCAGCGCGGGGCCCAGGTTTTTTGCGACCGCCAGTCGACGATCCGAAAAAATCACCTGGGCCCCGCCGCACGGCGCGGGCGACGGGTGATTGAGAGACTATATTTACGGGACCGGTGTCTAAACCGGTCCCGTAAACGGATCCGAAGCGCAGCGGCCGAAAATGGATAGCGGCCAACCGGTCGTCGCGCTTCATGTTTGAAACGAGCTCGTGATCCCGCCGGATGGCCTCGGCGGGCGGGCCTCGAGGCGAAGACGATGGCGGACGACGCAGGCATCATCAATCAGGTCTTGACCGAGACCTCCTTCCTCTACGGCGCGAACGCCGCCTTTGTTGAGGACCTCTACGCCCAGTGGGCGGAGAACCCCGGATCGGTCGAGCCCTCTTGGAACGCCTTCTTCTCCTCGCTCGCCGAGCAGGCCGATCAGGTCAAGCGCGCCGCCAAGGACCCGGCCTGGACGCCCAAGAGCGTTCCTAGCGCCCGTCCCGACTGGCTCTCCGCGCTCGACGGCCAGTGGGCCAGCGTCGCCCCCGCGGTCGAAGCCAAGATCGCCAAGGCCGTCGAGGGCAAGGCCCCCGGCGCCTCCGCCGAAGCCGTCCGCGCCGCCACGCTGGACAGCCTGCGCGCCATCATGATGATCCGGGCCTACCGGATGCGCGGCCACCTCGCCGCCAACCTCGACCCGCTGGGCCTGGACCCCGCCAAGGACGCCAGCGAACTGGATCCGGCCACCTACGGCTTCGCCGAAGCCGACTACGACCGCCCCATCTTCCTCGACTTCGTGCTGGGTCTGGAGACCGCCACGATCCGCGAGATCCTGTCGATCCTGCGCCGCACCTACTGCGGCAACGTCGGCGTCCAGTACATGCACATCTCCGACCCGGCCGAGAAGGCCTGGCTGCAGGAGCGCATCGAAGGCCGCGACAAGGAAATCGTCTTCACCAAGGAAGGCAAGGTCGCCATCCTCAAGAAGCTGATCGAGGCCGAAGGCTTCGAGCGCTTCCTGCACAAGCGTTTCCCCGGCACCAAGCGCTTCGGCCTCGACGGCGGCGAAGCCATGGTCCCGGCCATGGAACAGATCATCAAGCGCGGCGGTTCGCTGGGCGTGAAGGACATCGTCCTGGGCATGCCGCACCGCGGCCGCCTGAACGTGCTGGCCGCCGTGATGGGCAAGCCCTACCACGTGATCTTCCACGAATTCCAAGGCGGCTCGTCGGTCCCCTCGGACGTCGAGGGCTCGGGCGACGTGAAGTACCACATGGGCGCCTCGTCGGACCGTGAGTTCGACGACAACAAGGTCCACCTGTCGCTCACCGCCAACCCGTCGCACCTGGAAATCGTCAACCCGGTCGTCATCGGCAAGGCCCGCGCCAAGCAGGCCTTCACCCTGCGCGAACAGCCGGACGCCGGCCGCGGCCACGTGCTGCCGCTGCTGCTGCACGGCGATGCGGCCTTCGCCGGCCAGGGCGTGGTGGCCGAGTGCTTCACCCTGTCGGGCCTGAAGGGCTACCGCACGGGCGGCACCATCCACTTCATCGTCAACAACCAGATCGGCTTCACCACCAGCCCGCGCTACTCGCGCAGCTCGCCCTACCCGAGCGACATGGCCCTGATGGTCGAGGCCCCGATCTTCCACGTGAACGGCGACGATCCCGAAGCCGTGGTCTTCGCGGCCAAGGTCGCCACCGAATATCGCCAGATGTTCGGCAAGGACGTGGTCATCGACATGGTCTGCTACCGTCGCTTCGGCCACAACGAAGGCGACGATCCGACCATGACGTCGCCGCTGATGTACGCGAAGATCAAGGGCCACCCCTCGACGCGCGAACTTTACGCCAACCGCCTGATCGCCGAAGGCCAGATCAGCCAGGCCGAGTCCGACGCCTGGGTCGGCGAGTTCGAGACCTTCCTCGACAAGGAATTCGAGGCCGGCAAGAGCTACAAGGCCAACAAGGCCGACTGGCTGGACGGCAAGTGGAAGGGCCTGGCCCAGCCGGGCGACGAGGAGCGCCGCGGCAAGACCGACGTGCCGCTCGCCAAGCTGCAGGAACTGGCCGCCAAGATCACGGCCATCCCCGAGCGCATCGACGCCCACAAGACCGTGCGCCGCGCGATCGAGAACCGTCGTGACGCCTTCACCAAAGGCGAGGGCCTCGACTGGGGCGCCGCCGAGCACATGGCCTTCGCCACCCTGCTCGACGAAGGCTTCCCGGTCCGCCTGTCGGGCCAGGACTCGGTTCGCGGCACCTTCACCCAGCGCCACTCCGACGTCATCGACCAGAAGACCGAAGAGCACTACACGCCGCTGAACAACATCCGTCCGGGCCAGGCCAACTACGAGGTCATCGACTCGGCCCTGTCGGAAGAGGCGGTGCTGGGCTTCGAGTACGGCTTCTCGCTGGCCGACCCGAACACCCTGACCCTGTGGGAAGGCCAGTTCGGCGACTTCGTGAACGGCGCCCAGGTGGTGATCGACCAGTTCATCAGCTCGGGCGAGCGCAAGTGGCTGCGCATGTCGGGTCTCGTCATGCTGCTGCCGCACGGCTACGAAGGCCAGGGCCCCGAGCACAGCTCGGCCCGCCTCGAGCGCTTCCTGCAGTCGTGCGCGGAAGACAACATGCAGGTGGTCAACTGCACCACCCCGGCCAACTACTTCCACGCCCTGCGTCGCCAGATGCACCGTGAGTACCGCAAGCCGCTGATCGTGATGTCGCCCAAGAGCCTGCTGCGCCACAAGCGCGCCGTCTCGAACCTGTCGGACCTGGCCGAGGGCACCGCCTTCCACCGCGTGATGGTGGACGGCGCCGAAGCCGGCTGCGACGTCGGCGGGATCACGCTGAAGAGCGACGATCAGATCAAGCGCGTCATCATGTGCTCGGGCAAGGTCTACTTCGACCTGATCGACCAGCGCGCCAAGTCCGGCCGCGACGACGTCTACATCCTGCGCCTGGAGCAGTTCTATCCGTGGCCGATGAAGTCGGTCATGGGCGTGCTGAACCGCTTCAAGAACGCCGAGCTGCTCTGGGTTCAGGAAGAGCCCAAGAACATGGGCGGCTGGACCTTCGTCGATCCGTGGATCGAGCTCACCCTCGACAAGATGGACATCAAGGCCAAGCGCGCCCGTTACGTCGGCCGTCCGGCCAGCGCCTCGACCGCCGCCGGCCTGATGAGCCGCCACCTCAAGGAACTCGAAGCCTTCCTCACCGAAGCCTTCGCCTAACAGCACCAACCTTCAAGCCGCCGCGCTCTTCGACTTGTTCGATAGGCGCGGCGGCCTAAGTTCGTTTAGACCCCGACCGCCAGATCAAAGAGACATCGGAACCTGACATGGCCGACATCATGACCCCCGCCCTGGGCGAATCCGTCACCGAAGCGACGGTCGCCCGCTGGACCAAGAAGGCCGGGGAGGCCGTGAAGAAGGACGAGCTGCTCGTCGAGCTGGAAACCGACAAGGTCAGCCTCGAAGTCGTCTCGCCGGCCGACGGCGTCCTGGCCGCGATCAGCGCCGAGGAAGGCGCCACCGTGGTTCCGGGCACGGTCCTGGGCGTGGTGACCGAAGGCGCGACCGCCTCGGCCGCTCCGGCCGCCGCCGCCGCGCCGGCCCCGGCCCCGGCCGCTGCTCCGGCCCCCGCCCCGGCTCCGGCTCCCGCCGCCGCGGCTCCGGCCGCTCCGGCCGCCGCCCCGGTCAGCCCGGCTCCGGCCCGCATCGCCGCTGAGACGGGCCTGGACCTGTCGAAGGTCGCCGGCACCGGCAAGGACGGTCGCGTGACCAAGGGCGACGCCCTGGCCGCCCTGGAAGCCCGCGCCGCCGCTCCGGCTCCGGCCGCCGCTCCGGCCGCGCCGCGCGCCCTGCACGAGCGCGAAGAGCGCGTGAAGATGACGCGCCTGCGTCAGACGATCGCCCGCCGCCTGAAGGAAGCCCAGAACACCGCCGCCATGCTGACGACCTTCAACGAGGTCGACATGAGCGCGGTGATGGCCCTGCGCGCCCAGTACAAGGACGTGTTCGAAAAGCGCCACGGCGTGAAGCTGGGCTTCATGTCGTTCTTCACCAAGGCCGTCGTGGCCGCGCTGAAGGCGATCCCGGACGTCAACGCCGAGATCGACGGCCAGGACGTCATCTACAAGAACCACTACGACATCGGCGTCGCCGTCGGCACCGACAAGGGCCTGGTGGTTCCGGTCGTCCGTGACGCCGACGTGCTGAACCTGGCCGAGATCGAAAAGACCATCGGCGACCTCGGCAAGAAGGCCCGCACCGGCGGTCTGGCCATCGAGGACATGCAGGGCGGCACCTTCACGATCACCAACGGCGGCATCTACGGCTCGCTGATGTCGACCCCGATCCTGAACGCGCCGCAGTCGGGCATCCTGGGCATGCACGCGATCAAGGAACGCGCCATGGTCGTCAACGGCAAGATCGAGATCCGTCCGATGATGTACCTGGCCCTCTCGTACGACCACCGCGTCGTCGACGGCGCCGGCGCCGTGACCTTCCTGGTGAAGGTCAAGGAAGCCCTGGAAGACCCGCAGCGCCTGCTGCTGGACCTCTAAGGTCCGGGTCATCCCAGAACGACGAAGGGGCCGCGAAAGCGGCCCCTTTTTTGTTGTTTGAAGATCCAGATCCTCCCCCTCTGGGGGAGGTGGCCCAGCGGGCCGGAGGGGGCCGGCGCGGCGGCCGGATCCCCCTCAGTCGCTTCGCGACAGCTCCCCCAGAGGGGGAGCATCTTTCATCCTTACTCCACATCCCACCTGAACGCCGCGTCGATCCAGTCGCCGATCCGGCCGTCGGGACGGGCCAGGCCGTAGACCCGCGCCATCTCCTCATCCGTCAGTTCGAAGTCGAAGATCGCGAAGTTCTCTTCCAGGCGGGCGGGGTTCTTGGTGCGCGGGATGGTGACCACGCCCTGCTGCACCTGCCAGCGCAGGGTCACCTGGCCTGGGGCCTTGCCGTACTTGTCGCCGATCGCCTTCAGCACCGGGTCATCGCCGACCTTGCCCTGGGCCAGCGGCGACCAGGCGGTGATCGAGGCGCCCAGCTTGTCGGCGGTCGCCCGCAGGGTCTTCTGCGACAGATAGGGGTGGTACTCGACCTGGTTGGTGGCCAGCGGGGCCTCCGACAGGGCGGCAGCCTCCTGCATCAGCGCCGAGGGGAAGTTCGACAGGCCGATCGCCCGCGCGCGGCCGTCGGCCTTCACCGCGTTCAGCGCCGCGATGGTCTCGGCCAGCGCCGGCTTGGGCTTGGGCCAGTGCAGCAGCAGCAGGTCCACCTGGTCGACGCGCAGCTTCCTCAGGCTCTCGTCGACCGAGCGCTGCAGGTCGCCCTCGGCGAACTTGTCGATCCACACCTTGGTGGTGACGAAGATCTCGCCGCGCGGCACGCCGGTCGCCGCCAGGGCCGCGCCGACGTCCTGCTCGTTGCCGTAGATCTGGGCGGTGTCGACGTGGCGATAGCCGAGCTCCAGCGCCTTCTCGGTCACCGTCTGGGCCACACCGTTCTCCAGCTGGTAGGTGCCCAGGCCGATGGCGGGGATCGCGACGTCGCCCGAACGGACGCCGGGGGTGGGGTTCGACATGGGAATCTCCGGAAATCTGGTCAGCCGGATATAGGCGCCCCGCCCCGTTCGTCATGGGCCTTGAGCACCTTTTTCGGCACGCAGGCGCGCCATTGTCGCTCGAGCAGGCGCTTGACCGTGCCGGCCTCCACCGCCGACAGCCGCGCCAGCACGATCGGATAGTTGCGGTAGTGGTCGGTGACGTAGAAGACCTCGGGCGCGGCCTCGACCAGCATCTCGCGCTCGTCGAACGGCACGCCCGGCAGCACCAGGGTGTCGCCGTCCTCCTTAAGCCGGGTCAGGAACTTGCCGTTCGCCTTGAGGCAGGGATAGCCGTAGGACGTCCCGTCGGCGACCAGCGGCAGGGCCAGAGCGAAGGCGCGGACCTCGTCATAGATGATCGACATGGGCGAAGCTTCCTTTCCGCGACTATAGAGGGACCATGAGCGCGGAAAACACCCTGAAGACGCCGATCCTCGTGCTGGGCGCCACCAGCCTGATCGGCACGTTCCTGATGGACCGGCTGCAGGCCGCCGGCCACGAGCCCATGGGCCTGTCGCGACGTCCGCCCTACGGCTTCTCGGCGAGCGGCGACGCCTGCTGGATCGACGCCGACCTCAAGAGCGACGACCTGGCCGAGCAGCTGCCCGGCGCGGCCACGGTCTTTTCGCTGTCGCCCATCTGGCTGCTGCCGGCCGTGCTGCCGCTGCTGAAGGCGCGGGGCATGAAGCGCCTGGTGGCCTTCTCCTCGACCAGCCGCTTCACCAAGGAGGCCTCGCCCGAGGCGTCCGAGCGCGCCGTGGCCAAGGCCCTGGCCGACGCGGAGGCCGCCGTCGAGGCGTTCTGCGCCGAGCACGGCGTGGCCTGGACGATCCTGCGCCCGACCCTGATCTACGCCGAGGGCCGCGATGGAAACGTCAGCCGCCTGGCCGGGCTGATCCGCCGCTTCAAGGTGCTGCCGCTGTCGGGCGCCGGCCAGGGCCTGCGCCAGCCGGTCCACGCCGACGACCTGGCCGCCGGGGCCATCGCCGCGGCCGCCGCGCCCGCCGCCTTCGACCGCGCCTACGCCCTGGTCGGCGGTGAGACCCTGCCCTATCGCGAGATGGCCCGCCGGGTGTTCGAGGGCCTGGGCCGTCGTCCGGCCATCCTGGTCCTGCCGCCCTGGCTGTTTTCCCTGCTGCTGACCCTGGCCCGCCCGTTCTTCCCGGGGGCCACGGCGGCCATGGGCGCGCGGATGAGCCAGGACCTGACGTTCGACTCGTCCGACGCGGTCAGGGATTTCGGGTGGGCGCCAAGGGATTTTCGGCCGAGGTTTTGAACGAAATAGAACCTCCCCCTGTGGGGGAGGCGATCGCGAAGCGATCGGTGGGGGAGGTGACGCGAACCTCGCGACGTCTCGAAAGCTGAAAACGTCCCCCCTCCGGCCCTTCGGGCCACCTCCCCCAGAGGGGGATCGTTGCATAATGGGGTAAAACGAGAACGACTTTCCCCTTTTGATTCCGAACTGTTCTCGAACAGATTCTGGTCTGTTCTTCGACGTTCCGAATTTCGCAACAGTCCCCCAGAGGGGGAGGATCTCCTCCGCTGGGGGAGCTGTCGCGGAGCGACTGAGGGGGTCCGCGCAGCGGATCAAGCCAGCCCCGCCCGTCCGTAATACAGCATCCCCGCCGTCGGCCGCTTCAGGCCCCGGCGAATGCGCGGGCCGAACTTCGTCGCCGACAGCAGGCGCGACACCATCGCCTCGTCGCCGGCCCGGCGGAACGCCCGGGCGGACGCCGACCACAGGGCCGTGGTCGCCGGATGCGGCAGGACGACGCCGGCAGCCAGGCCCAGGGCCAGCAGGCTCCAGCCGGAAATACGGCTCAAGGTCGGATCGGGACGGGTCATCGGATGTCTCCTTTCATGGGGTCGAGGAGGACCGCCGGGGCTGGGCGGGCGGCGGTCCTCCTCGGGCCGCCGAGCGAGCGTCTACTCGGCGGCGATGGGAGCCGCGTCGAACGCGATCCCCAGTCTTAGGGCGACGCCCGCGGCATAGGCCGGGTCGGCGCGATGGAAGTGGACCAGCTGGCGGCGCACGATCGCCTCGGGCACGCCCTGCATGGCCGCGGCGATGTTGCCGAACAACGCTTCCTGTTGGGCCGGGCTCATCAGCCGGAACAGGGCGCCGGGCTGGGCGTAGTCGTCATTGCCGGCGCGGTGATCGAAGCGGTCGGCGTCGCCGTGCAGCGGCAGCGGCGGCTCGGCGGCCGAAGGCGCCTCCACCGGCCCGCCGAAGCTGCTGGGCTCGTACCAGGCCTCCGTCCGCTTTGGCGCGTCGAAGCGCATGGCGCCGTCGGCGTGGTAGTGGTTCACCGGGCAGCGCGGACGGTTGACCGGCAGCGCCTCGTAGTGCGTGCCCACCCGGTAGCGGTGCGCGTCGGCATAGGCGAACAGCCGCCCCTGCAGCACCTTGTCGGGCGAGAAGCCGATCCCGGGCACGATGTTCGACGGCGAGAACGAGCTCTGCTCCACCTCGGCGAAGTAGTTGTCCGGGTTGCGGTTCAGCTCCAGCACGCCGACCTCGATCAGCGGGAAGTCGGCATGCGGCCACACCTTCGTCAGGTCGAAGGGGTCGAACGCCGTCTGCCGCGCCTGGGCCTCGGTCATGATCTGCACCCTCAGGGTCCAGCGCGGGTAGTCGCCGCCTTCGATCGCCTCGAACAGGTCGCGCTGGGCGCTCTCGCGGTCGCCCGCGATCACCGCATTGCCCTCTTCGTTGGTCCAGGTGCGGACGCCCTGCTGGGACTTGAAGTGGAACTTGACCCAGACACGCTCGTTGGCGGCGTTGACGAAGCTGTAGGTGTGGCTGCCGAAGCCGTGCATGTGGCGATAGCCCTGCGGCAGGCCGCGATCCGAGAACAGGATCGTCACCTGGTGCAGGCTTTCGGGCGACAGGCTCCAGAAATCCCACATCGCCGTCGGCGAGCGCAGGTTCGACACCGGGTGGCGCTTCTGGGTGCGGATGAAGTCAGGGAACTTCAGCGGATCGCGGATGAAGAACACCGGCGTGTTGTTGCCCACCAGGTCCCAGTTGCCCTCTTCGGTATAGACCTTCAGGGCGAAGCCGCGCACGTCGCGCTCGGCGTCGGCCGCGCCGCGCTCGCCGGCCACGGTGGAAAAGCGCAGCAGCACCTCGGACGTCGCGCCCGGCTGCAGGGCCTTGGCCTTGGTCCAGGCGCTGATGTCGTGGGTGATGGTCAGCACGCCATAGGCGGCCGAGCCCTTGGCGTGGACCACGCGCTCGGGAATGCGCTCGCGGTTCTGGTGCGCCAGCTTCTCGATCAGCTGGTAGTCCTGCATCAGCAGAGGCCCGCGCGGGCCGGCCGACAGGCTGTTCTGGTTGTCCGCGACGGGCGCGCCGGCCGTGGTGGTCAGGATGGTCTTGGTCATGTCGCCCTCGTCGAATGTCGTAGCGCCACTGTCGCGGGCGGCGTTCGATAAATCCAACTGATCGTTTTTCTCATCAGGATCGGAAGATCCTATCGAACGGTAGCGCGGCCGATCACGTGGTTCTTGGAAGGACGCATCGGCTCGACCCGGCGGGCGCGGCGGTTTAAGCCAAGCCGCATGACCGCCATCCTGCCCGACGCCGCCGCCGCCAACTGGGTCGACCGCTACGCCCCGGTCGCCTTGCGACCATGGCTGAAGCTGGGACGCTTCGACCGGCCGGCCGGCATCTGGCTGTTGATGCTGCCCGGCTGGCAGGGCATCGCCCTGGCCGCCGCCGAGAAGGGCCAGCTGCCCAATCCCTGGCTGCTGATCGCCTTCTTCGTCGGGGCGGCGCTGATGCGGGCGGCCGGCTGCGCCTTCAACGACATCGTCGACCGCGACTTCGACGCCCAGGTGGCCCGCACGGCCCTGCGCCCGATCCCGGCCGGCCTGATCACCGTCAAGCAGGCCTGGCTGTTCCTGGTGGGCTGCAGCCTGACCAGCTTCCTGATCCTGATCTGCCTGGGCTGGGTCGCCATCGGCCTGGGCGTCGCCTCGCTGGTGCTGGTGGCCGGCTATCCGTTCATGAAGCGGATCACCTGGTGGCCGCAGGCGTGGCTGGGCCTGACCTTCAACTGGGGCGCCCTCCTGGGCTACGCCGCCGCGACCCACACCCTCTCGTGGTCGGCCGCCCTGCTCTACGCCTCGGGCATCTTCTGGACCCTGGGCTACGACACGATCTACGCCATCCAGGACATCGAGGACGACGCCCTGGCCGGGGTGAAGTCGTCGACCCGGCGCCTGGGCTCCAAGGTCCGCGAAGGCGTGGCGATCTTCTACGTCCTGGCCTTCGCCCTGGCCCTGGCCGCCGCCTGGGTCGGCGGGTTGGGCCCGCTGTTCCTGCCGCTGCTGGGCCTGTTCGCCCTGCACCTGTCGCGCCAGGCCGTGGCCGTCCGCGTCGACGACGGCCCCGGCGCGCTGCGGATCTTCAAGTCCAACGCCCAGGCCGGCGCGATCCTGGTCCTGGCCTTGGTGGCCGGGGCGTGGACGCCGGCGGGGTTATAATCTGTGCGTCCTTCGAGGCTCGCCTGCGGTTCGCACCTCAGGATGAGGAAGCCATGGCGCTGAAGTCCTCATCCTGAGGCGCCCGCGCAGCGGGCCTCGAAGGACGCACGGCTTCAAAACGGCCCCGCGCGATAGATCCGCTCCATCGACCGCTCCAGCTCGCCCAGCCGGCGGTCATAGGCCCGGTTCAGGCAGGCCCGGTTGGCCTTGCAGTTCGCACGATCGTTCAACCAGGCTTGCTGGCCGTCCATCAGCGCCCCGCGCGCGCCCATGCCCATGGTGCGCTTGTTGACGTCGTAGAGCACGCTCATCCGCACGTCCTTGTTGTCGAGGCTCCGGTCGGCGCAGATCGCCCGCTCGTCGGCCCGCCGGGCCTTGGCGCAGTCGAAGCTGGCGGCGTGCGCGGCGCCCGCGAAGCCAAGCGAGACAAGGGCGGCGATGATCGGCAAGCGCATGAAAACTCTCCGGAAACAGGCATGACCTAACGGCATTCTGTCGGCCTGAACCTGAATGTGCGATGATCCGTTCCATGGCCGTCGCCGCCCGCATCAAGCCGCAGGAACTGTTCGCGCCCGAGGACTGGGCCCGCCTGTCGGCGCGCTCGTCCTGGCGCGGGATCGCCATGGTCGCCCACGCCTGGGGCGTGATCCTGGCCGCCGGCGCCCTGTTCGTCGTCTGGCCCAATCCGCTGACCTACGTCGTCGCCGTCATGCTGATCGGCGCGCGGCAGCTGGGCCTGGCGATCCTGATGCACGAGGCCGCGCACGGCGGCCTTCACCCCAACCTCAAGGTCAACGACTGGCTGGGCGAGTGGCTGTGCGCCGCGCCGCTGGGCGCCTCGCTGAACGCCTACCGCCCCTATCACCTGACCCACCACAAGTTCGCCCAGCAGGCCGAGGACCCGGATCTCGTGCTGTCGGCCCCGTTCCCGACCACTCGCGCCTCGCTGCGCCGCAAGATCGTTCGCGACCTGACCGGCCAGACCTTCTTCAAGCAGCGGTTCGGGCCGATCCTCGCCGGCCTGAAGAAGCGCGGCCACGGCCAGGCCCCGGGCGCGATCTTCGCCCGCGCCGCGGCCGGCCAGAAGCGGTTCCTGCTGATCAACCTGGTCATACTGGTCGCGCTGAGCGCGGCGGGCCTGTGGTGGGCCTGGTTCGCGCTGTGGCTCGTGCCGATGGCCACCTGGTTTCCGCTGGTCACCCGCCTGCGCAACATCGCCGAGCACGCCCTGGTGGCCAAGGACGAGCCAGATCCGTTCCGCCACGCCCGCACCACCCGCGCCAACTGGTTGGAACGCGCCCTGGTCGCGCCCTACCACGTCAACTTCCACGCCGAGCATCACCTGTTCATGCACGTGCCGTGCTGGAACCTGCCGCGCGCTCACCGGCTGCTGCGGGAGAAAGGGCTGACCGAGGGCATGCTGACGGCGCCGGGCTATCTGACGGTGCTGAAGGCGGCGTCGGGCAAGGCGGCGGCCGTCTAACTCCTCCCCCGCCTGCGGGGGAGGGGGACCGCGAAGCGGTGGAGGGGGCGGCGGCGCGCACGGCGCTTTGTCACTCGCCCCCTCCGTCACGGCGCTGATAGCGCCGCGCCACCTCCCCCGTTTCACGGGGGAGGAGAACGCCTATAACCCGCCCCATGATCGTCCAGACCCTGGAAGGCCGCCGGGCCTTCATCGCCGACAACACCCGCCTGCTGCCGACGCCGCACGCGCCCGAGCTGGTGCTGCACCTGGCTGACGAGATCACGCCGCTGTGGAAGCTGACCGAGGAGGCGCTGGAGGCGATCGGCCTGCCGCCGCCGTTCTGGGCCTTCGCCTGGGCCGGCGGCCAGGCCCTGGCGCGCTACGTCCTGGACCATCCGGAGATCGTGCGCGGCAAGACCGTCGTCGACTTCGCCACCGGCTCGGGCATCGTCGCCGTCGCGGCGATGAAGGCCGGCGCGGCGAGCGTGCTGGCGGCCGACATCGACGTCTTCTGCGAGGCGGCCGTGGCCATGAACGCCGCGGCCAACGGCGTCGAGATCGCCTTCACCGACGCCAACCTGCTCGACGCCCCGCCGCCGGAGGCCGACGTGCTGCTGGCCGGCGACATCTGCTACGAGGGCCCGATGGCGGCTGCGGTCATGGCTTGGCTGGCGAAGGGCCGCGCGGCCGGCGCGACGGTGCTGGTCGGCGATCCGGGCCGCACCTACTTCCCCAAGGACGGCCTGGAAAAGCTGGCCGAGTATCAAGTGCCCACCACCCGCGAGCTGGAAGACCTGGCCATCAAGCGCACCAGCGTCTGGACTCTGCCCTGAGCGGCGACTAGAACATAATAAGAACATACCGAGGAGCACGCCCATGCGCGAAGACGGCAAGATCGACTACATCGAATGGGCGGGCGGCGAGCTGCCGGCGACCAAGGCCTTCTACGCGGCCGCCTTCGGCTGGAGCTTCACCGACTACGGCCCCGGCTACACCGCCTTCGAGGGCCAGGGCGCCGACGGCGGCTTCGTGGGCGACGTGACGGAAGAGCCGGCCAAGCCGCTGGTGATCCTCTACGCCCACGATCTCGAGGCCATGGAAGCCAAGGTCACCGCCGCCGGCGGCGTGATCGTCAAGCCGATCTTCGAATTCCCCGGCGGCCGCCGCTTCCACTTCATCGACCCGGCCGGCAACGAACTGGCCGTCTGGAGCGCGACCGGCTTCGAATAGGATCCTCCCCCTCTGGGGGACTGTTGCGAAATTCGGAACGTCGAAGAACAGACCAGAATCCGTTCGAGAACAGTTCGGAATCAAAAGGGGAAAGTCGTTCTTGTTTTACCCCATTATGCAACGATCCCCCTCTGGGGGAGGTGGCCCGAAGGCCAGGAGAGGGTCGGTTTCAGCCGCCGCGTTCCTGGCCGCGATCGCGCGCCCTTCCCCCCTTTCGAGGGCAGACCCGCAAAACCGTCACACATCGCTTTCAAACTCCGCCGCCTGACGATCGGCCGAGCGCGGGGGAGCGACATGGGCGAGCGGACCTGCGGTTCCTGCGGCCTGTGCTGCAAGGTGCTGGCCATCGAGGCCCTGGCCAAGCCCGACGGCGTCTGGTGCGGCCATTTCCGCAAGGGCGGCGGCTGCGGCTCGTACGAGACCCGCCCGGGCGCCTGTCGCGACTTCCACTGCCTGTGGCTGAGCTCGGAAAAGCTGGACCAGGGCTGGCGGCCCGACAAGGCCGGCTTCGTGATGTACGCCGACCGCGACGGCAAGCGCCTCAACGTGGTGGTCGATCCCGGCAAGCCGACAGCCTGGAAGCGCTCGCCCTACTACGAGCGTATCAAGGCCATGTCGCGCCGGGCCTATGACGGCTACGAGCTGGTCGTCTGCGTCGGCGATCGCCGCACCGTGGTCTTCCCCTCCGAGGACGTCGACCTGGGCGTGCTCGACCCGTCGCACAAGCTGGTCAGCGGCTATGTCACCCGCGACGGCGCTCAGGTTCCCTTCGCCATCGTGCTGAGCGACGCCGAGGATTGAAGAGCACGCCTCTCGGAAGCGACATCGCCCGACCACCGTTTCCCCCGCCCCCTTGGCTTGGATCCTGGACACGGGACCCAGAAAGGCGAAGAGGGGCGGGCGGACGCAGGGTTTCAGGCCGAAACCTGGCAGCAGGGCGCCAGCTTGCCGTTCCCTCTGGCGGCCGAGAGGCCTATCTAGCCGGCCATGAGCGATTTCGACGACGAGGATGACGAGAGCGGCAAGCGCCGGGCGCTGTCCAACGGCCAGGTGCTGGGCTTCCTGGCGCGGTTCTGGCTGCGTCGGAAGACGATCTTCGCGGCCGGCGTGATCCTGACCCTGGTGGCGGTGGCCTTCGACCTGGCCCTGCCCTGGGCCTCGGGCAAGCTGATCGACGTGGTCGCCGCGGGCCACAAGGACCAGGCGTGGGGCGCCTGGGCGGCCTTCGTCGGCGTCTATCTGGCCTTCTCGCTGATCCGCAATGTCGCCCACCGGTTCTGGATCCCGCTGGCCGCCCGCAACATGGAGGAGATGACCAACGAGGGCTTCGCCCGCGTCCAGGCCTTCTCCTCCGACTGGCACGCCGACAGCTTCGCCGGCGCCACGGTGCGCAAGCTGACCCGCGCCATGTGGGGCTACGACAGCGTCACCGACGCCTTCACCATCTGGCTCGTGCCCAGCCTGATCGTGCTGGTCGGCCTGTCGGTGATGATGCTGGTGCGCCAGCCGCTGGCCGGCGCGATCTCGCTGGTCGTGGTGGTGCTGTACCTGGCGGTGAACCTGTGGATCACCGAGCGCTACGTCCGCCCGTCGAACCTGAAGTCCAACGCCCTGGATTCCGCCATCGGCGGGGCCCTGGCCGACGCCGTGACCTCCAACCCCACCGTCAAGGCGTTCGGCGCCGAGGCCCGCGAGACCGAGCGCCTGGCGCAGGTCACGGCCGCCTGGCGCGACGCGGTGATGGTCACCTGGAACCGCTTCACCGACGTGTGGCTTGGCCAGAACCTGCTGCTGGTCGTGCTGCAGGCGGGCCTGTCGGGCGCGATGGTCTGGAGCTGGCTGCAGGGCAAGGCCGGCCCCGGCGACGTCGCCTTCGCCATCACCGCCTTCCTGCTGATGAGCGGCTATCTGCGCAACATGGGCGAGAACATCCGCATGCTGCAGAAGGGCCTCGACGACAGCGAGGACGCCGCGGCCTGGGCCACGCTCGCCCCGCAGATCGCCGACGCGCCCGGCGCGCCCGCCTTCGTCCCCGGCCCCGGCGAGGTCGCCTTCCAGGGCGTCACCTTCGCCTATCGCAACGCCGGCGCGCCGCTGTACGACCGCTTCTCGCTGGACATCGCGCCGGGCGAGAAGGTGGCCCTGGTCGGCCCGACGGGCTCGGGCAAGTCGACCTTCGTCAAGCTGATCCAGCGGCTGCACGACCTGCAGGGCGGGCGGGTTCTGATCGACGGCCAGGACGTCGCGCGGGTGACGCAAGGATCCCTGCGCCGCGCCATCGCCGTGGTGCCGCAGGACCCGGCCCTGTTCCACCGCTCCCTGCTCGACAACATCGCCTACGGCCGCCCGGACGCGACCTTCGAGCAGGTGGTCGAGGCGGCCAAGAAGGCCCGCGCCCACGACTTCATCCTGAAGCTGCCGCACGGCTACGACACCCTGGTCGGCGAGCGCGGCATCAAGCTGTCGGGCGGCGAGCGCCAGCGCGTGGCCATCGCCCGCGCCTTCCTCACCGACGCTCCGATCCTGGTGCTGGACGAGGCCACCTCGTCGCTCGACGTCGAGACCGAGGCCCTGGTGCAGGAGGCCGCCGAGGCCCTGATGCAGGGCCGCACGACCATCGTCATCGCCCACCGCCTGTCGACCGTGCGCGGCGCCGACCGCATCCTGGTGTTCCAGAACGGCCGGCTCGTCGAGGAAGGCCGCCACGCCGACCTCAAGGCGGCCGGCGGGGTCTATGCCCGCCTGAACGCGGTCAGCGAGGGCGCCGCCTGACCCCGGACACGGACTCGTCGTCGCTCGCGCAGCGCTGCTGCTCCGGCGTGATCCGCAGGCGTTCGCCCGCGAAGGCGAGGTCGGGCATGTCGGGCGTCAACGTCTGCAGGTCGCCGGTCATGAAGCGCGTCATCTCCTCCTCCGGATCGACGCCGCGCGGATAGCAGTCGGTCAGCTTGAAGAAGCCATTGCGGCTCCAGCCCGCCTCGCCGCGCCGATAGACCGCGACGCCGTCGCCGGCCTCGATCAGCACCTCGGGAACGCCGTCTCTGTCGAGGTCGTGGAGGTTCGCGCGGCAGGGCTTGTCGTTCGCGACGCAGAACGGCGGGTTCAGCTCGTTCTCGAACTGGGCCTTGAAATCGGCCGGCAAGACCTGGCCCTTGGGGTGGACCTGGATCTGGGACAGGTCGCGAGGCTTGCGCCGCGGCTCCGACAGGTCGAAGGGCTTCTCGGCCTTCAGCGCCGTGGCCGCGCCCGTGCTGACCGCCGGGTTCCGGTCCTTGGCCAGGACGGCCAGGGCCTCGCGCCCGGCCTTGCCGGCCTCGAAGCGCAGGAAGGCATAGTCGAAGGCCTCGGGCTTGACCTTGCCCGCCGCCAGCCTGGCGACCTGGTCCTTCACCGACAGCCGCGCCGGATCGGCGAGCGGGCTGAACAGGGCCAGCAGCACGGCCACGGCCACGAAGGCCATGGCGATGTTGGTCGCCTCCAGCGGCTTCATCCAGGCGCCCGGCTTCAGAGCGGCGAGCGCATAGCCGATGGCGTAGCCGGCCGCGACCACGACGCAGGCGCTTCCGTACACCCGCTCGGGCGTCAGGCCGTACTGGTTCACCCGCAGCCAGATGGCGTAGCCCGCCAGGACGGTGATCGGGGCCAGCAGCAGGCCCGCGATCCGAGCCGCCCAGGCCAGCACCGCGGCGGGACGCTCGGTTCCGTCCTGGTAGGCGGCGTTGGTCAGAACGATCAGGGCGGCGCCCGCCGTCAGCAGCAGGGCCGCGGCCTTCTTGGTGGCCCACAGCAGGTCCAGCCCCTTGAACGGCAGGGTCAGCAGGAAACCGGCCGCGATCAGCACCATCAGCGGCAGCAGCCAGGCCAGCAGGGTCAGCGACACCGTCCGCACCCCGCGCACCAGGCCGGCGCGGACGTCGGTCAGTTGCACGGCGGCGGCGAACATCACCGTCGTCGCCGGCCAGCCGAACCACGGCTGCTCGATCAGCTTGTCGATCGCCTCGATGCCGATCATCGAGAACAGGGCCGAGGCCAGGTGCAGCAGCAGCCAGAAGGCGCCGGTGAACAGGGCCGACAGCCCCAGCTGCACCCCGTGCTTCCAAGTCTCGTCGAAATAGGTGGTGAAGCGCGCGATCGGCCGGCGCTCCATCTCGGCCGGCTGCACGAGGTGATGGCCGATGAACAGCAGGGCGGCGATCGCCAGGATCACCGCGCCTTCGGGGAGAACCGAATAGGGCGTCATCCGGATCTGGCCGCTGTCGACCGCATAGGCGGCCAGTCCGCCGGCGACCAGCACCGCGATCAGCTTCCAGGCCGCCAGCCTGCTCCAGCGCATGGCCGACAGCCCGGCCAGCACCACGAACGGCACGAACAACACCACCGCCGAGATCGCGGCGAACGCCATCGGCTGGGTCGACGGCCAGGCCTTGGCCTTCAGCGCGTGGTCGAGGCCGAACAGCAGCAGGCCCTGGGCCAGACCCGTGGCCAGCCGGGCGACGGCGACGCGGCGCACGGCCTTGGGGTCGGCGGTTTCCGGCGTGGGATCGGTCATGGCGACGCTCTGCTCAACTCTGAAACGCGGCCCCAAGGGAGCACACCCATCGGGGCGCGACTAGGGCGAAGCTTGCTCCGCCGCGCCCCTCGACGCCTTGCCCCGACGCACGCCCGCCCCTAGGTTCCGCGCCGTTCCAGGAGTTTCCCGCCCATGGCCTACCGGTCGCTTCGCGAATTCATCGACGTGCTAGAGGCCCAGGGCGAGCTGGTGCGGGTCAAGGAGCCGGTCTCGTCCGTCCTCGAGATGACCGAGATCCAGACCCGGCTGCTGGCGACCGGCGGTCCGGCGGTGCTGTTCGAGCACGTGCTGCTGCCCGACGGCAGCCGCTCGCCGATGCCCGCGCTGGCCAACCTGTTCGGCACGGTCAAGCGGGTGGCGATGGGCGTGACCCTGGGCGGCGAGCCGCGCACCACCGCCGGCGAGCTGCGCGAAGTGGGCGAGCTGCTGGCCTTCCTGCGCCAGCCCCAGCCGCCCAAGGGTCTGAAGGACGCCATCGACATGCTGCCGCTGGCCAAGACGGTGCTGTCGATGCGCCCGGGCACGGTGAAGAAGGCCCCGGTGCAGGAAGTCGTGCTCACCGGCGACCAGATCGACCTGTCGAAGCTGCCGGTGCAGACCTGCTGGCCGGGCGAGCCCGCGCCGCTGATCACCTGGGGCCTGGTGGTCACCAAGGGCCCGAGCAACGACCGCGAGGACGACTTCAACCTCGGCATCTACCGCATGCAGGTGCTGGGCAAGGACAAGGCGATCATGCGCTGGCTGGCCCACCGCGGCGGGGCCCAGCACTACGCCCGCCACAAGAAGGCCGGCAAGAAGGAGCCCCTGCCCTGCGCCGTCGTGCTGGGCGCGGACCCAGGCACGATCCTGGCCGCCGTGACGCCGGTGCCCGACACCCTCAGCGAATACCAGTTCGCGGGCCTGATGCGCGGCGCCAAGCTGGACCTCGTGCCCTGCAAGACCGTGCCGCTGATGGTCCCGGCCCAGGCCGAGATCGTGCTGGAGGGCCACGTCCTGCTCGACGAGTACGAGGACGAAGGCCCCTACGGCGACCACACCGGCTACTACAACAGCGTCGAGAAGTTCCCGGTCTTCCAGGTGACCGCGATCACCATGCGCAAGGACCCGATCTACCTGACCACCTTCACCGGCCGTCCGCCGGACGAGCCCTCGGTGCTGGGCGAGGCGCTGAACGAGGTGTTCATCCCGCTGATCCGCCAGCAGTTCCCCGAGATCGTCGACTTCTGGCTGCCGCCCGAGGGCTGCAGCTACCGCATCGCCGTGGTGTCGATGAAGAAGGCCTATCCGGGCCACGCCAAGCGGGTGATGCTGGGCGTCTGGAGCTACCTGCGCCAGTTCATGTACACCAAGTGGGTGATCGTCGTGGACCACGACATCGACGCCCGCGACTGGAAGGACGTGATGTGGGCGATCAGCACCAAGATGGATCCCGCCCGGGACATCACGGTGATCGAGCACACCCCGATCGACTATCTCGACTTCGCCAGTCCGGTCAGCGGCCTGGGCTCCAAGATCGGCCTCGATGCCACCGACAAGTGGGAGCCCGAGACCAACCGCGAATGGGGCGAGGAGATCCGCATGGACCAAGCCGTGGTCGACGCGGTCAGCGAGAAGTGGTCGCGCCTGGGCCTGCCGGGCGAAGGCAAGCCGATCTGGAAGGGCAAGTAATCCGCAGCGTCTGAAATCGGGGGATTTCGTGGACCCATTCGAGTTCTTCTTCAGCTTCTACGGCCTGCTGCTGGGTTTCTCGGTGGCCGAACTGGTGGGCGGGTTCGCACGCCTGCTGCACGAGCGGCGCACGGTGCGGTTCGGCTATCTGACGCCGCTTCTGGCGCTGTTCGTGGCCATCGACATCGCCAGCTTCTGGAACCAGGCCTGGGTGATCTTCCGGCCCGCGCCCTACAACTACGCCCTGCTGATCGTCGGCCTGGCGGTGGCCAGCACCTTCTACGTCGCCGCCACCCAGGTCTTCCCGCGCGAACTGAAGCCGGGCGAGGACCTGGACGACCACTTCTGGGCCCGCAAGCGCCTGGTCCTGCTCAGCGTCATGGGCGCCAACCTGCTGATCGCCGCGCTGTTCGTGGGCCTGATCAGCCTGAACGGCGAATTCGCCAAGCTGCGGCTGGGCCCGGGCTTCTGGGTGGGCACGCCGCTGTTCATGGTCCTGACCCTGGCGGCGGCTCTGGCCCGGCGGCGCTGGATCGTCACCACCGCGCTCGTCGTGCTGTTGGCCTATCAGACCTGGCAGATCCTCGGCTCGGCCAAGGCCCTGATCGACAAGGGCGGCTGGCTGCTGACCGGAGGCTGACGCGACGCGTGGCCCTCGCCCTTCGACAAGCTCAGGGTGAGGACCATTCCCGGACGCCGAGCAGAAGAAAAACCTCATCCTGAGCCTGTCGAAGGACGAGGTTTTCGCCACCAACGCCGCTTGCCGACAAGACTTGGCCTCTTGTCATCCCTACGCGGAGGCGCGACGACAGGGCCATGCGCTCGACCGCTCTCCTCACCCTCGCCCTGCTTGCATTGGGAACGCCCGCCATGGCCCAGACCCCCGCCGACAAAGCCCCCTGGGACCAGGCCTTCCTGCCCCCGGCCCCGCAGTGGCAGGGCGCCAGCCTGGCGCTGATCCGCGACGCCTCCGATCCGTGGATCACGCCGTTCGAGGCCGACCCCGGCCACGACTTCTCACCCACCTATGTCGACACCCGCGCCTGGTTCGACCGGCTCGACAAGGCCAGCAAGCTGGTGCGCGTCGAGGACTTCGGCGTCTCGCCCGAGGGCCGGCCGATCTTCGCGGTGATCGCCAGCAAGGACGGCGACAAGCTCGATCCGAAGAAGCCGCTGCTGCTCGTGCAGTGCGGCATCCACCCCGGCGAGATCGACGGCAAGGACGCGGGCATGATGCTGCTGCGCGACATGGCTTTCCACGGCAAGGACGGCCTGCTCGACAAGGTCAACCTGGTGCTGATCCCGATCCTGTCGGTCGACGGCCACGAGCGCTCGGGCCCCTATTCGCGCCCCAACCAGCGCGGGCCGCGCATCCAGGGCTGGCGCAACACCGCCACCAACCAGAACCTCAACCGCGACTTCATGAAGCTCGACCAGCCCGAGATGCAGGCGCTGAAGCGGCTTCAGGCCAAGTACCACGCCGACCTCTATGTCGACGTCCACGTCACCGACGGCATGGATTACCAGTACGACGTCACTTACGGCTACAACGGCGAGGACGGCGTCTGGTCGCGCTCGCCGGCCACGGCCAAGTGGCTGGACGCGGCCTTCAAGCCGGCCATGAACAAGAGCCTGGAGGCCGAGGGCCACATCCCGGGCGAGCTGGTGTTCGGCGTCGACGAGCGCGATCCCAAGGCCGGCCTGTCGGACGGGGGCTTAGGCGAGCGGTTCTCCAACGGCTGGGGCAGCGCCGCCCACGTGCCGACCATCCTGATCGAGAACCACAGCCTGAAACCCCACGCCCAGCGGGTGCTGGGGACCTACGTCTTCATCGAGACCTCGCTGAAGCTGCTGGCCGAGAAGGGCGGCGAACTGCGCGCGGCCGTCGCCGCCGACAGCGCCCTGCGCCCGGCGACTATCCCCGCCAACTTCGTCGCCGACGACAAGCCCGGCGTCACCCGCGCCTTCAAGGGCATCCGCTACGAGACCTATGAAAGCCCCGCCTCGGGCGCGACCGAGATCCGCTGGCTGGGAGAGGCCGATCCGGAGCTCTGGCAGCTGCCGTTCTACGGCTCGCACCCGACCCTGCAGCTGGTCCGGCCCAAGGCCTACTGGGTGCCCAGCTACCGCGCCGACATCATCGAGCGGCTGAAGCTGCACGGGGTGAAGGTCGAGACGCTGGATGCGCCCAGGACCGTGCCGGTCGAGATGCTGCGCCTGGTGGATCCCAAGCTCGCCCCGCGCGCCAACGAGGGCCACGTGCAGATGAGCGTCGAGCAGGTGACGACGGAAGCGCGCGACTGGACCTTCCCCAAGGGCTCTGTGCGGGTGTCGACCGACCAGCCGCTGGGCGACCTCGTCGTGCTGCTGCTCGAGCCGCAATCGACCGAGAGCGTCTTCGCCTGGGGCATGGTCCCCGAGGTGCTGAGCCGCGTGGAATATATCGAGCCCTACGCCATCGCCCCGCTGGCCGAGAAGATGATGGCCGCCGATCCGGCCCTGAAGGCGCAGTTCGAAGCCAAGCTCAAGGCCGAGCCCAAGTTCGCCGCCGATCCCGACGCGCGCCTGGCCTGGTTCTACAAGCGCACGCCCTTCTACGATCAGCGCCACCTGCTCTATCCGATCGCCCGGGAGAAGTAGGGAGAACGTGAGGCCCCTCTCCCTATGGAAGAGGGGACGAGTCCCAAGGCCGCGCCGCGCCATAGCGCTCGACCAGCGCGTCCACCGCCGCCCGCAGACGAGCGCTCGGATACGGCGTGCGGGGCCAGACGAGGTTGACCGGCAGGGGGCTGTCGAACACGCCGTCGAGCACCGTCTCCAGCCGTCCGGCCGCCAGATCGGCGGCGACCAGCCAGCGGGGGACCATGGCGATCCCCGCGCCGGCCAGAGCGGCTTGGGCCAGCATCTGCGCATCGCCCAGTCGCGCGCGGCCGTCCACGGCCAGGCTACGAGGCGCACCGTCCGCGTCGATATATGGCCAGGGCGTCGGGCGCCCGTCGCGGGCCTCGACCAGGCAGTCGTGGGCGGCGAGGTCCTCGATGGTCTTTGGCCGTCCGCGCGCGTCGAGATAGGCCGAGGTCGCGCAGATCACCCGCCGCTGCACGCCCAGCGACCGGGCCACGAGGCCGGCGCGGTCGTCCAGCACGCCGATCCGCACCGCCAGGTCGACGCCCTCGCCGGTCAGGTCGACCGGGCGGGCGTCGAAGCTCGCCTCCAGCCGCAAGGCCGGCCAGCGGGCCAGCAGCTCCAGCAGCACCGGCATGACGAAGGCCCGGCCCAGCAGCGGCGGCAGGGCCACGCGCAGCAGGCCCGACGGCTCGCCCCGGCCTTGTTTCAGCTCGGCCTCGGCCTGGGCCAGGCCCGACAGGGCCGCCACGCAGCGGGCGTGATAGAGGCGGCCGTCCTGCGTCAGGGCCACGCTGCGGGTGGTGCGGGCCAGAAGGCGCACGCCCAGCCTGGCCTCCAGCCGCTGCACCGCCTTGCCTACCGCCGAGGGTGAAAGCCCCAGCACCGGCGCCGCGGCCGCGAAGCCGCCATGCTCGGCCACGGCCACGAAGGCGCGCACGCCGCTGTATCCGTCGAGGGAGGGGATCGAAGTCATTCCCGAATTGATGTCCGGGATGATCGGAATTCAAGTCGTTTCCGTCGCCATCCGCCACCCCCTAGCCTTGCGGCATGCGATACGATGACAAGACCCTGGTGGTGATCGGCGGCGGCTCGGGGATCGGGCTGGCCACGGCGAAGGCCTTCGTCGAGGGCGGAGGTCGCGTGGTGCTCGGCGGCCGCTCGGCGCAGCGGCTGGAGGCCGCCCGCGAAAGCCTGGGCGCTGCCGCCCAGATCGCGACGATCGACGTGTTCGATCCGGACTCCGTCGCCGCATTCTTCGCGCCCCTGGAGCGGATCGACCACCTGTTCACTCCGGCCGCGACCTACGCGATCGCGCCCTTCGACCATCCCGACGAAGCCGCCCTGGCCTCGCCGTTCGACGGCAAGTTCTGGGGCCAGGTGCGCTGCGTGCGGGCCGCCGCGCCCAAGCTGGCGGCCGATGGCTCGGTGGTGCTGATGTCCGGCGCCGCCAGCGCCCGGCCGCCGAAGGGCGCGGCTCTCTATGCCGCCGCCAACGGCGCCATCGAGGCGTTCGGACGCGGCCTGGCGGTGGATCTGGCGCCGATACGGGCCAACGTGATCGCCCCCGGCACGATCGACGGCGACCTCTGGGCGCGCCGCCCGACGGAGATCCGCGACGCAGCCTTCGCCGGCCAGGCCGCCGGCTCGCTGGTCGGCCGCCCCGGCGCCGAGGCCGAGATCGCCCAGGCGGTGCTGTTCCTGCTGATCAACGGTTTCACGACGGGGACGACCCTGTTCACGGACGGCGGCTACAGCCTGCGCTGACACGTCAAAGCCAAGCTTCCGTAACGTCACCAGTTGCCATCGGCGTGGAAGCCAGGGCCTTATGCGGCCCCGCTTTCTGTACGAAAGGTCCGTCGATGGACGTTTCCGCCTCCGGCCACGCCGCCGCCCTGTGGGCCGGCCTGCATGTGTTCCTGCTGCTGGTGCTGTCGCTGCTGGTCGTGCGCGGCCGCCAGAAACACAAGGTGGCCCTGGGCGACGGCGGGGTGCCCGAGCTGGCCCAGGCCGTTCGGGCTTTCGGCAACGCCAGCGAATACGTCCCCACCGGCCTTGGCGTGCTGGCCGTGCTGGCCGTGGTCGGCGCCCCGGCCATCGCCATCCACGGTGTCGGCCTGGTGCTGTTCGCCGGCCGCCTGATCCACGCCGTGGGCCTGTCGCGCAGCGGCGGCGCCTCGGTGCCGCGCGCCATCGGCATGATCTGCACCTGGCTGGCCTACGTCTTCGGCGGCGTGATCCTGCTGTTCTACGCCATTCCCTGACAATCCGGAGGGCGGCGCTTGCTCCGCCCCGTCCGCCTCGCCATAAGACGCCATGGACGAAAACCTGTTGCATGACGTCGTCGCCGCCGCGCGCAAGGCCGGGGCCGACGCCGCCGAGGCCGTGTTCGCCGAGCGCCAGTCCCTCTCGGTGGGCGTACGCCTGGGCGAGCTGGAGGAAGTCGAGCGCGAGGAGGCCAAGGACCTGGGCCTGCGCGTCTTCGTCGGTCGCCGCAGCGCCACGGTTTCCGGCTCGGACGTCAGCCCCGAGGCCCGCGCCAAGCTGGTCGAGCGCGCCGTCGCCATGGCCCGCCTGGCCCCCGAGGATCCCTATGCCGGCTTCGCGCCGAAGGACCGCCTGGCCAAGGGCCCGTTCCCCGACCTCGACCTGATCGACACCTACGAACCCTCGGCCGAGACCCTGGAAGACCAGGCCCGCGCCGCCGAGGCCGCCGCGCGCGCCATCGAGGGCGTGACCAATTCCGACGGCGGCTCGTCGAGCTGGAGCTCGACCTTCTGGCGTCTGGCGACCAGCGACGGCTTTTCCGGCCAGCACGCGGCCACGGGCTTCGGCATCTCGGCCTCGGCCATCGCCGGCGAGGGCGCGGGCATGGAACGTGGCGGCGAAGGCCGCTCGGTGCGCCACGCGCAGGATCTGCCCTCCCCCGAGGCCATCGGCGCCAAGGCCGGCCAGCAGGCCGTCTCGCGCCTGGGCGCGCGCAAGATCGGCTCGACCACCGCCCCGGTGATCTTCGAGAACCGCCTGGCCATGTCGCTGATCAGCCCGCTGATCGGCGCGATCTCGGGCCCGGCCATCGCCCGCGGCACCTCGTTCCTGAAGGACAGGCTGAACCAGAAGATCTTCGCCGCCGGCGTGCAGCTGACCGACGACCCGCACCGCGTGCGCGGCCTAGGCTCGGCCCCGTTCGACGACGAGGGCGTGACCACCGTGCGCCGCGCCCTGATCGACGACGGCGTGCTGACCACCTGGCTGCTCAACAGCGCCAGCGCCCGGCAGCTGGGCCTGGAGACCACCGGCCACGCCTCGCGCGGCTCGGCCGGCGCGCCGGGCGTCTCGACCCACAACCTGACCCTGGAGCCGGGCGATCTCGACCTGGCCGGCTTGATGGGCCAGGCCAGGGAGGGCCTGCTGGTCACCTCGATGTTCGGCCCCTCGCTGAACGGCAACACCGGCGACTGGTCGGTGGGCTGTTCGGGCTTCTGGTTCGAGAATGGCCAGATCGCCTATCCGGTCACGGAAATCACCGTCGCCGGCAACCTGATCGACATCTACGGCCGCCTGGTCGTGGGCTCGGACCTGGAACTGCGCGGCGCCAGCAACAGTCCGTCTCTGCTGGTCGACGCCCTGGCGATCGCGGGCAAATGACGGCCGACCTCGACCTGATCCTCGACGCGGCCCGCGAGGCCGGCGCCCTGGCCCTGGCGGCTCGGGCCAGGGGCGTGACGATCTGGTCGAAGGACGGCGGCTCGCCGGTCACCGACGCCGACCTTGCGGTCGACGCCCTTCTGAAGGAGCGCCTGCGGGCGGCGCGGCCCGACTACGGCTGGCTGTCGGAGGAGACGGTCGACGACCCGGCCCGCCTGACCACCGGCCGCCAGTTCGTGGTCGACCCGATCGACGGCACCGTCGCCTTCATGAAGGACAAGCCGTGGTTCGCCGTCTCGGTGGCCGTGGTCGAGGACGGCCGGCCGATCGTCGGCGTCGTCCACGCCCCGGCCCTGGACGAGACCTATGCGGCCACGCTCGGCGGCGGCGCGACCCTGAACGGCGCGCCCCTGGCCCCCAGCCTGTCCACCGCGCTCGACGGCGCGGCCATGCTGGGCGACGCCAAGATGTTCGCCCACCCGGCCTGGCCCCAGCCCTGGCCGCCGATGCGCATCGAGGCCCGCAACTCGATCGCCTATCGCATCTGCCTGGTGGCGGCCGGTGCCTTCGACGCGGCGATCGCCCTGACGCCCAAGAGCGAGTGGGACTTGGCGGCCGCCGACCTGATCTGCGGCGAGGCCGGAGCGTTGCTCACCGATCACCTCGGCCGAAAATTCGCCTACAATCGGCCGAATCCGACGGTTCCGAGCCTGGTTTGCGCGAATAGGGCGCTTCACCCGTTGATCCTGTCACGCGTCGGGCATATCGACCTGCCATAATCAAAAACTCCGCAGGATCTTGCTCCCCCATGTCCGACAAGCAGCTTCTTCATATCGTGATCGGCGGCGAACTGAAGGATGTCGCCGGCATCGAATTCCGTGACCTGTCGAAGGTCGAATTCGTCGGCGCCTACCCGACCTACAACGACGCCCACGCCGCCTGGAAGGCCAAGGCCCAAGCCACCGTCGACAACGCCCACGCCCGCTACTTCATCATCCACGCCCACAAGCTGCTGGACCCGAGCGCGGACTGAGTTTGAAGAACCTCCCCCCGTGGGGGAGGCGGCCCGAAGGGCCGGTGGGGGGAGCGACCGCAACCTCGGCGGATCCTCCCCCCTCCGTCGGCTTCGCCGACACCTCCCCCACGGGGGGAGGCTCCTGACGCTCTACTCCCGCCGCAGCAGCTTGTCGGTCAGCACCTTGCCCAGCATGCCGGCGCGGAAGGTCTTCTTCATCTCGACGGGATCGTAGTCGTCGCTGTCGACCCACTGGGTGAAGGTCAGCCCCTTGGGCGCGCCCTTCTCCAGATACTGGTCGAAGGTGTAGTCGAGCACCCCGGTGTTGCCCTGCCTGATGTGGAGGTAGCGGCCCGACAGCTGCTTCTTGGCCTCCTCGATCGGCAGGCCCAGGCGGTAGTGGGCGTAGAGCACGCTCATGATGCCCGCCCGGTCGGCTCCCGACTTGCAGTGGATCAGGGCCGGGTACTCGATCGTCTCGAACAGTTCCTTGGCGCCGTGCACACGCTGGCGGATCGGCACCTCGCGCGAGGTGATCACGAAGTCGACCATCTTGATGCCCAGGCGCTCGCAGGCGTCCTTCTCCAGCGCGTAGAAGCTGCCGTCGAAGCCGCCGCGCAGGTTCACCACCGTCTTGACGCCCTGCTTCTTCCACCAGGCCAGCTGGAACGGCCAGGGCTGGTTGGTGCGCACCAGTTCGGGGCTGATCCAGTGGGCGTTGGTGAAGCCCACGCGCAGATAGGCGTGATCGTTCCACAGGAAGTGGAGATAGGTCTTGAAGCGCCCCCAGCGCGTGGAAAGGTCGAAACCGGCCAAGTGGCGATCCTCTGAAAACGCGCCTAGATACGTGTCGCCGGGGCTTATTGCAAAACCCCCGCGTCGTTTGGCCTCGTACTGATGCGCCGGCGTCCTTGACAGCCCCCCCGCGAAATCCGACCCCTCGCCCATGACCGACGCCGCCGAGACCGAGCTTTCCAACCGCGCCCTGGCCGCGCGGGTGTGGCGCGACTACCTGCGGCCGCGCTGGAGGGGTTTCGCCGTCTCGGTCGTCAGCGCCGCCATCGTCGCGGGCCTGACCTCGCTCCTGCTCGGCATGGTCGGCCCGGCGGTGGATCACCTGATCACCCGTCCCCAGCCCTGGGCCCTGTGGAGCATCCCGCTGGCCATCGTCGGGATCGCCATCGCGCGGGCGGTCTTCCAGATCCTCCAGGCCAGGATCATCAACGGGATCGGCAACGGCGTCGTCGGCGACGTGCAGGTCGCCCTGTTCGGCAAACTGGTGCGCGCCGATCTGGCCCGCCTGCGCGGCGCCCATTCGGGATCATACGTCGCCTCGATGCTCTACGACGCGGGCCTGATCCGCGAGGCCTCGACGACCGGCATCGTCAACTACGTGCGCGAGAGCCTGGTGGTGATCGGCGCCATCGGCACGATGTTCTACTACGACCCGATCCTGGCCCTGGCCGTGCTGCTGATCGCGCCGGCCGTCAGCGCGGTCACCCGACGCTTCTCGAAGAAGACCACCAAGGCGGCCAAGGGCGCCATGGGCGAGACCTCGGCCCTGTCGACGGCGATCATGGAAAGCCTGGACGGCATCAAGATCGTCAAGATGGAGAACCGCGAGGCCGACGAGGAGGCCCGCGTGGGCGAGGTCGTCGGCCGTCGCCAGAAGCACCTGATCAAGGGCAGCAACGCCAAGGCCATGGCCGCGCCCGTCACCGAGGCCTTCACCACCCTGATCGTCGCCGCCGTCTTTCTGTACGCGGGATGGCGCGCGACCAGCGGCGGCGTCACCGCCGGCGACTTCCTGGGCTTCCTGGGCGCGCTGATGGCGGCCGGCCAGTCGCTGCGCCAAGTGACCAATCTGCAGACGGTGATGGCCGAGGGCTTCACCGCCGCCCGCCGCCTGTTCGCGGCGCTCGACGTCGAGGCGACCATCGTCGATCCGCCGGGAGCCGGGGCCCTGCCGCCCGGCGAGGGCGGCGTGACGCTGGACCATGTCGACTTCGCCTACGGCGAGGGCGCACCGGCCCTGGCCGACGTGTCGCTGAGCGTGCGCCGGGGCGAGACCGTGGCCCTGGTCGGTCCGTCCGGCGGCGGCAAGAGCTCGATCCTCAACCTGATCCCGCGCTTCTACGACGTCACGGCCGGCTCGGTCAGCATCGACGGCCATGACGTGCGCTCGGTGACCCTGGCCAGCTTGCGCGACCGCATCGCTCTGGTCACCCAGGAGCCGTTCCTGTTCGACGACACCATCCGCGCCAACATCGCCTACGCCAAGCCCGACGCGACCGATGCCGAGATCGAGGCCGCCGCCCGGCAGGCCGCCGCCCACGACTTCGTCAGCGCCCTGCCGGAAGGCTACGACACCCGGGTCGGCGAGGCCGGCACGCGCCTGTCGGGCGGCCAGCGCCAGCGTATCGCCATCGCCCGGGCCTTCCTGAAGAACGCTCCGATCCTGCTGCTCGACGAGGCCACCAGCGCGCTCGACACCGAGAGCGAGGCCCTGGTGCAGGCGGCGCTGGAACGGCTGATGGCCGGCCGCGCGACCATCCTGATCGCCCACCGGCTGTCGACCGTGAAGCACGCCGACCGCATCTACGTCATCGACAAGGGCCGCGTCGTCGAGACCGGAACCCACGCGGGCCTGGTCCGCGCCAAGGGTCTCTACGCCCGCCTGGCCAAGGCCCAGGACCTCGACCACGCCCCCGTTTCCGACTCCGAGGAGACCGCCTCTTGAGGCCTCTGCGTTCCCCCCTGGTCATCAAGATCCTGTCCTCGATCTTCGCCGGCTATTCCAAGCTCGTCTTCATGACCCTGCGCATGACCGTCGAGGGCCAGGACAAGGCCGAGGCCGTCTGGGCGCAGGGCCGCACCAAGGGCTCGGGCGCGATCCTGTGCTTCTGGCATTCGCGCATCCCGATGTCGCCGCTCAGCTGGCCGCAGAGCCCGGCCCGCCAGGACATGCGCGCCCTGATCTCGCTGTCCAACGATGGCGAGTTCATCGCCCGCACGGTCGAGAAGCTGGGCTTCCCGTCGATCCGCGGCTCGTCGGCCAAGAAGAGCGACCTGGCCAAGAACAAGCACGGCGAGCAGGCCTTTCGCGACATGGTCAAGTGGGTGAAGGACGGCGGCGGCATAGCCATCACGCCCGACGGCCCCCGCGGCCCGGCCGAGCACATGGAGAAGGGCACGCCCTCCCTCGCCCGCGTCACCGGCGCGCCGGTGATCTTCGTGGGCCTGGCCGCCAAGCCGTGCATCCGCCTGGGTTCGTGGGACCGCACGCTGATCCCCCTGCCCTTCGCCAAGGCCGCCATGGTCTGGGACGGCCCCACCGGCGCCGGCCGCGGCGACGATCCCGACACCCTGGCCGAGGACTGGGCCGACCGCCTCTCGGCCGTGACCCGCCGGGCCGAAGAGATCGTGGGGCTGGAGGACTAAAGACCCTCCCCCTGAAGGGGGAGGTGTCGGCGAAGCCGACGGAGGGGGATGTCATCGCCCCCGTCTTCACCGCCGCCAAGGTCTCGGAAACTTCCCCCTCCGGCCCTTCAGGCCACCTCCCCCTTCGGGGAGAGGGTCGAGAGCGATTGATCCCCGCCCGCCTTGGTGGGATGTAGACCCCATGCCGCACGACCATCCGGGCCACGATCACGACCACGATCATCACGACCATGACCACGACCATGGTCATGAGCATGGCGGCCACGCGCATGGTCACGGCCATCACCACCATGTGCACGGGCATGGCCACCACGGCCACAGCCACGCGCCGGCCGACTTCGGGCGCGCCTTCGCCATCGGCACGGCGCTGAACCTGGCCTTCGTGGCGGCCGAGGCCGCGGCGGGCTTCTTCACCGGATCGCTGGCCCTGCTGGCCGACGCCGGCCACAATCTTTCCGACGTGCTGGGCCTGCTGCTGGCCTGGGGCGCGTCAGTGCTGGCCAAGCGCGCGCCCACGGGCCGTCGCACCTACGGCCTGCGCAAAGGCACGATCCTGGCCTCGCTGACCAACGCCGCCCTGCTGCTGGTGGCCGTCGGCGCCATCGCCTGGGAGGCCGTCCGCCGCTTCGCCGACCCGCAACCCGTGGAGACCGGCCCGGTGATGATCGTCGCGGCTATCGGCATCGCCATCAACACCGCCACGGCCCTGATGTTCATGAAGGGCAGCAAGGACGACCTCAACGTTCGGGGGGCCTTCCTGCACATGGCCGCCGACGCCGCCGTCTCGGCCGGCGTGGTGGTGGCCGCGCTGGCCATGTGGGCCACCGGCTGGCTGTGGCTCGACCCGGTGGTCAGCCTGGCCATCGTCGTGGTCATCGTGCTGGGCACCTGGGGCCTGCTGCGCGACTCGCTGGACCTGGCCCTCGACGCCGCCCCGCGCGGCATCGACCCCAAGGCCGTGGCCGACTGGCTGGCCGCCCAGCCGGGCGTGGCCGAGGTGCACGACCTGCACATCTGGGCCATGAGCACCACCGAGACGGCGATGACCGCCCACCTGGTGCGCCCCGACGAAGCCGACCACGACCAGTTCCTGCACGACGTCTGCGGCCAACTGGCCAAGCGCTTCAACATCGGCCACTCGACCCTCCAGATCGAGCGCGGCGGGCAGGCCCATCCCTGCGCCCTGGCCGCCGAAGGCAGCGTGTGAGCCTGCCGTTCTCCCTGGCGCTGTACCGCGCCGCGACCACGGTCCTGACGCCGATCGCGCCGGCCCTGCTGCGCAAGCGCGCCGAGCGGGGCAAGGAGGATCCGACCCGCCTCGATGAGCGCCTGGGCAAGCCGGCGATCCCGCGCCCGCCCGGCGTGCTGGTCTGGCTGCACGGGGCCAGCGTCGGCGAGAGCCTGTCGATCCTGCCGCTGGTCGAGCGCCTGCGGGCCGAACGGCCCGACGCCGCCGTGCTGGTCACCTCGGGCACCGTCACTTCGGCCGAACTTCTGGCCAGGCGCCTGCCGCCGGGCGCCATCCACCAGTACCTGCCGGTCGACACGCCCGGCGGCGCGGCCCGCTTCCTCGACCACTGGCGGCCCGACCTGGCCGTCTTCGTCGAAAGCGAGCTGTGGCCCAACCTGCTGCTGGGCGCCAAGGCGCGCGGGACCCGGCTGGCCCTGGTCTCGGCCAAGCTGTCGGACAAGAGCTATCGCAGCTGGCGAACCCGTCCGCTGGCCGCCGCCTGGCTGTTCGCGGGCTTCGACCTGATCCTGGCCCAGGACGGCCGCGCCGCCGACCGCTTCGCCAGCCTGGGCGGGACCGTGGCCGGGGAAGCCGACCTCAAGTTCGGCTCGCCGCCGCTGCCGGTCGACGAGGCCGAATACGCCCCCCTGCGCTTCCAGCTGACCGACCGGCCGCTGCTGCTGGCCGCCAGCACCCACCCCGGCGAGGACGAGATCGTGCTCGACGCCGTCGCCGGCTTCCACCTGGCCCCGCGCCTGGTGATCGTCCCGCGCCACCCCGCCCGAGGCGAGACGATCCTGGAGATGGCCCGCGAGCGCGGCCTCGACGCCGTGCGCCGCAGCCAGGCGCCGGGCGCCGTCGCCGAGGTGATCGTCGCCGACACCCTGGGCGAGATGGGCCTGTGGTACCGGCTGGCCGACCTGGCCGTGGTCTGCGGCAGCCTGGTTGCCGGGATCGGCGGCCACAACCCGCTGGAGCCGGCGCGGCTGGACTGCCCGATCGTCTCGGGCCCGCATGTCGAGAACTGGCTGACCGCCTATGGCGACCTGGCCGCCGCCGAGGGCGTGGCCTATGCCGAGGGTTCGGTGCTGGGCCACCGCCTGTCCGACCTCTTCGAGACGCCCGACCGCCTGAAGGCCCAGGCCGCCCGCGCCAGAGCCTTCGTCGAGGCGCGCGACGCCGCCGCGCGGCAGGGCCTGTCGCGCATCCTGGAACTCGTACCGCCCACCCCCGCGCCAGAGGTCGCCGCATGAAGCTGTCCACCCCCCGTTGGTGGTACCGCCGCGAGGGCGGCCCGGCGCCGCTGACCCGCGCCCTGCTGACCCCGCTGTCGTGGATCTGGGCCGGCACCACCGCCCGCCGAATCGCCAAGGCCAGCCCGCAGGACCCCGGCGCGCCGGTGATCTGCGTCGGCAATCTCACCGCCGGCGGCGTCGGCAAGACGCCGATCGTGCGCGAACTGCTGCTGGTGCTGAACAACGGCGGCGTAGCGGCCCACGGCCTGTCGCGCGGCTATGGCGGCTCGCTGAAGGGCCCGCTGCGGGTGGACCCGACGCGGCACAAGGCCGGCGAGGTCGGCGACGAACCGCTGATGCTGGCCCAGGACTTCCCGATCTGGATATCGCGCGACCGCGTGGCCGGGGCCAAGGCCGCCGCCGCGGCCGGCGCCCAGGTCATCGTCATGGACGACGGCCACCAGAACCCCGATCTGGCGAAGACCCTGTCGCTGGTGGTGGTGGACGGCGAGACGCGCGACGACGAGTGGCCGTTCGGCGACGGCCGGGTGTTTCCCGCCGGTCCGATGCGCGAGCCGCTGGAGGTGGGCCTGGCCCGCGCCGACGCCGTGATCGTGCTGCTGCCGGCCGACCTGCCGGAAGCAGACCCGCGACTGTTGGCCCTGCTGGCCTCCAAGCCCGTGCTGATCGCCCGTCTGGAGCCGGCCGCCCCGCCGCCGGGCGGGCCCCAGGTCGGCTTCGCCGGCGTCGGCAAGCCGTGGAAGGTCGAGCGCGCCCTGCAGGCCGCCGGCTGCGACCTCGTCGACTTCGCCCCCTTCCCCGACCACGGCGCCTACAGCGAGGACACCCTGCGGGGCCTGGCCGAGCGAGCCCGCGACCTCGGCGCCAGCCTGATCACCACCGAAAAGGACTGGATCCGCCTGCCGCCTGCGTGGCGCGAGCGCGTCGCCGCCTGGCCGGTGCGGGCGCGGTTCGAGGACGAAGACGCGCTGGCGCGGGTGCTGGCGGGGCTGGCGTAGCCGCTGCGCGTCCCCCCTCAGTCGCTCCGCGACAGCTCCCCCAGAGGGGGAGCATCTGCGCGGATAGATCCTCCCCCTCTGGGGGAGGTGGCCCGCAGGGCCGGAGGGGGCCCTCGCCCAAAGGCGAGGGCTGCGACGGCTACTTCACCACCACGCCGCCCTTGATCACCGTTTCCACCTTCTGGAGCACACTCACGTCGGCCAGCGGATCGCCGGCCACCGCCACCAGATCGGCGGCCTTGCCCGGCGCCAGCGAGCCGATCTCGGCCGAGACGCCCAGGTGGTCGGCGGCGTTGACCGTCGCGGCGCGGATGGCGTCCAGCGGCGACAGGCCGGCGCGGTTCAGAAGCACGAACTCGTAGGCGTTGTCGCCATGGGCGGAAACGCCGCTGTCGGTGCCGAAGGCGATCTTGACCCCGCCGGCGTTGGCGCGGCGGGCCATGTCGAGCATCTTGGGACCGGCCTCCAGCGCCTTGGCCGTCTGGGCGGGCGTGAAGAAGTTGCCCGGGCTGGCGGCGATGCGGGCCACGTAGTCGCCGGCCATCAGGGTGGGCACCAGATAGGCGCCGTTCTTCTTGAAGAGGGCGATGCTCTCGTTGTCGAGATAGGTGCCGTGCTCGATGGAGTCGCCGCCGGCCTTGAGGAAGGCGTTGATGCCGTCGACGCCGTGGGCGTGGGCGGTGACGCGGCGGCCCATGCGGTGGGCGCTCTCGACGATGGCCGCCAGTTCGCCGTCGCTGAACTGCTGCGACAGGCCCGCGGCGGTATTGGAGAGCACCCCGCCGGTGGCGGTGATCTTGATGATGTCGGCGCCGCGCCAGACCTGCTCGCGCACCGCGCGGCGGCAGTCGTCGGGGCCCGAGCACACCGATTCCGGCCGCAGGACGTGCATGACCTCCTCGCTGTAGCCGTTGACGTCGCCGTGGCCCCCGTGGATCGACACGGCCGAGCCGGCGGCGATGATCCGCGGCCCCACCACGTCGCCGCGCTTGATGCCGGCGCGCAGGGCGAAGATGGCGGCGTTGTCGGCCCCCAGGTCGGCGACGGTGGTGAAGCCGGCCATCAGGGTCTTGCGGGCGTAGCCGGCCCCGACCATCGCCTGGTCGGCCGACGACTGCGTCACCTCGTCGAGGCGCGAGGTCGGCCCCTGCTGGCCGGTCAGGTGCACGTGGCTGTCGATGAAGCCGGGCAGGACGAAGCGGTCCTTCAGGTCGACCACCACGCCGCCGGGTTCGGAGACGTAGCCGTCGGCGATCCGCACCACCTTGCCGTCCTGCAGCACCACGGTCTTGGCGCTCTCGACCTTGCCGGTCGCCGGGTCGGCCAGCAGCTTGCCGGCCTGGACGAAGGTCAGCGGGCCGGCTGCCTGCGCGGCGGCGAACGACAGCGCGGCGGCCGCGACGCCGAGCGCGGCGGCGGCCAGGGAACGGATACGCATGAAGAGAGCCCCTCTGAACGATCTCGCCCCTCCCCAGGGGCGTTTGCGGCAGGATGGCGGGGTCAGCGGGCGGCTGTCACGCCATTTTCTTTCAGGGGCGGAGCGAAGGCGCCGCGGCGAGTCCGCCACAAATCATCGCTTCCCTCGCCCTTGTGGCGAGGGCCCACGCCGGCGACGGCTCAGACCTCTATCAAGCTCGAAAGGTCTGAGCAGGTTGGACCATGGATCCTGGGCGCTAGGCCCAGGAAAGCAAATTGAGATGGACGGCGGAGGCCTCAGGCCCCCGCCTTCTGCGCGAACGCCCAGGCCCCCTTGGCCAGCACCGGCACCCGCGCCTCCATCAGCTGGGCGTGGGCGCTGGCGGCGGTGCCGTCGCGCACGCGGCCGACGATGCCCTGGCAGATGCCGGCCAGGCGGAAGAGGTTGTAGCTGAAGTACCAGTCCAGCTGCGGCAGGCCGTCCCGGCCCGTGGCGGCGCAGTAGCGGGCCACGGCCTCGTCGATGGTGGGGATGCCGTAGGCCGTCAGGTCGGCGATCTCGGCCAGGCCGCCGCGCTGATCGGACGGCATCACCCAGTTCATCAGGAAGTAGGTGAAGTCGGCCAGCGGGTTGCCCAGGGTCGACAGCTCCCAGTCCAGCACCGCGATCACGCGCGGCTCGACGGGATGCAGGATCATGTTGTCGAGGCGGTAGTCGCCGTGGACGATCGAGGTCTGGTCGTCGGCCGGGGCGCTGGCCGGCAGCCAGTCGATCAGCCGGTCCATCTCGTCGATCTTCGTGGTCTCGCTGGCGCGGTACTGCTTGGTCCAGCGGTCGATCTGGCGGGTGAAGTAGTTGCCCGGCTTGCCGTAGTCGGCCAGGCCCACGGCGGCGTAGTCGACGGTGTGCAGCGCCGCCAGGGTGTCGATCTGCGCCTCGTAGATCGCCCGCCGCTCAGGCGGCGCATAGTCGGGCAACGTGCCGTCCCACAGGATGCGGCCCTCGACGTTGTCCATCACGTAGAAGATCGTGCCGATCACGCCCTCGTCCATGCACAGGGCATAGGGCCGGGCGACCGGAAAGCCCGCCTGGTGCAGGCCCGAGATCACCTTGAACTCGCGGTCGACGGCGTGGGCGCTGGGCAGCAGCTTGCCGGGCGGCTTGCGGCGCAGGACGTAGCGCCTGGACGGCGTCACCAGCTGGTAGGTGGGATTGCTCTGCCCGCCCTTGAACTGGCGCACCTCCAGCGGACCGGCATAGCCGTCGACATTGGCCTCGAGCCAGGCGGCCAGGGCGGCCTCGTCGATCGCATGGCGCGGATCGACCGGCTTGGTGCCCGAATTCAGCTCCTGAGCGGACGGCTCGGCCACGGCGCTTCACTCCCAACGTTTGTTTGAAAGGGAGTTTAGAGGGCGTACGGCCGGTGGCAAGCGCCTTGCGTCCTTCGAGGCTCGCCTGTGGCTCGCACCTCAGGATGAGGAACCTATTGCACTGAATTCCTCATCCTGAGGCGCCCGCGCGAGCGGGCCTCGAAGGACGCAAGGCGGCTCAGGCTCAGTGGTGCTGAAGAGCCCGCCAGCCGATGTCGTTGCGGTAGAAGCCGCCTTCCAGCGACACCGTGCCCAGGGCCGCATAGGCCACGTCGCGGGCTTCGTGCAGGGTCGCGCCCAGGGCGCAGACGTTGAGCACCCGGCCGCCCGAGGCCACCAGCTTGCCGTCGGCGTCGCGGGCCGTGCCGGCGTGGAAGATCTCGGCCTCGTGGCCGTAGTCGGCCTCGGCGCCCTGGATCAGGCCGCCGGTCTTGGGCGCGTCGGGATAGCCCTCGGCGGCCAGCACGACGCAGATCGCCGCCTCGTCGCGCCACTTCGGCGGCTCGGCCGAAGCCAGTTCGCCCTTGGCGGCGGCCAGCAGGGTCGGGACGATGTCGCTTTCCAGGCGCAGCATCAGCACCTGGCATTCGGGATCGCCGAAGCGGGCGTTGTATTCGACCAGCTTGGGACCGGTCGGCGTCAGCATCAGGCCCGCATAAAGCACGCCGACATACGGATTGCCCTCGGCGGCCATGCCCTCGACGGTCGGCACGATCAGTTCGCGCCAGGCCTGCTCGATCAAGGCGTCGGTGAGGACGGGCGGCGGCGAATAGGTGCCCATGCCGCCGGTGTTGGGGCCTTCGTCGCCGTCATAGGCGCGCTTGTGGTCCTGGGCCGCGCCGAACAGCACGGCGGTCTTGCCGTCGGAGAGGGCGAACAGCGAGGCCTCCTCGCCGTGCATGAACTCCTCGATGACGACGCGGGCGCCGGCCGAGCCGAAGCGGCCGCCCAGCATGTCCACCACCGCCGCGTCGGCGGCCGCGCGATCGGGGGCGATCACCACGCCCTTGCCGGCCGCCAGGCCGTCGGCCTTGATCACGAACGGCGCTTCCAGCGTATCGAGGAAGGCGCCGGCCGAGGCGGCGTCCTCGAACACACCATAGGCGGCGGTCGGCAGGCCGTGGCGCTTGCAGAAGTCCTTGGTGAAGGCCTTGGAAGTCTCCAGCTGGGCCGCGCGCTGCGATCCGCCGAAGCACGGGACGCCGATTTCGGTCAGCTTGTCGGCCAGGCCGACCTCCAGCGCCGACTCCGGACCCACCACCACCAGGTCCGCGCCGATCTCCTGTGCGAGGGCGACCAAACCATCGGCGTCGGTCGCCTTGACGGCGCGCAGCTCGGCCACGGCGGCGATGCCCGGATTGCCCGGGGCTGCGACGAGGCGGCCGCACAGCGGCGATTGCGCGATCTTCCAGGCCAGGGCGTGCTCGCGCCCGCCGGACCCGACGAGGAGGATGGTCAGCTTTTCCATGAGCCGGGGATGTCGCGCGGGCCGGGGCCGCGGTCAAGCATCCGCTGCGTCGGATCGTCCATCGCCCCCTCCTGCGACGCTTGGCCCGATTGTCAGCCGCCCCGCGCGCGGGCTCTTTGTGTGCAAATTCGCACGTCCAGGGCAGGACGCGCGCCACGGGGCGACCTCGAGACACATGGCCAAGGACGACCATCACCTTCCGCGCGACCCTGCAGCCGCGACGGACGCCGCATCCCACCCGTCGAAGGCCCTCTATTCCTGGGCCTTCCTCGACGCCGTGGTCGAGAGCGTGCCGGCCATGCTGGTGGTCAAGAACGGCAGCGACGGCCGCTTCGTGCTGGTCAACCGCACCGGCGAGGAGCTCCTGGGCGTTCCGCGCGAGGATCTGATCGGCCGCAACGACGCCGACTTCTTCCCGCCCGAGCAGGCCGCCTTCTTCGCCGAGATGGACGCCAAGGTGCTAGCCAGCGACCGCCTGTGGGTGATCGACGAGGAGCCGCTGAAGACGCCCCACAACGGCGACCGCTGGCTGCAGACCAAGAAGATCGCCATCCCCGGCGAGGGCGACGAGAAGCTGCTGCTGATCATCAGCGAGGACATCACCGAGCGGAAGAAGTCGGCCATCGCGCTGGAGGCCGCCCTGGAGCGGTCCCGCGCCGCCAGCGTCGCCAAGTCCGAGTTCCTGGCCAATATGAGCCACGAGATCCGCACCCCGCTGAACGGCGTGCTGGGCATGGCCCAGGTGCTGGCCCAGACCGAACTGACCCCGCGCCAGCGCGAGATGATGGACGTGATCCTGACCTCGGGCCGCACGCTGAACGCCCTGCTCAGCGACATTCTCGACCTGGCCAAGGTCGAGGCCGGCGAGGTCGAGCTGGAGGCCGCGCCCTTCGACCTGCGCGCGGCGCTGGTCGCCTCGGCCGCCACCTTCGAGGGCCTGGCCCTCCAGAAGGGGCTGAGCTTCGCCCTGACCTTCGACGACGACTTCCAGGAGCGGGTCGAGGGTGACGCCCTGAAGTTCGGCCAGATCGTCAACAACCTGATCAGCAACGCGGTGAAATTCACCAGCGAAGGCTCGGTCCACGTCCACGCCGGCACGGTGCTGCAGGACGGCCAGGCCCGCCTGACCGTCACCGTCGACGACACCGGCGAGGGCTTCACCCCGGAAGTGCAGGCCAGCCTGTTCGAGCGCTTCGTACAGGGCGACGGCTCGATCACCCGGCGGTTCGGCGGCTCGGGCCTGGGGCTGTCGATCGCCCAGCGCTTCGCCAAGCTGATGGGCGGCGAGATCGCCTGCGTCTCCACGCCCGGCGAAGGCTCGCGCTTCACCCTGACGGTCCGCCTGGTCCCCGCCGCGCCCGTGGCGCCCGCCCCGCCCCGCCGAGCGCCCAGGGCCGCCGCCCCCCAGCGCCTGCGGGTGCTGCTGGCCGAGGACCACCCCACCAACCAGCGCGTGGTGGAACTGATGCTCGACGGCGTCGCCGACGTCGTGGTCACCGAGGACGGCGAGGCCGCCCTGCGCGCCTACCAGGAGCACGAGTTCGACCTGGTGCTGATGGACACCCAGATGCCGGTGATGGACGGACTGACGGCGATCGCCGAGATCCGCCAGCGCGAGCGCGCCGCCGGCCGCGTGCGCATCCCGATCATCTCGCTGACCGCCAACGCCATGCCCCATCAGGTCGAGGCCTGCCTGGCGGCCGGCGCCGACCTGCACCTGGCCAAGCCGGTCACCGTCTCGGCCCTGTTCGAGACTATCGCCCAGGCCTGCGACCTGGCCGCCGAGCCGGCCTAGGCGACCGGAACGTCCAAGCCTTCCGCGCCGCAAGCGCGCCTCCTGGCGACCACACCGCCGCCAGGAGCCTCGCCATGCCGGACGCCTACCCCCAGGGCCGCACCGCCCTGCTGTTCGTGGATCCCTACAACGACTTCCTGGCCGACGGCGGCAAGCTGTGGCCCCGGGTCGCCGCCACCCAGGGCGCGGCCGGGCTGCACGAGCGGCTGAAGGCCGTGGTGGCGGCGGCGCGGCGCGCGGGCCTGCTGGTGTTCATCGTGCCCCACCACCGCTTCGCCCTCGGCGACCTCGACGGCTGGAAGCACCCCTCGCCCTATCTTCAGGGCAGCGCCCGGGCGATGGTGTTCGAGAAGGACGCCTGGGGCGGCCAGTGGCATCCCGATTTCGCGCCCCTGCCGCAGGACGTGATCGTCGCCGAGCACTGGGGCTCCAGCGGCTTCGCCAACACCGACCTCGACTACCGCCTCAAGCAGCGCCAGATCACCCACGTGATCCTGATCGGCCTGGTGGCCAACACCTGCATCGAGGGCACCGGCCGCTTCGCCTCGGAGCTGGGCTATCACGTCACCCTGGTCACCGACGCGACGGCCGCCTTCACCGACGAGGCCCTGCACGCCGCCCACGCCATCAACGCCCCGACCTACGCCCACGCGATCCTGACGGCCGAGGCGGTGGCGGCGGCGCTGGCGGCGGACGGCTAGCGCTTCCTGGCCGCCACGCTGAAGCGCGGGGCGGACGGAGCGGGCGGCGGCGCGGGCGGGGCCTTGGCCTGTCGCAGCTCGCCCGCCGCCTGGCGAACGATCTGCCAGCCGCCGTGCAGGGCCAGCCCCGCCATCACCGCGGCGACCACGAGGTCGGGCCAGCGGGCGTTCGTGCCGAACACCCCCAGGGCCGCCAGCATCACCGCCACGTTGCCTACCGCGTCGTTGCGCGAGCAGATCCACACCGAGCGCATGTTGGCGTCGCCAGTGCGAAAGCCGAACAGCATCGCCGCCACCGCGAGATTGGCGATCAGGGCCGCCAGGCCCAGGGCGCCCATCACCGGCGCCTCGGGGGTGCGGCCCTCGAACACGCCCCACAGGGTGGCGGCCGACACCCAGGCGCCGAAGACCAGCATGGTCGCGCCCTTCAGCATGGCCGCGCGGGCCCGCCAGACCAGGGCCATTCCGGCCACGCCCAGGCTGATGGCGTAGTTGGCCGCGTCGCCCAGGAAATCGAGGCTATCGGCCTGCAGCGCCGCCGAGCCCGACATCAGGCCGGCCGCGCCCTCGACCAGGAACATGCCGCCGTTGACCGCCAGGGCGATCCACAGCGCCAGCCGCCAGCGTCCCGAAGGCGGGGTCTCGGACTTGCAAAGATCGTCGCCGCAGAAGCCGGACATCTGGACCTCCTCGAAGAAGGCCCCATCTCTGCACCCTGTAGTCGCTACAGGGTCAAGAGCATGCCTGCACTATCCATCGGAGACCTCGCCCGCCGCACCGGCGTGCCGGTCGAGACTATCCGCTACTACGAGCGCATGGGCCTCTTGCCCAAGCCGCCGCGCACCGAGGGCAACTACCGCGCCTACGAGGCCGCGCACGAGCGGCGGCTGGCCTTCGTCAAGCGCTCGCGCGACCTGGGCTTCGGGCTCGACGCCATCCGGGCGCTGCTCGACCTGGCCGACGGCGCCGAGCGCCCCTGCGGCGAGGTCGACGCCCTGGCCCGCGACCAGCTGGCCGAGGTCGAGCGCAAGATCGCCGACCTGACGGCCATGCGGGCCGAGCTGCAGGACATGCTGGGCCACTGCCGCAAGGACACCGTCGCCGACTGCGAGATCATCGGGCGCCTGCGGGGGAAATAACTGACCCTCTCTCTTTGAGAGAGGGAGGGGCCCGCCGCGCAGCGGTGGGAGGGTGAGAGGTTTCATCGTTGGCGAATACCTCCCTCCCCAATCAACCGTCATCCCGGCCGTAGCGAAGCGAAGAGCCGGGATCCAGTGGCCGCCGCTGAAGCGTCCAAGGCCGCCCAGACTCACCACAGGATCCAGTCCCCCTGGGTCCCGGAGAAGCGCTACGCGCTTTCCGGGATGACGGGTGGCTTAGGGGCCGCGCCCTATCCGGTGAGTTTGTTACCTCTCACCCTCCCATGGCTTCGCCATGGGCCCCTCCCTCTCTCTCAGAGAGAGGGATTATCAGGCCGCCTCGACGTCCAGCGAGTAGCCGGCCGAGCGGACGGTGCGGATGGGGTCGGCTTCGGTGGAGCCGTTCAGCGCCTTGCGCAGGCGGCCGATGTGGACGTCCACGGTGCGGGCCTCGACATAGACGTCAGAGCCCCAGACGGCGTCCAGCAGCTGTTCGCGGCTGAACACCCGGCCCGGGTGCTGCATCAGGTAGTCGAGCAGGCGGAACTCGGTGGGGCCCAGGTGCACTTCCTTGCCCTGGCGCTTCACGCGGTGGGCGACCCGGTCGATGACGATGTCGCCGACCGTGATGCGGTCGTCGGCCAGGGCCGGACGGATGCGGCGCATCACGGCGCGGACCCGGGCGGTCAGCTCGACCATCGAGAACGGCTTGACCACGTAGTCGTCGGCGCCGGTGTCCAGGCCGCGAATGCGGTCGCTCTCCTCGCCGCGCGCCGTCAGCATGATGATCGGCACGTTGCGGGTGTCGGTGCGGCCGCGCAGGCGGCGGCAGACCTCGATGCCCGAGACCTTGGGCAGCATCCAGTCGAGGATGACCAGGTCGGGCGCGCGCTCGCTGGCCAGGGTCAGGGCTTCCTCGCCGTCGGAGGCTACCGCGACCTGGTAGCCCTCCTTGTCGAGATTGTAGTGAAGCAGGGTGGCCAGGGCGTCCTCGTCCTCGACCACCAGAACGTACGGAGTCACTTCTACAGGCCTCCCGAAAGCTTACTGAGCGACGACGTCGAGCTTGGGACGCTGGGAGATGATCTCCTCGCCCGTCAGCTCGAAGTGGATGATCTCGGCGATGTTGGTGGCGTGATCGCCGATGCGCTCGAGGTTCTTGGCGACGAACAGCAGGTGCGTGCACGCGTTGATCGTGCGCGGATCGCCCATCATGTAGGTCAGCAGTTCGCGGAAGATCGAGTTGTAGTGCTCGTCGACTTCCTCGTCGCTGCTCCAGACGTTGATGGCGCGCTGCACGTCGAGGGCGGTGTAGGCGTCGAGCACGTCCTTCAGGCGGCTCTGCACCAGGCGGCCCATGCGCTCGATCGAGCGGGTCAGGGCGCTCATCGGTTCGGCGTCGTTGAGGATCAGCGCGCGCTTGCCGATGTTCTTGGCCAGGTCGCCGCAGCGCTCCAGGCTCATCGAGATCTTCAGGGCGGCGACGGCGTGACGCAGGTCCACGGCCATCGGCTGGCGCAGGGCGATCAGGCGGAAGGCCTTGCGCTCGATCTCGGTCTGCAGCGTGTCGAGGCGCTCGTCGCGGCCGACCACGGCCTGGGCCAGGGTGGCGTCGCGGCGGCTGATGCACTCGATGGCGTCGGCCACCTGGGCCTCGGCCAGGCCGCCCATGCGGGTGACCTCGGCCGTCAGGTGGTTCAGCTCTTCGCCGTAGGATTTGACGGTATGCTCGGTCATGTCCTTCGTCCCCTCCCGCTTAGCCGAAGCGGCCGGTGATGTAGTCCTGGGTGCGGCTGTCGCGAGGATTGGTGAACATCTCCTCGGTCGGGCCGCTCTCGACCAGCTTGCCCAGGTGGAAGAAGGCCGTCTTCTGCGAGACGCGGGCGGCCTGGGCCATCGAGTGGGTGACGATGACGATGCAGAACTGGCTGCGCAGTTCGTCGATCAGTTCCTCGATCTTGGCCGTGGCGATCGGGTCCAGCGCCGAGCAGGGCTCGTCCATCAGGATCACTTCGGGCGACACGGCGATGGCGCGGGCGATGACCAGGCGCTGCTGCTGGCCGCCCGACAGGCCGGTGCCCGG